>NZ_JBIIWV010000066.1:0-11018 GCF_044338735.1 Flavobacterium sp. | reverse complement strand
AAACCTGTTTTATTTACTGAATTTGGTTCTGATGCTTTTAATGTTTTATCTAATAGTGAAGATCAAAATGCACAAGCTTTTTATTTGAAAAGTAATTGGAAAGAAATATATGAGAATGTTTCAGGAGCAGGGAAATCAGGTATCGCAATTGGTGGTTTTACCTTTCAATTTAGTGATGGATGGTGGAAATTTGGTCAAACTTCTGGTTTAGATATTCACGATTCTAATGCTTCTTGGTCAAATGGTGGTTATCAAAAAGATTACACCGAAGGACAAAATAATATGAACGAAGAATGGTTCGGTATTTGTGCCAAAGGACCTGTTGATGCAGTTGGTCATTACCAATTGTATCCAAGAGCAGCATATTATGTGTTGAAAGAAATTCACAAGTTTAATCCTTATGCTTCAAGTGAGAACAGTAATGGAGTTAAAACACATTTTGAGACTGCAAATATCATGGATGCTGCTTTAAGAGCTCGTGCTGATAAAGCTGCTTTAGCTGGAAATGAAAGTGATGTCATTAGGTTAAGTAATCTTAGAGCCGAATTCACAACATTTAATACAGGAGGAAGTTTACTTTCAACTCCTACAATAGATGATCCAGAAACGAATAAATATCCTAATAAAGTTGGGTTTGATACAATGGAATCTTACTTTATAGGTGTGGAAGGAAACCCATCTGCAAACATGAAAGCGAATGTTAATTTCAACATATTAGGTAATGTTGCAGAAAATCCAATAAATGAAATCTTCTACGAAAATAGAGGTAGAGCTCAAACGTTATTATCTAGTGACGGAGAAGTTTACACTAATGATGTGAACAGAGTTCAAATTTACAATGCCTCTTATAAATGGACTGCTAAAGATTTTGAAATTAGAGGTTTCTATAGAACTGGTCACTACCATTGGGGTTATGAAGGCGACTTCTTCGGATTGTATCCTGAAGCAAATTATGGTCAAAATTTAGACATTTATAATGGTGTAACTTCTGGTTTTGAAATTGATGGAAGAGGCAGTTTAAACGGATTAAAAGCGGCTTTTGGACCTCAATTATGGTGGGGAGCTAACCCAGCTTACTTATTGAAGTATTCTAAAACTTTCGGAAAAGTAACTGCAACAGCGGTTTATCATGAAGATATTTCAAGTGCTGCTCAAGCGGTAACATCTATTTTTATTCCACAACCAAAGACTCGGCGTGCTTCATTTCACCTTAAATTTAAAGACCAATTCTTCGGAATTGAATATGGTGGTATTTGGGGGGGGCAACCGTTAAATGGAAGAGAATATCAGATTGCAAAAGAAATCACACCAAATAATTATACCATATATAATCGCAAAGTTCAACCATACGATAATTGGGGAGCTAAGATAAAGCTAACATTTTCTAAAGGTAAGTTCAATGTGTACACTCAAGGTGCAATTTATGGGTTAGTAGCTAACACTGGAGGTGATTATACTCAAACCTTTACAGGATGGCGATTAAAAGAAAATGGGAGTGGTAATCAAATGAACTTTTTAGCTGGTTTTACTTATAACATTAATTCCAATTTGCAAATTGCTCCTAATTTCCTATGGCAAATGCCATTGTTAGATGCTATGCCAAATGGAGTTAATGCTCCAGGAAGATTAAGAAATATTTTAGACGATCCATTTATTGTAAGATCAAATCGTCAAACCACAGGTGGAGAATTATTATTAACCTATGATCCAACACCAGGAACCTGGATGTATGAATGGAATAATGATTTGTTAGAAGATGCTAAATTTGCATTCAGTACAGGTTTTGTTTACCGTCATTTGCCTACAACGATGGATGCGGCAATAGGTTTCTTAGAGAATAGAACTCCTTTTGCTTTTGATAAATCAGCACCAGCACAAGATTTATGGGAATCCAATACACGAATTGTTTCCAAATTGACTTCCAGTCTGGGTATTATCGCTAATTTGTATTTTGGAAATGGACAAGCTAATGGCGATTCTGAAAGAACCATCAACAGAATGGGAGGCGATTTACGTATGATTTATAACAAAGTAAAAGTTGTATCCTCTTTAAAATTAAATGATTGGGGTCCATATGATTATCACAAAGATTTTAACTTAACGTTTCCGGTGCAAAGTGCAATCGATATTTCAACTTCTTTAGGAAAACCAAATTGGTTCATTTTACCGGATACAAGAATTGGTATTATGGGTATTTGGAGAGCATTAGATAAATATTCTCCAAGATATTCACCAACTTATGTTCCTGCTAATACCTACCCTGCAGTACCAGAATTAAGCCCTGTAGGTTATGGCAATGGTTCTGAGTGGGAAATTAGAACATACATTCATATAAATATTGGTAAATAATTTAAAAAGATTTAAAATGAAAAATAGAAAAATTAATTACTTTAGAAATACTCTCCTTTTAGGATTGGTTTTGATAACCAGTGTTAATTGTGATGGAGATATGTCAGATGAAACACTAGCGACATATCCAAAAACCGCGGAAATATTTACAGATACCCCAGTTGGTATGGGTACTAACTTTTACTTTCCTTATGGACCAGATGCTAATAACCCAGTTGGGTCAAAATTTAGTGCTTGGTCAGTAGATACTGATGTTAGTTATAAAGGTAATGCTTCGATGCGTTTTGATGTTCCTAATTCAAATGATCCTCAAGGTAATTATGCCGGAGGTATTTTAAGAGTAGATGGAGCAGGTCGAAATTTAACAGATTTTGACGCTCTTACGTTTTGGGCTAAAGCCTCTCAAGGGGTAACAATTGGAGAGATTGGTTTTGGAGAAGACTTTTATCCTGACAAATACATAACTACTATGAGAAATATTAGTTTAGGAACGGCTTGGACAAAATACATTATTCCAATTCCTAATGCTTCAAAATTATTGCAAGAAAAAGGTATGTTTAGATATTCTGCCGGTACTCAAGGTACAAATGGCGCAGGATATACGTTTTGGATTGACGAATTAAAATTTGAAAAGCTAGGTACTATTTTGCCGTTACAAGCTTCTATAATGTTAGTGAACGACAGTGATCCTGATATACCCGTTATTAGATCTACTTTTGTTGGCGTAACTTCATTAGTTTCAAATTTACGAGCAAAATTTAATATGCCTAACGGTAGCAATCAATCAGTTTCTATAAGTCCGGCTTTTTTAAATTTCACCTCTTCAAATCCATCTGTTGCTACGGTTAATGACGCTGGAGTTGTTACTCCAATTGCAGCGGGTACAGCAACAATTACAGCAACATTTAATGGGCAACAAGCTACGGGTAGTTTAGTAATAAATTGTTCGGGTGCCTTTGTAAGTGCTCCAGTTCCAACTAGAAACTCTGCTAATGTACTCTCCGTTTTTAGTGATACTTATACTAATGTTCCTGTAACTTATTACAACGGTTTTTGGACACCAGGTTCATCAACTGGATCGGCAGATTTTTCAGTTAATGGAAATAATGTTTTAAATTATACTACCTTCAATTATGTAGGTATTGCTTTTGCAAACCCAACATTAAATGCTACGGCCATGACACATGTGCACTTTAATTTGTATATACCAAACAGTGTTCCATCTAATTTCGATTTTTTAATTTCCATAGAAGATTGGGGTCCGAATCAGATTGATAATGGAGGTGATGATACTAGACAACAAATTTTTGTAAGACGTTCTCAAGTTCAACCAAACGGTTGGGTTACTATAGAAGCTCCATTGACTTTAGCAAATAGAAATAATATTGGTTTGATTATAATGGAAAATATTAATGGCTCTTCATTGTCAAATTTTTATATGGACAATATCTATTTTTATAGATAAATAAAAAACATAATAATCTTTCAATAATACAAAAAATGAAAAAAAATAAAATTAATTTGCTGTTATCAATTTGTGTATTTTCAATGATGTTGGGATGTTCATCTGATGAAAAACAAACGGTCGTTACCAAAACACAATTGGTAATGAGTGATGAATTTAATGTAGATGGTGCTCCAAATCCAATTTTATGGAGTTATGATATTGGAACAGGTAATAACGGATGGGGGAATAGTGAGTTGCAATATTACACCAATAGACCTGAAAATATTAAAGTTGAAAACGGTTTTTTAAAAATTACAGCCCGTAGAGAACAATATATGGGTAAATCATATACCTCTGCTCGTATTTTAACTAAAGGTAAATTTGAAACCAAGTACGGAAGACTTGAATCAAGAATAAAATTGCCGAGAGGAAAAGGATTATGGCCTGCTTTTTGGATGTTAGGTTCCAATTCTGATACAGCTATTTGGCCACAATGCGGCGAAATTGATATTATGGAATATTTGGGAAGTAGTCCAACTAAAGTATTTGGAACTGTTCATGGTCCAGGTTATTCTGCAGGTAATGCAATTACTAAAACCTATACATTACCAAATAGCAGATTTGATACTGATTTCCATGTTTTTGGTGTAGAATGGGACGAAAATTACATTAACTTTTATGTTGATAATGTACTTTACAATCAAATTACGCCATCAGATGTAACGGGTGATTGGGTTTTTAACAACCCTTTTTATATGATATTAAACATGGCTGTGGGTGGTAATTATCCTGGCGCTCCAAACAGTGAAACACCATTTCCACAAGAAATGTTAGTAGATTATGTTAGAGTATATCAATAAAAAATAATGTTTTCTTATTAAAATTTCAATGCGTTTCATTGAGATATATAAATTTTACAATGACATATAATAACATAAAATTAGGTGTTACTCTATTGATTTTAACTTTGTTGTCGTGCAGTAGCCCTAAAGAAATCTTGGTTACCGAGAAACGCAATGATATCGATCAAAAAGTAGATTCGGTGATGATGTTGATGACTCTAGATGAAAAAATAGGTCAATTAAATCAATATAATGGTTTTTGGGACATCACAGGACCAGTACCAAAAGAAGGTCATGCGGCAAAAAAATACGATGACCTAAGAAAAGGACTTGTAGGCTCAATGCTCAATGTAAAAGGGGTTAAAGATGTTAAAGCTTTACAGAAAATTGCTGTTGAGCAAACTCGTTTGGGTATTCCTTTATTATTTGGTTTTGATGTAATTCATGGCTACAAAACAATAAGCCCTATTCCGTTAGCAGAAGCGGCAAGTTGGGATCTTCAAGCTATTCAAAAATCGGCTGAAATTGCTGCTGAAGAAGCTGCAGCTGTTGGAATTAACTGGACATTTGCTCCCATGGTTGATATCTCAAGAGATCCACGTTGGGGTAGAGTTATGGAAGGAGCAGGAGAAGATCCTTATTTGGGTAGTTTAATTGCTAAAGCTAGAATTCAAGGTTTTCAAGGTAATTTATCAAACAAGAATATTATTGCTTGTGCTAAACATTTTGCAGGGTATGGTTTCGCCGAATCTGGGCGCGATTATAATACAGTTTTTGTAAGTGATGATGTTTTGCATAATATCATTTTACCTCCTTTTAAAGCATCAGTTGAAGCCGGAGTTAAAACATTCATGAATTCGTTTAACGATCTAAATGGAATTCCTGCTACAGGGAGTTCTTTACTACAACGCTCTATTTTAAAGAATAATTGGAATTTTAAAGGTTTTGTAGTTTCCGATTGGGGTTCGATTAACGAAATGATTCCTCACGGTTACGCAAAAGATAGTAAACATGCCGCTGAAATCGCAATTAATGCTGGTTCAGACATGGATATGGAATCCTATGCTTATATCGATCATTTAAAAGCGTTAGTTAACGAAAAGAAAGTTGATATTTCTAAAATAAATGATGCTGTAAGACGCATTTTAAAAGTAAAATTTGAATTAGGATTATTTGATAATCCTTATAAATATTGTGATGAAGTTGTTGAAAAAGCTACTGTTGGAAAATCAGAATTTCACGAAGGTGTTTTAGATATTGCTAAAAAATCAATTGTATTATTAAAGAATGAAAATCAAATACTTCCGTTAAAAAAATCAGGTCAAAAAATTGCTTTAATTGGCGCATTAGCAGCCGATAAAACAAGTCCGTTAGGAAGTTGGCGCATTGGTGCTGATGATAACACTGCTGTTTCTGTCTTAGAGGGAATGAATGCTTATATCAATAATGAATTGACTTATGCTAAAGGTGCAGATGTAGCAATTGGTAGAACCCAATTTATGTGGGAAACTAAGATAAATACTACTGATATGTCTGGATTTGGTGAAGCCATTCAAATTGCAAAAAAGGCCGATGTTGTAGTAATGGTTTTAGGCGAACATGGTTTACAATCAGGTGAAGGTAGAAGTCGTACAGATATAGGATTACCTGGTGTTCAACAAGAATTATTAGAAGAAATTTATAAAGTGAATCCTAATATTGTTTTAGTGCTTACTAATGGAAGACCACTTGCGTTACCATGGGCAGCTGAACATATTCCGGCAATTGTTGAAGCATGGCATTTAGGTACACAAAGTGGAAATGCTATTGCACAAGTTTTGTATGGCGATTATAATCCAAGTGGTAAATTACCAATGACTTTTCCAAGGCATGTAGGACAATTGCCTATATATTACAATCATAAGAACACCGGAAGGCCTTCACTTAATGAACCTGAAAGTGTTTTTTGGTCGCATTATATTGACGAAAAAAATACGCCATTATTTGCATTCGGACATGGTTTAAGTTTTTCCAAGTTTGAGTATTCAAATTTAAAATTGTCAAGTAATTCATTTTCAGTAAATGAAACTATTTTAATACAAGTTGAATTAATAAATAATAGTGCTGTTGAAGGTAAAGAAGTAGTTCAATTGTATATTCGAGATATGGTTGGATCATATACAAGACCGGTTAAAGAACTTAAAGGATTTGAAATGGTTACGTTAAAGCCATATGAATCAAAGGTAGTTTCTTTTACAGTTGATTCTAAAATGTTGGCTTTTTATACGGCAAACAATGTTTGGGAAGCAGAATCAGGGAATTTTAAAATATTTGTCGGTGGTAGTTCTGATAATACTTTGGAATCTGAAATAATTTTTAACAATTAATTCATAATGTTTAACTATACTTTTTCAAAGATTTCCTTTGTATTTTTTTTATTTTTAAATTTTTCATATGCTCAAGTAGATGTAATCTATTCTGATTTAGTTTGGTCTGATGAGTTTAATACAAATGGTGCAGTTAATGCATCAAAATGGCATCACCAAACGCAAATTCCTAATGGTGGAAACTGGCATAATGGTGAGCAACAACACTACACCAACTTATTATCAAATTCATTTGTAGAAAATGGAGTGTTAAAAATTGTTGCAAAAAGACAAGTTTTTGACGATCAAGGTGTAATAAAACAATTCACTTCTGCTCGTTTAAATTCAAAATTTGCCTATACTTATGGTAGAGTTGATATTCGTGCAAAAGTACCAACTAATCTAGGCACTTGGCCAGCACTTTGGCTTTTAGGAAAAAACATAACGGAGCCAGGGGGATTTTTTGCAGCAACTCATGGTACAACACCTTGGCCCGCTTGTGGTGAAATAGATATTATGGAACACGGAATAACTCGAGATCAACCTGCAGGTTATATTCAAAGTGCACTTCATACGCCTTCTTCATCTGGCGCTACAACAAATATAGGTGGTACAATTGCGAATAACCTTGGTAGTAGTTTTCATGTATATTCAATGAATTGGTCTCCCTTTCAAATTATGTTTTTATTAGACGGAGTTCCATTTTATACTTATAATCCATCGGTTAAAAACGCATCAACATGGCCTTTTACTGCTGATCAATATTTATTATTTAATATTGCAATGGGTGGCGTTGCAGGTGATATACCAAATGATTTTAATCAGGCTACTATGGAAATTGATTATGTTAGGGTGTATCAAAATGTGCAGGTTGATACCCAAATTCCTACAAATTTTACAGCTACTGTTGGAGCAGTTACAAGCTCATCTATTGAGCTTTTATTAAACTCTAATGATAATTCAGGTTCTGTTGTATACGGAGTAACTTATGGCTCAAATTCTACCTCAGCTGCAGGAACTTCTGGCGTTCAAAAGTCTATGGTTATATCAGGACTAAACTCAAATACAAATTATTCATTTTCAGTAAGCGCCAGTGATTTATCAGGAAATAATGCTAGTAATAACTCAATACTCTTAAATGCTTCTACAACCGGCGTTATTGGTTGTAACGGAACCAGCTCTGCTGCTCAAGAAGGGTCATTTAGTACAGGTTATAATTATGCTTTTGAAACCATTGGAACTAACAGTGTTAAGGTCACTTTTGAATTATTAGATACTAATAGAGTAGGATTAGTTGCTTTTTTACGAAAACAACAAACTCCTATTTCAGATGTGCAAATGACCAATGTTTCTGGTAGCAGAACTTTTACATATACTTTAACGGGTCAAATTCCTGGCTCAACAATTAGTTATGCAGTTAAATTTGCTTATGCGAATGGGTTGTCTGTTACGCAGTATTTTCAATATGTAGTGGGTAATAATTGTAATTTAGGATTAACCGAAATTAAGAATAACAACAAAATTAAATTCAAAAATCCAGCGCATTTAAATCTTGAGTTTGATCAAAATTTAAACATCAATAATTTGAAAATTTATTCTTTATTAGGTCAAAAAATGATGGATATAGATAATTGCTCAGGTATGATAGATATTTCAAATTTATCAAAAGGAGTTTATTTAATGATTATTTCAGTAGATGATCAAATTTATAAAGAGAAATTAGTTATTGATTAGCGTTTATTTCCAACTTTCTTATATTAAATATGTTAAAATTTTAAATAGAATTTGTTTAATAACAAAATTTTATGTTAAATTTGATTTTATTATTCTTTTAAAACAAAATTGCCTATAAAAAACAATTACTTTTTACACAGTCCCAAATTTTAATAACTTAAAAAGTAATGTTATGGCTAATTTTGTATTTCCTGATGCAATTTTAGTGAAGAATTATATAAGCGGAGATGAATCTGCTTTGACTTCATTAATAGAAAGGCATCAATCTAAAATCTACGGATTTATTTATTCAAAAGTAAATGATAGAGATTTATCTGACGATATTTTTCAAGACACTTTTATCAAAGTAATTAATACACTTAAAACAAAATCCTATAACGAGGAAGGTAAGTTTTTACCTTGGGTTATGCGTATAGCTCATAATTTGGTTGTGGATCATTATCGCAAATCAAACAAAATGCCATTTAATCGAGAAACGGAAGAATATTCTATTTTTAATTATATGAGTGATAATGCACCTACAATTGAAAGCAAAATGATTACCGAACAGGTAGAAGCTGATTTATCGCGCTTGTTAGATCAATTACCTGAAGATCAAAAAGAAGTATTAATCATGAGAATGTATCAAGATTTAAGCTTTAAAGAAATTGCCGATTTAACAGGTGTTAGCATCAATACAGCGCTAGGAAGAATGCGTTATGCAGTTTTGAATTTGAGAAAGATTATTGAAAAAAATCAAATTATTTTAACAAATTAATACTAAAATAAAATTTTTGTCGTTATAACAATATATTTAAATTGTAATTAATGGCAAAACTTTACACTAAGAAAAAATTTGCTATTGAAAATTTGAGACCTAAAAAAGAAACAATTTCGTTTATACTTAATTATTCAAAAGCTTTAAGTATTCATAAAATTGGGAATTCAAATTTTCAAATAATAGCAAATTAAAAAAAATGCCTCAAGTTTATTTGAGGCATTTTTTAATTTCAACTATTTCTTTACATCTTTAATTACACTTTTTCTCCCAATTGATTTTGTAATAACATCTTTTTCTAAATTCCAACCACGAGCGGGAGAATATTCGCGTCCATACCAAATAATCTGTAAATGTAAAGTATTCCAATACGCCTCTGGGAAAATACGTTTGGCATCTTTCTCTGTTTGTTGTACATTTTTGCCATTGGTGAATCCCCAGCGGTACATTAATCGATGAATATGGGTGTCAACAGGAAACGCTGGAACACCAAAAGCTTGACTCATTACTACACTTGCCGTTTTATGACCTACGGCTGGAAAGGCCTCCAAAGCTTCAAAACTTTGTGGCACTTCGCCATTGTATTTGTCAATTAAGATTTCAGATAAACCATGAATTCCTTTCGATTTCATTGGTGACAAACCACATGGGCGAATGATTTCTTTAATTTCTTCCACACTCATTTTTATCATATCATATGGATTGTCTGCTTTAGCAAATAAAAGTGGGGTAATTTGATTTACTCGAACATCTGTACATTGTGCTGAAAGTAACACCGCGATCAATAAAGTGTAGGGATCTTTATGATCTAACGGTATTGGAATTTCGGGATATAATTCATTTAACGTATTTATAACAAATGTTACTCTTTCGCTTTTAGTCATTTTTGTAATTTTGTTTACTAACTTTAAACAAATTTAAACTATAAACTTTAAACTAAAAATAAAATGACAACATTAAAAGTAGGGGATAAAGCACCTAATTTTTCAGGCTTAGACCAAAATGGTACTTCACATAAATTAGCCGATTATAAAGGTAAGAAATTAGTAATTTTCTTTTATCCAAAAGCAAGTACACCTGGATGCACAGCCGAAGCCTGTGATTTAAGAGATAATTATGCTCGTTTTCAAGCGAATAATTATGCTTTGTTAGGTGTGAGCGCTGATAATGCTAAAGCCCAAATGAAGTTTGTTGAAAAATATGATTTACCTTTTCCTTTATTAGCAGATGAAGATAAATCAGTTATTCAAGCATTTGGTGTTTGGGGTCCAAAGAAATTTATGGGTAAAGAATATGATGGTATTCACAGAACTACTTTTCTTATTGATGAAAATGGTAGTATTGAAGATGTAATTTCAGAGGTAAAAACAAAAGCACATGCTGCTCAGATTTTAAAATAATAAAAAACCATCCGTTTATCGGATGGTTTTTTTACAAATTAAACCAATTAATTACTGTTTTAAAAAGCGTATTTATTTTCGCTAATTATTTTTGCAGCAATTTTTTCACGAAGACCAATTACATTTGGCATATTCGTATATTTT
>NZ_JBIIWV010000065.1:0-11145 GCF_044338735.1 Flavobacterium sp. | reverse complement strand
TTACCACCTTTTACTGCATTAATAAACTGTAAACCATTAGGAATTTTACCATCTACTTCATCAGCTGGTTCTAATGTGAATACAATATCACCAAATTTACCACGACCACCCGATTGCTTTTTGTAAACCTCTCTGTGTTGTGCTGCTTTTGTGAATGCTTCTTTATATTCTACTTGTGGCTCACCTTGGTTAACCTCAACTTTAAACTCACGTTTCATACGATCTACAAGAATGTCTAAGTGCAACTCACCCATACCTGAAATAATCGTTTGACCTGAAGCCTCATCTGTTCTTACTGTAAACGTTGGATCTTCCTCAGCTAATTTAGCTAAAGCCATACCCATTTTATCTACGTCAGCTTTTGTTTTTGGCTCAATTGCGATACCAATTACTGGATCAGGGAATTTCATTGACTCAAGGATAATTGGGTGTTTTTCATCACACATAGTGTCTCCTGTTTTGATATCCTTAAATCCTACAGCAGCTCCAATATCTCCAGCTTCGATATAGTCGATCGGATTTTGTTTGTTCGCGTGCATTTGGTAAATACGAGAAATACGCTCTTTGTTTCCTGAACGTGTGTTCAAGATGTAAGAACCCGCATCTAAACGACCTGAATACGCACGGAAGAATGCTAAACGACCTACATATGGGTCAGTAGCAATTTTAAATGCTAAAGCAGCAAACGGCTCTTTTGTATCTGGACGACGTAAAATTTTCTTTTGATCTTCTTCTAATAAATCTGCATCATCAGGGTGAATTCCTTCGATACCTTCTTTATCCATTGGAGATGGTAAGTATTTACATACTGCATCTAACATGAACTGAACTCCTTTATTTTTGAATGAAGAACCAGCAATCATAGGAATGATAGCCATGTCGATTGTTGCAGCTCTTAAAGCAATGTTGATTTCTTCCTCTGTAATAGAGTTTTCATCTTCCATGTACTTATCTAATAGATTATCATCATAATCTGCTACAGCTTCTATAAGAATAGATCTATATTCTTTTACTTCAGCTAACATATCTTCTGGGATTGGCACAATGTCAAAAGTGGCCCCTTGCGTTTCGTCATGCCAAATAATAGCTTGATTTTTTACTAAATCAACAACTCCTTTAAAGTCATTTTCTTCACCAATTGGTAAAGTAATAGCAACAGCGTTAGATTTTAACATATCTCTAACTTGTTGACAAACCATTAAGAAGTTAGAACCTTGACGGTCCATTTTGTTTACGAATCCCATACGTGGAACTCTATATTGATCAGCTAATCTCCAGTTAGTTTCAGATTGTGGCTCAACACCATCAACTGCACTAAATAAAAATACCAAACCATCTAATACACGTAACGAACGGTTTACCTCAACTGTAAAGTCAACGTGTCCCGGAGTATCGATAATATTAAAGTGGTATGGTTTTGATTCTGGTAAGATTTTACCTTGTTCTGTTGGAAAACTCCACTCACAAGTTGTAGCTGCAGAAGTAATTGTAATACCTCTTTCTTGCTCTTGAGCCATCCAGTCCATTGTTGCAGCACCATCGTGTACTTCACCAATTTTGTGTGATTTTCCTGTGTAGAATAAGATACGCTCTGTAGTGGTAGTTTTACCCGCATCAATGTGAGCAGCAATACCAATGTTTCTTGTAAATTTTAAATCTCTAGCCATTTCTATACGAATTAAAATCTAAAATGAGAGAATGCTTTATTAGCATCTGCCATTTTGTGAGTATCCATTCTTTTCTTAACAGCAGCACCTTCTTCTTTAGCCGCAGCTAAAATTTCAGAAGCTAATTTTCCTGCCATTGATTTTTCGTTTCTTCTTCTTGCATAAAGAATCATCCATTTGATAGCGTAAGAAATTTTTCTATCTGGACGAATTTGCATTGGAATTTGGAATGTAGCTCCACCCACTCTACGTGAACGAACTTCTACGTGAGGCATAACATTTGTTAATGCGTCTTTCCATGTTTCTAAAGCAGATTTTTCTGCATCTTGCTTTTTAGCTTCTACAATTTCTAATGCATCATAGAATACTTTGAAAGCTGTTGATTTTTTACCATCCCACATTAAGTTATTTACAAAACGTGTTACTAACTGATCGTTAAATTTTGGATCTGGTAAAAGTGGTCTTTTTTTGGCCGCTCTTTTTCTCATGTCTTTTCTTTAAAAGATTTTAAATTACTACTTCTTTCCAGTTGGTGCAGCTGCTTGTCCTGGTTTTGGACGTTTAGCTCCATACTTAGATCTACGTTGTGTTCTACCTGCAACACCCGCAGTGTCTAACGCTCCACGTACAATGTGATAACGTACACCTGGTAAATCTTTTACTCTTCCACCTCTAACTAATACTATCGAGTGCTCTTGTAGATTGTGACCTTCTCCAGGAATGTATGCATTTACCTCGTTACCGTTTGTTAAACGAACCCTAGCTACCTTTCTCATTGCTGAGTTTGGTTTCTTAGGAGTTGTTGTGTAAACACGAGTACACACACCTCTTCTTTGAGGACAAGAATCTAAAGCAGCCGATTTACTCTTCTTAGTTATTTGGGTTCTCCCTGTTCTTACTAATTGTTGAATTGTTGGCATAATTAAATACTAAAAATTTTTATTGTTTAAAATTCCCGCTTTTTACGGGGTTGCAAATGTAGGAATTATTTTTTACTTTCCAAATCATAATATATTAATTTTCAATACTTATTGATTTTTGTAGTGTTTTGATTTGTATTGAGTTACAAAAAAGAAAGACAAATTTAAGTTAGCCCCGATGGAAGCGAACTACCATGTAGTGCGGACAGCGGGAATATGGAAACCAAAAATTCCCAAGCCATTCGCTCCTGATTCTGAACCATCTCGAAGCTTCCGGGATAGAATGACAAAATGGATATAAAATTTATTTTACTTTTTTTCGTTTCTTTACTGCTATGAAATTACTTTTTAGTTTTATTGTATTTTTTTCGATCCAATTTTCATTGGGGCAAAACTTCTATTTAAAAATTGAAGGGGCTTCTGAACAAGAGCGCAAAACTATAGACAGTATTACATATGAATTTAAACATACGAGCGTTGCTTCAATTCTAACAGAACAAAAACGTTTTGAATCCAAATTAACTAATCTTGGTTTTTTTGATTGGTTACAACTAGAACAAAAAAAAGTTAATGATAGTAGTTTTGTATTTCAATATCGTTTAGGGAATTTAGTACAAACCAATACTATATATATAGGTAAACTTACTGCCGAAGAAAAGTCGTTATTGCAAGAAGAAAATGATAGTTTAATAATTATTACCTCTGAAGTTGAAAATTTCATGAAAAGCAAAATGGCATTGTTAGAAAAAAAGGGGTATTTATTAGCTAATTTGAAATTGGTCAATCAGCGAAGAAAAGAAAATAATTTACTTTCTGATTTACACCTCAAACTGAATTCGAAACGAAAAATTACTGATATTGTGATTGTGGGCTATGACAAGTTTCCGACAGGAATTAAAAAAGCGATAACCAAAAAAGCAAAGAAAGCAACATTTAATCAAGAAAATTTAAAACAGATCAATGAAGAATTTAGCAAACTACAATTTGTAAATCAGCTGAAATATCCCGAAATTTTATTCACAACCGATTCTACCAAGATTTTTGTGTATTTAGAAAAATCGAAACCTAATAAATTTGACGGTTTTATTGGATTTTCAAACGATGACAAAAGCAAATTGACGTTCAACGGTTATTTAGATTTACAATTGCAGAATATTTTGAATTCGGGCGAAAAATTTAATTTGTATTGGAAAAATGATGGTAACAGCCAAACGTCATTTAATTTAGGAACCGAAATTCCGTATCTATTTAAAAGTCCGATTGGAATAAAAGCAAATCTTCGAATTTTTAAACAAGATTCTACTTTTCAGAATACAATTACCGATTTAAATTTGGGTTACTATTTTTCGTACAACACAAAAGCGTATTTGGGTTACCAAAAAACAAATTCGGTGGATATTCAAAATACCAATTCGTTTAGTTTGAACGATTTTACGAATACTTTCTTTACTTCAAGTTTTGAACACGTAAATTATGCAACTGATAATTTTATTTTTCCGGAACGAACAAAAGTGTTTGCTAAAGTTGGACTAGGAAACAGAACCATTTCTAGTGCAAAATCAAATCAGTTTTTTGGTCAACTCGAATTTAGTCATTATTTCGAATTGAATCAGAAAAATAGTATTTTCATAAAAAATCAATCCTACTACTTACAAAGTGATTCTTATATCATTAACGAATTGCATCGCTTTGGCGGCATAAACTCGATTAGAGGTTTTAATGAAAATAGCTTACAAGCCAATGTTTTTAGCGGAATTATGGCAGAATATCGGTATTTAGTTGCGCCAAATTTATACGTTCATTCCATTACCGATTATGGTTATTTTCAAGACAAAACCGCTGAAATTGATTACAAACTGTTAGGCTTGGGATTTGGATTTGGGTTGTTTACCAAAAACGGCTTGTTTAATTTAATTTATGCCAACGGAAGTACGAGCGACCAAGCCATAAAACTTTCTAATTCGATTGTGCATATTAGTTTCAAAACGAATTTTTAGATTATTGGATTTTAGTATATTCAGATTAATTCTTAATTTTTTTAATTCTTAATTAACTATCTTTGCGCCATGGAAAAAGAAAACCAAATATTCGGAATTAGAGCAATTATTGAAGCGATTAACGCTAAAAAGGAAATTGATAAAGTATTCGTTCAAAAAGAGGCACAAGGTGACTTGATGCAAGATTTGATGAAAACGATGAAAACAAATAATATCAACTTTTCATACGTTCCTGTTGAAAAACTAAACCGATTAACTCCGAATAATCACCAAGGCGCGGTGGCAACTATTGCTCCTATTTCTTTTGTTACCTTAGAAACTTTAGTAGAAAGCGTTATTGAAACTGGTAAAAAACCTTTATTCCTAATTTTAGATCAATTGTCTGATGCGCGTAACTTTGGCGCCATCATTAGAACTGCAGAATGTACGGGTGTTGACGGAATCATTATCCAAAAACAAGGTTCGGCTCCTGTGAATGGAGATACCGTTAAAACTTCGGCTGGAGCGGTTTTTAATGTGCCTATTTGTAAAGTAGATCACATTAAAGACGCGATTTTTTATTTGCAAGGAAGCGGAATTAAAACCGTTGCGGCAACTGAAAAAACGGAAAGCCATATTTACGACATCAACTTAAACGAAGGCGTTGCAATTATTATGGGGAGCGAAGACAGAGGTGTAAATCCTTCGGTATTAAAAATTGTGGATGAAAAAGCAAAATTACCCATGTTTGGCACAATTGAATCTTTAAATGTATCAGTAGCTTGTGGGGCTTTTTTGTATGAAGCTTTAAGACAGAGAATGTAAATAATTGCAGATTTTTGAATTCTGAAATCTTAAATCATTATTCTTCAATCTTAAATCATTATTTCCTTCCCAAAAACTCATACACCACTTTCATAGAAGAATTAAAGTATTCTTTAATCACTTCCTCTGGTTTTGGTGGTGGAGTGAAATTTCCTTTTTCGTCGAAGTTTTTCATAAACGGATCGAGTTTAGGATTGAAATCGGGTTTTTGCCATTCGTAAAATATTGTTTTTCCAAATTGGGGCGTTTTTAAAAGTAAGGCTAATGCCAATCCCACTAAAAATCCGGCTAAATGTCCTTCCCACGAAATACCTTCTTTCACATTGGGAAACATATACCAAACGCTTCCGCCGTATAAAATAACAATGGTAAATGACAAAGCTACCAAACGGTAATATTTGGTAAAAATACCTTTGAAAAAAATAAAACTCACCAAGGCATAAATTAATCCGCTGGCGCCAATGTGATAACTTGGCCTTCCTAACAGCCACGTTCCTAATCCAGAAAATAGAATTCCTAAAAATAAGACCACAAACGATTGTTCTTTGTAGAAATATCTCAAAATAGGCAACAATATCAATAATGCAATAGAATTATTGGCTAAATGTTCGATATCGCCATGCAAAAACGGGCTGAAAAGAATTCCTTTCAAACCGAAAACTTCTCTTGGATAGATACCAAAATGCGACAAACTTTGCTGAAAATGCAAATCGTGCCAAAAAACCAACCACAAAGTCAATACAAACAACAGCGGCAATAAAATGACCGCTTTAGTAAACTGAAAAGGATTATCGTGGTGTTGTTCCATATCAAAATTATTTCAAAGATAAAGCCAAAATTATTTCTATGCACATTTGTCATAAAATATGTAATTTTACATCATGAATCAACCATTAGCCGAACGCATTCGCCCACAACAATTATCAGATTACATAAGTCAATTGCATTTAGTTGGTCCTGAAGGCTCGTTAACACAACAAATTGCCAAAGGATTAATCCCAAGTTTAATTTTATGGGGACCACCGGGAACCGGAAAAACTACCTTGGCGCAAATTATGGCTCAAGAAAGTAAACGACCGTTTTACCAACTGAGCGCGATACATTCGGGTGTAAAGGACATTCGTGAGGTGATTGAAAAAGCGAAACAAAGCAATGGTATATTCACCGCAAAAAATCCGATTTTATTTATTGATGAGATTCATCGATTCTCAAAATCACAGCAAGATTCATTGTTGGCTGCGGTAGAAAAAGGTTGGATAACTTTGATAGGTGCAACGACTGAAAATCCGAGTTTTGAAGTCATCCCCGCTTTGTTGTCAAGATGTCAGGTGTATGTATTGAATGCCTTTACCAAAGAAGATTTGGAAGCATTGCTACATCGTGCTATAAAAACTGATGTTCTGCTTCAAGATAAAGATATTCAATTAAAAGAAACCGAAGCGCTATTAAGACTTTCTGGTGGAGATGGACGAAAATTATTGAATATTTTTGAATTGGTCATCAATGCAACCGATACTTCGACAGGTTCAGCAATCATTGAAATTACGAATGAAAAAGTAATGCAATTGGTGCAAAAAAACACCGTGTTGTATGATAAAACAGGCGAACAACATTACGATATTGTTTCGGCATTCATAAAGTCAATTCGTGGAAGCGACCCAAATGGTGCGGTGTATTGGTTAGCCCGAATGATTGAAGGTGGTGAAGATGTAAAATTTATTGCGCGAAGATTATTAATTTTAGCTAGCGAAGATATTGGAAATGCCAACCCGACGGCTTTTATCATGGCAAATAATGCCTTTCAAGCGGTGGCAACTATTGGTTATCCAGAAAGTCGCATAATATTGAGTCAGTGTGCGATTTACTTAGCAACTTCAGCTAAAAGTAATGCCAGCTATATGGCTATTGGAAAAGCACAACAAATGGTAAAACAAACAGGTGATTTAGCGGTGCCCATTCATTTACGAAATGCACCTACTAAGTTAATGAAAGAATTGGGTTTTGGCGAGGAGTACAAATATTCGCATGATTTTCCGAACAACTTTGCCGAACAAGAATTTTTGCCTAACGAAATTTCAGATACAAAATTCTTTGAACCTGGAGAAAATGTTCGCGAAAAAGAATTGCGTCAATTTTTAAAGAATCGTTGGAAAGACAAATACGATTATTAAATTCCAATTAAAACTTAACCTCAACTTTTTCTGAAACCAATTGGTCATTCTGATAATATTCAAAATACCAACCCGTATTTTTCTTTAAAAAAGTACCAGTTATCGTTCCTTTTTTTGCGGTATACACATTTTCGATACTAGTGGCTAATAATTCATAAATCACTGCAGGAACACTATCTACTAATTTATAGCCGTTTTGCATAGGTACAGCTGTCAACTTTTGTTTTGTTTCGTTATTATTACTATCGATGGCTACAGGAGTAACCACAGTCTTTTCATTCACCTCTGAAACAATCGTTTTACTTGTATTTGCGAAATTCAATTGCCCTTTCATAGCACCTAATGCAATTCTAAAAGATTCGTTATAAGACTTTTGATATTCCTTTTCTTTACTACTTCCTTGAATACTAGTATAGATTATTTTATTGGCACAATCTTTCAATTCAAAGTTAATTTTTGTGATGAACATATTGCTCTTTTTAAGCACATTTACATAAAATGCCATACAACGATTATTTGCTAATTCACTCGGAAATTCATCAGTATCATAATAAACAACAAATCCCTCTTTTTCAAAAAAAGCTTTTGTCATTGAACTGGTGTTGTATTCATTTTCTTCACTAAAAAAACTGAATTTTTTAGGAACAATTGCATACTTATAATTTTCCTGAGCCAAGGAAAAAGTAGACGTAAATAAAACTAATAACAAAACTATTTTTTTCATATGTTTAAATTTTAATTTTCAGCGGTAACATATGGAATCGCATTTTTATCATTGGTGTTTGCTTGTGCAAACTTTTTGTTAATAGCGATTTCATTTCTATAATATATTTTTTAAATCTAATAAATGATTTATTTGTAACACCGAATTATCAACTTCAACATTTTGCTCATTGAAAAAAATTGCTTCAATACCGGCTTCTTGCGCACCGATAATATCGGCTTCATAACTATCGCCTATCATTAAGCATTCTTCTTTTGAAGCGTTTGCCAAAGATAAGGCAAAATCAAATATAGTTGGATGTGGTTTTTTAACTCCCGCCATTTCAGAATTGGTAATCGTATTAAAATAATGACCAATGTTAGAATTATTTAGTTTTTTTGTTTGCACTGAAGCAAAACCATTGGTAATAATGTGCAATTTATAATTGGGTTTTAAATAATCTAAAATTTCGATTGCGCCGTCAAATAAATGATTGTACTCCGGTAAATAGTTGATATAATCTTCAGAAAGTTGATGAATAATTGCATCTGAAACTTCAAATTGCAAAGCATCAAAAACGTCTTTCAAACGAAAATAGCGTAAATCATCGTGCGAAATTTGATTGACTTGATACAATTTCCAATAATGCTGATTGCGAGGAATATAAATATTTAAAAAATCCTGTAACGAAATTGCAAATCCTCTTTCTTTAAAAATAGCATCGAAAGCAAATGCCGAATTTTTATCAAAATCCCAAAGCGTGTGATCTAAATCGAAAAAAAGATGCTTTTTATGTTTAAAATGTTTCAAGAACTATTATTTTTTAGAAACAATTTCGGCATTTTCAATGTTGTAAATCCAATCATCTACATCGGTTTCATTGGCTTTGAATGTTCCTTTAATAGTTAAATAAGTATCGGTTTTTAGCTTTGGCAAACCTCCTTTAAACTTTAATCCAGCAATGGTTTCAGGCCCAGATTTTCCACAAAAAAAGCAAGAAGCAAAAACATTTTTGCTTAGCGCATAATTTTTTGAATCAATTGGAACAATAAAACCAGTCAAATAAACTGTTTTATTATGATACGCTTTTAATTTTAAATTGACTTGCGGGAATTCTACTTCGCCGTATGATGCGTGTTTTTTTCGAATATATTTGATGTCACCTAATAATTTCCAAGTTAGTGTATCTGTTACAACTATTGTTTTATTAATTGATGGTTTTTCAATTTTCGAGTTTTTTTCGAAACCCATTAATGAAATAAATACAACTAAGGCTAAAACTAATTTACTAAAATTACGCATTGGCTAATGTTTTTGATATGTTTAAATTATAGGCTTTTATAGCAGGAATCAAAGCAGCAATAAAGCCAACAAATATGGTGAGTAAGAACAGCGTTCCTTCTTTTTCCCAAAGAAATTCATACGGATTAAAACTCATTTTAAAATCTGCTTCTGAGGAATTAGAGAGAAAACTCAATGCAACTCTACCTAAAATCGTACCAAAAACAAATCCAACCACACAAAGCAACAAACTTTCAATCATGACTACTTTTAATAATTGAAATCTGCCTGCTCCATTAACACGAAGCAATGCAAATTCCGCTTTTCTTTCTTTTAGAGTATTGAATAAGGCGATAAATATCGAAATTCCGGAAATCAACATAATTCCGTAGGCTAAATATTGCAACGCTGTTACACCAATTCCAAACAAACCAAACAAACGATTGACTTCAAAAACAGGAGAAACTGCTTGCATTTTTGTGTTTTGTGGAATCAGACGTTGCCATGTTAGTTTTGCCATTTGATTGCGAACTTTCAATAAAACTGCTGTGATTTCCATATTAGGTTCATCTAGAGTTAAATCCGCATCTTCATGTTCGTGTTCATCCTCTTCGTGAACATGACCTTCCTCGCCATGCGCAGGATTTTCTTCATGTCCGCCGTGCATTTGCCAAACCGTGGGAATAGTACAAAGAATTAAATTATCAACTACTTTTCCAGTATGAGTTGCTATTCCAACTACTTTGTAGGCATAGTTTTCATGGACCTCACCTTCTTCTGCATCACCATGTGAGCCAAAGAATTCATCTCCTACGTTTACATTTAATTTTTGAGCGATTTCGCTTCCAACTACTACTTCAAAATTCTTTTCATAAAGTCTTCCATCGGACACTTTTGCCTTAAATTTTGTTAAATAATCGTGTGTTGTTCCTAAAATTTTATAACCGCGATAATTATCGCCAAAGGCTAACGGTATTGCTTTTTCAACATAGGGATTATTCATCCATACTTTTGCCGAGTCGTAATTTATATTTCCTGTTGGAGCATCTACTTGATAAACAGAAGATAAAATTAATTGCAACGGACTTCCTTGAGCTCCTAATACTAAATCTACATCTTCAATATTACTTGAAAATTTCTCTTCAAATTGTTTTTCAACCAAGATTAAAGTAGTGATAATTGCGACACTTGAGGATAGCAAAATAACACTCAAAACAGTATTTAATGGTTTAAACCAAATATTTCTCCAAGCTAATTTTGCAATCATACCAAAGTGATTTTATTAATAAATTTTTCTTTAATACGGTTATCGTGCGTTACAATAAGTAAAGCAGCTTTGTATTCTTTTGACAAAGAAGTTAGCAAATCGATTACTTTTTCAGCATTTTTATCATCCAAACTAGAAGTTGGTTCGTCTGCCAAAAGTACTTTTGGTTCATTAATTAATGCGCGAGCAATTGAAACCCTTTGCTGTTGACCAATACTCAACTGAGATGGCAATTTAGATGCTTGATTTTCAATTCCTAATTGTTCTAACAATCTTTTTGCACGTTTAGTATGCTTTTTACCTGTTGCTAACCAACTTGCCATTTGTAGATTTTC
>NZ_JBIIWV010000212.1:0-3234 GCF_044338735.1 Flavobacterium sp. | reverse complement strand
TCCACAAAGGGCAATCACTATATATCGAAATTATGGCATGTACAAACTGTTCAACCACTGATGGTGGTGCACCAAAAGGGTGTAATAATAATGGGTCTTGCGGCACCGATAGCTGCAACAAACTTTCGGTTTTCGATTGGTTATCAAACATGACACTTCCGGGTGGTCAAGCGCCTTTTGACGCTGTTGAAATCCGATTTAAAAACGGTAGAAAAGAATTTTTTAGAAATACCGAAAAATTAACTTTGTCTATTGGAGATATTGTAGCCACAGAAGCTTCTCCAGGACACGACATCGGAATCATTACTTTGACAGGCGAATTGGTTAAAATTCAAATGAAAAAGAAAAATGAAAATCCAGATAAAGAATTATCAAAAATTTATCGAAAAGCTACTCAAAAGGATATTGACATTTGGACCGAAGCTCGAAATAAAGAAGAAATTGTGCGCATGCGTGCTAGAGAAATTGCCATCAATTTGAAGTTGGAAATGAAAATTTCTGACGTTGAATTTCAAGGTGATGGATCAAAATCAACTTTTTACTACACCGCTAACGATCGTGTAGATTTTCGACAATTGATTAAAGAATTTGCACAAGAATTCAAAGTTAGAATCGAAATGAAGCAAGTAGGTTTCCGACAAGAAGCGTCTCGTTTAGGCGGAATTGGTTCTTGTGGTAGAGAATTGTGTTGTTCCACTTGGTTAACCGATTTTAGAAGTGTGAATACATCCGCAGCTCGTTACCAACAATTATCTTTGAATCCGCAAAAATTAGCAGGGCAATGCGGAAAACTAAAATGTTGTTTAAACTATGAATTAGACACGTATTTAGACGCATTGAAAGACATGCCCGACATGGAAACCAAACTCTACACTGAAAAAGGCGATGCTTATTGTCAGAAAACCGACATTTTTAAAGAAATTATGTGGTTTTCTTATGCCAATGCACCAGCGCAATGGATGGTCTTACCAGTTGAAAAAGTCAAAGAAATTATTGCCGTGAACAAGAAAAAAGAACGCGTTGCTGGATTAGAAGATTATGTGGTGGAAACGGTTCAAGAAGTAGAGAAAAAATTTGAAAATGTAGTTGGTCAAGATAGTTTAACTCGTTTTGATCAACCAAAGAAAAAATCGAATAATAGAAATAAAAAGAAGAAACCTACAAATTTTAAAAATGCACCTAAGAAAGACTAATTTTATTGGTTTATTATTGTTGTTTTTGTTTTTGACTTCGTGTGATAAAAAACAGTTTTACAGCGAATATAAAGAATTAGACGGTTCGTGGAAAAAATCCGATACTTTGCGTTTTACTTTTGAACAAAAAGACACCATAAAACCCTACAACCTGTTTCTTGCTGTTAGAAACAACAACGATTATCCGTTTAATAATATGTATTTGATAGTTTCCTTAAAAGAGCCAGGGAAAAAGCCTACAATAAAAATAGACACCCTTGAATATCAAATGGCAAATGTTGACGGAACCCTTTTAGGGGAAGGTTTTTCCGACGTTAAAGAAAGCAAATTGTGGTATTTAGAAAACTACGTTTTTAATAGAATAGGAAATTATAAAGTAGAAGTAGTTCAAGCAGTAAGAGCCACCGGAGAAGTAAAAGGTGTGGCAGAACTAAAAGGAATTACAGAATTAGGATTACGAATAGAAAATACAAAATAACATGGCGACTAAAAAACCAGTTACATCGGATTACTCAGAATATACTCGAAAGTTTTGGCAACTTTTTAAATATGGCTTTTTAGGAATTATTTTATTATTCCTTTTTGCCTCTTGGGGATTTTTTGGAAAAATGCCTTCGTTTGATGATTTAGAAAATCCAGATTCTAATGTGGCTACCGAAATTATCTCTGCCGATGGAGTAGTTATTGGTAAATTTTATAAAGAAAATAGAACCCCAGTAAAATACCATGAATTACCACAACATATTGTAAAAGCCCTAGTAGCAACTGAGGACGAACGTTTTTATGAACATTCAGGAATTGATGCAAAAGGAACTTTGCGTGCCGTAGTAAAGTTAGGAAGAGATGGAGGTGCTAGTACACTAACGCAGCAATTAGCCAAAAATTTATTCCACGGAGAAGGTTCAAGATTTATTCTTTTTAGAGTCATTCAAAAAGTAAAAGAATGGATTATTTCCATTCGTTTAGAAAGACAATACACAAAACAAGAAATCATTGCACTGTACTTAAATCAAGTAGATTTTGTAAACGGTGCGGTCGGAATTCGTTCGGCAGCAAAAATTTACATGAACAAAGAACCAAAAGATTTAACTATCGAAGAAGGCGCTTTGTTTGTGGGGATGTTAAAAAATCCTTCGCTATATAATCCAAACCGAAAAAAAAGAGCACAATTAGTTTTAGATCGAAGAAATACGGTATTAGGGCAAATGGTGAAAAACGGTGTAATTACTCAAGCCAAACAAGAACAGCTTAAAAAATTACCTGTAAAATTAGATTTTAGACCCGAAAGTCATTCCGAAGGTAGCGCAACTTATTTTAGAGAATACCTGAGAGATTACATGCGAAAATGGGTAAAAGATCATTTAAAACCCGATGGAACTGAATATGATTTGTATCGAGATGGATTAAAAATTTATACGACTATCGATTCAAAAATGCAGCAATATGCCGAAGAAGCGGTGCAAGAACATTTAAAAAATTTACAAAAAGAATTTTTTAAAGGAATGAAAGACAAAGACAACGCGCCTTTTGTTGATATTACGCCCGAGCAAACTAATCAAATCATGATGCAGGCGATGAAAAATTCTGAGCGATGGAGAAAAATGGATTTGAATGGAAAAACGGCCGATGAAATCATCAAATCGTTTTCAGTTCCCGCTAAAATGAAAATTTTTACTTATGAAGGTGAAAAAGACACCATCATGAAACCAAAAGATTCCATCATTTACTACAAACACATGCTGCAAACCGGAATGATGGCTATGGAGCCAAGAAACGGCCATATCAAAGCGTGGGTTGGAGGCGTAAATTATAAATATTTCCAATACGATCACGTGGGACAAGGGGCAAGACAAGTAGGTTCTACTTTTAAGCCTTTTGTGTATGCCACCGCAATTGAGCAATTAGGCATGTCGCCTTGTGATTCCATAATTGATAGTTATTTCACCATGCCAAAAGGTAAATGGGGAATTGATGCCGATTGGTCGCCTAAAAACTCTGATGGCAATTATCGAGGAACTATTACGTTGCAAAAAGCATTAGC
>NZ_JBIIWV010000211.1:0-3267 GCF_044338735.1 Flavobacterium sp. | reverse complement strand
TGTTTCTTTTAAAATCGTAGCAAAGCGACCAATTTTATTTTCAACATATTGTTTTTGAACCATTTCAATTATTTGAATAGATTCATCAATATGTAATATAGGCTTTTGCCAAAGGTATTTATGTACATTCGGATTAGCATCCATATCAAATAAGGCATGCGCATCTGATAATATAAAAGGGCGATAGAGTAGGCGCTCTGATTCGAGAATAATATCCATTTATTCAACTAACTTATTCAATACATATTCAATTAGTTCATCCACTGCCTTATACGGATCTTCACTAAAAGTTCCAGTTGCACGGTTAGCAATTATAGCATTTAATGACAAACAATTATGACCTAATAATTTACCCAAACCATAAATAGCGGCCGTTTCCATTTCTAAATTAGTCATTCGCGTTCCGTTGAAACTGAAACGATCCATTTTAGAATTTAATGCTGAATCTTGAATTCCTAAACGTACAACACGACCTTGTGGGCCGTAAAATCCGCCAGCAGTTCCTGTAAAACCTTTAAAAATTGCATCGCTTTCAAATCGTTTCTCTAGAGTTTTACTACCTGCAATTACATATGGACGCCCTTTTCTTAGGTCCCAATTCGTTTGCTGAATAAAAGCATCTTCCATTTCAATCTCGGAAATTTCAGCAACTAAATAGGAGCGAAGCATGTTATCTAATCCTAAACCATACTGACTCATTACAATGCTATCGCAAGGAATATCTGCTTGTAACGAACCCGAAGTACCAATACGAATAATATTTAATGAAGTTAATTCTTTTTTGACGGTTCTAGTTTCTAAATCAACGTTTACCAATGCATCAAGTTCATTCATTACGATGTCAATATTATCTGGACCGATTCCTGTAGACATAACTGTAATTCGTTTCCCTTTATAAATTCCAGTTTGAGTTTTGAATTCCCTTTTTTGGGTACTAAACTCTATAGAATCAAAGTGTTTGGTGATTTTTTCTACACGATTTTGATCGCCTACAAATATAATATCATGAGCGACTTCGCCTGGTTTGAGATTGATATGGTAAACACTTCCGTCTGGATTTAGTATTAATTCTGATGTTGCTATCATTTGTTTTTTAATTTAAAGTTTGAGGTTTCAGGTTCTTAACTTTGAACTTGAAACTTGAAACAAATTTATCCTCCAACTCGTTTGGTTTTAAAACCTTTATCTTGTAATAGTTTCATGATTTTGTCTCGATAATCGCCTTGAATGATAATTTCTCCGTCTTTAAATGTGCCACCAACCGCTAATTTACTTTTAATTTCTTTAGCCAATAACTTAAAATCTTCATCTAAGCCTTCATAGTCAGAAATTATGGTAGTGGGTTTTCCTTTTCGTTTTTCATATTTACAAAGAATGGGTGCTGCCTGAACAAATAATTCATGAGGCGTTTCTTCAACAAATTCTGGTTCGTTTGAAACTTTATGGTCAGGGAAAAGTTTTTTTAATTGTTCCTCTAAATCATTCATAATTAATTTTTTAGAACGCGGATAACGCTGATTTTTCAGATTACCGCTGATTTTATTTCCTGTAGTTTTGGAATACTTTTCTACAAAAGTCAGGCTTTTTTCCAAAGTTTAGCAAAAGGCCTACTTCAATATTTGTACTTTTAAGATAATTAATCAGTTGAAATTCATGAGCTTCACAAATTGCTTCTGAAGCTTTTAATTCTATAATCACTTTATTATTTACAATCAAATCGGCATAATATTCTCCTACTTCAATATTTTTGTAATAAACTTTGATTTGTTTTTGAGATTCAACTTCAAATCCATTACTTTTTAACTCATTGTGTAATGCATTATGGTATACTTTCTCTAGAAAACCATATCCTAATTCGTTGTAAACTTCATAAAATAATTTCAAAACGGAACCTGTCAACTCCTTGTGTTATATACTACTCATAATTTTATTATTAATCTGCGGTTATCCGTAAAATCGGCTTCATCCGCGTTCCGTTGTGGCGTGAAAATTTTAATTTTTATACAAAAAACCAAACCCCAATGTTACTTGAAATTTGGAATTTCTTCTTATTATTTTTTAATCAATCCTAATTCAACTAATCGTTCATTTAAGTAGTCCCCAGCGGTAATATCTTCATATAATTTAGGATTTTTTTTATCAATACATTCTGGCAAACAATTCAATTTCATGTCGCTAACTGGGTGCATGAAGAAAGGAATCGAATATCTTGAAGAACCCCAAAAATCTCTTGGGGGATTGACAACTTGATGAATGGTAGATTTTAATTTATTGTTGGTATGACGCGATAACATATCGCCTACATTGATCATTAACTCATCAGGCTGAGCCATAGCATCAATCCAGTCTCCATTATTATTTTGAACTTGTAATCCTTTCCCTTGGGCACCCATTAATAAGGTGATTAGGTTGATGTCTCCATGAGCGGCTGCACGAACGGCTCCGTCTTTAGGCTCGTCTGTAATAGGTGGGTAGTGAATTGGTCGTAAAATACTGTTACCATCTTTAATATATGGATCAAAATAGTATTCATCTAAACCAATATAAAGAGATAAAGCTCGAAGAACGTATACTCCAGTTTTTTCTAACATCACATAGGCTTCTTTTCCTACACTATTGAAATTAGGTAATTCCGTAACTTCTACGTTATTTGGATATTCACCTGAATATTTTGAACCTTCGCTCACATACTGACCAAAATGCCAAAACTCTTTTAAATCGCCAGCAGAACGACCTTTAGCATGTTCTTTACCAAAAGAAACATAACCTCTTTGTCCACCAATCTCTGGGTTTTCATAGGAAGCTTTTGTTTCAAGGGGTAAACTAAAAAATTTACGCACTTCTGAATATAAATCTTCCACTAATTTGTCATCTAAAAAATGACCTTTCAACGCTACGAAACCAATATCTTCGTAGGCTTTTCCGATTTCATTTACAAATTTTTGTTTACGTGCCGGATCATCCGACAGGAAATCACGTAAGTCAACACTAGGAATTTGTTGCATACTAATTTTATTTAAAATAATTCTTTTTTGAGGTTCACTCAACTCAAACAAATATACTATTTTTTATAAAGAAAATAGAAAATTAGTAATTTAAATTTCTAGTGTTTTGGAGCAAAATCGTATAAATATATCATTAAAAAAAGTGAAGTTCTTTTATAACAATTAACGCTAAAAATGTTATTTTTTATTACTTTTGAAGAAATTTAATTGTTCCAAAATATGAACTTTGAAAGAAAAGAATTATCGAACCTACAATTACTAG
>NZ_JBIIWV010000210.1:0-3300 GCF_044338735.1 Flavobacterium sp. | reverse complement strand
CCTAGATTAGAAATGCTACTACACACTTTATAATCTGGAATAGTATTAGCTGAAGGCGGTGTTGGAAAAGCTCCAGTTCCATTCATAGCCGAACCTATCCATTGTAGTTCAAAACCACCTTCGCCACTAGGCCTGTCAATCGCAATATAGTAAAATTGTCCTGGTAGTACATCTAACCATCTCACGTAGCCTGTAGACCCTGGATTTCCTGGGCCTGGCCCAGATTGCGCTGTTAAAGTAGAGCCATCCATTCCAGTTATATTCGAACTCAAATTAGCACCATTAGGCGGCGGTAAAGGATTTACTGTGTTGCATCGTATTGGATTTCCTAGAGATGCTCCACAATTTTTATTTGGTCCAAAAACCCAAAAATCATAATCCACATTCAAGGCTGGGTCAGAAGGGATTAAATTGAAACCTAAAGTTCCAGCTTGCACAATATTAATTTTTATCCATAACGAATTGTGTTCATAACTACCACAACCTGCAATTTCTTGTATATTTCCATACCCAGAAGCATTTGAAACTAAATTTTCATTTCCACATATAACAATTGCATTAGTACAATCATTGGCAAAATTTTGAGCCTTTGTTGTAACTGAAATCAGTAGGATTGAAACAAACCAAATGATTTTTCCCATTATTTTTGTTTTAAAACCAATAGCTATCTTCAAAAAACTGAAAATAGCTATTCGATTTATTCTTTATTAGTGACTACTTTATTTTTTTACTATTAAAAATTCTGAGCGTCTATTTAAAGCATGTTCTTCTTCTGTGCATTGAGAACCACAAGCGACTTTTAGCTCCGAAATACCAAATCCTTTTCCAGAAATTCGATCAGAAGCGATTCCCTTCGAAATAACATATTGAACAGTGGCTTGCGCTCTTTGCTCAGAAAGTTTTAAATTATAATCTGCCTTTCCTTTTGAGTCTGTGTGCGATTTAATATAAATTACAAAAGTAGGATTTTCATTCATAACTTTTACCAATTTATCAAGTTCAATTGATCCTTGAGCGGTAATATTACTTTTATTAAATTCAAAATACACTACATTTAGCAAAACTTCTTTATCTGTTATTACTACTTCTAAAGGTTTAAGTTTTACAAAAACAGACTCCGCTGAACTTGAAATTCCTGCAACTGGATAGGAAACTGTTTCATGATTTTGAGAAGTAACCGTTATATTAAATTCCGTATAACATTGAACTTCAAATGTTACATTTCCATTTTTGTCTGTTGCTTTAGAAGTAATACTATTTCCGTTTTTGTCAAATAACGACACGAGTGCATTTTCTATTGTTATTCCTGTTTTTATATCTGAAACTACTATACTTAAATCTGATTTACAAATAGGAATTGCGCTATAAATTGCATCCGAATTACTTCTATTTGATGTAAAATAACCTGTATTAAATTTAGTATTAAAAGAAAAAGAAAAATCATCCTTTTCAGAATTCACAGGTTTTCCAACATTTAATGCTTCATCCAATAATGATAAATCTATCTTATAAATATCTAAACCGCCAAAGCCTTGTCTTCCTGAGGCTGAAAAATATAAAATATTATTTTCTGTAATAAAAGGAAAACTTTCTTTTTCGGAAGAATTGATTTTTGGTCCTAAATTTTCTGGTTTACTATAGGTATTATTAGCTATTTGAACTTTCCAAATGTCAGTGTCGCCATATCCTCCTGGCATATTTGAAGCAAAATATAATGTTTTGCCATCTTTACTCAAACTGGGATTGGTAACCGTATAGTTTTGACTATTAAAAGGAAGTGCCTCAATATTCATCCATTTTCCGTCCATTTTTGTTGCTTTATACAGTCCTTGTTGCGCAACTTTTACTTTTGCACTCTTATTTTTTTCAAATTGACCCATACTTAAACCATCTCTAGATAAAATCATGGTATTCCCATCGTTACTCAATGAAAGTGGGCCATCATGGTAAATTGTGTTTAATTCCGAAACGGCAACTGGCTTTGAAAAAAAACCGTCTTCATTGCGAATTGCTTTGTAGATGTCTAAATAAGGTTGTGCCGTTCTACTATCTAATTTAGAAGATCCGTTGCTATTGCTTGTAAAATATAATTCATTTGTATCTGTTAAAATCGCACCAAAATCTGAGATACCTTCAGTATAAAAAATAGGATTTTCTACTTCAAATAGTTTTGTTTTATTTTCTAAACCTTTGATATAATTAGGATTTTTTATGTGTTGAATTGCTCTAGAATCGCTAGGCTTCATTTGACAAAAAAGCTCCATTTGTTTATTGGCTTCAATATAATTACCTTGAATTTTTAATGTTTGTGCATATTTGTAATATACCTCTGCATCTACTTTTGAAGTTGCGATTGCTTTTGCATACCATTTTGATGCTTCTTGATTATTAAAAACATAGTAATAACAATCTGCTAATTGCGAATAAATATAGGCGTTTGCGTGTTTTCCTTCGGCAAGTTTTTTATATTCAGTGATTGCATTTACATATTGATAGGTATCAAAAAACAGATCTGCTTTTTCAGTTGTTTTATTTTGAGCTGATATGAAATTAGCATTCATTAAGATAATGCTCAATAAAATTAATATTTTTTTCATTTTTTATATTTTAATGGTTGAAATTATATCTAAATAAACAAGAATTGTACTATAATAATACCTCTTAAAAAAATCGAGGCGAAATAGATACTTTCTTGTATAAATTTAGATCAAATAACAGCATAATTTCGTGTGATGATGGTGCTACTGCTCTTAGATCAGAAATAATGCTATCATAAGCATATCCAATTCTTAAATTTGGAGTTACTGCAAAATTCACCATTGCACCAAAGGAGTCTTCTAATCTATAAGTTGCTCCTATTTCAAATTTATCATACAACAATACATTTCCAGAAAAATCTGCAGAAACAGGAACATTTAGTGCCGATTTTAGCATAAATGAAGGTTTAAGTTTAACAAATTCGTTGTATTGAAAAACATATCCTCCCGTAATAAAATAATGTTTGGTTTCACTACCAAAATTATAAAAATCGCCATCACGAGATAAGCTCAAGTGTTTTGTTTGTAAAAAATTTGGTACCGAAACTCCTACATAATAATTTTCAGAATGGTAAAAAAACCCTGCTCCAAAGTTAAAATACACATTACTTGTGTTTTCGCTAAAAGCTAAATCATTTGGATTTTGAACAAAACCATTTCCAATATTAGAAAACAAGCCTACTTGTTGAAAAGTTGTTCCTGTTTTTAAACCAAATAGTAATTTGTTGTCATTACCTAAATTCAGTTTGTACGAGAAGTCTGC
>NZ_JBIIWV010000209.1:0-3354 GCF_044338735.1 Flavobacterium sp. | reverse complement strand
GTAGGGCTAAACGTTCCCCACTCCTTACGGATTACCTCAGCAATATTGACAGCCCCAAATTTAAGGTTGTCAATAATGTTTTGAGGAGGGTTAAACTGTTCTTTATAGTTATCAAAGTCTTTTTTTGCTGTTTCAGAGTTTGTAAACTCGTTTAAACTAAAGTTCTTACTTAATATTAAGTCCATTTCTATTCCTCTATTACTTGTTTTCATTTCTTGCTGTATTCGTGTCTTATAACTATGTCGTGGTCAATAGCTTGCTTCTCAATTATCCTGTCTAGCTTATTATTAATCTCAATAGAACTGGCTTTAAATTCTTGTTCTAAAGATACTACTTTTGCGGTTACAAGGTCAATTTTATTGTCTTGCCTGTCGTCCCGTTCGGTTTGCTTAGTGATGTACAAATGAAGTGCCCATGCTATTAAAAAAACAGCTACGAATGCACCTATCATTTTTTCTCCGTTGAAATTAAACCTTGTTTTTTCTGTTATTTCCATTTTGTTTAAAATCTTGATTTTGTAGCATTATAGTTTTGAATAATTTCTATTTGTGTTAATGCTCTATTATAGACAAATGCACTACCGACTTTTATATTTGAAAAACCACCACACAATGTACTACCCAAGGATAGTTTAGTAGTTGTAAAACTAATTCCTATATTTTTTATTCCATTTGAATCTGCAATTCCATCTCTATATATTAACACTTTATTATTGTTATAAACAACTGTCCAATTATGCCACACATTAAAATCTTTAATAAAAGAAGTATTATAGTCACCTGGTGAACCTAGTAAACCTTGCCATGTAGTAAATCGCACATAATTTTCACTATTTCTATAATATAATCCAATAGATTGATATGCAGTACCACAAGTGCCATAATATATTGAAACATTATCTGATGGGTTACTTAAATAGTTGCACCAAAAAGAAATAGTAATTGGCGAATTACCACTTATATTTAAATCTGGTGAAACTGCGTAATCATTTGAACCATCAAACACTATACTACCTCCATTTGAGTTGTTAAATACTGGCCCATTAACAAGTGTACTATTGTTATTTTTCCCACTAATATCATTCCATGAAACACTATTATAAGGAGGTGTATATGAACCTGAATTGTTAGCATCTAAATATAATACAAGGCCATCTCTGACAATGTTATTGCTTGCAAAATCATTGTTTTGAATACCTGTATTTAATCCGTTTAATAATCCATTATTATCTGCTTCATATATACCTTGTCCTAAACCTGTATATATACCTTGCGATAGACTACTCATGTCTATTGATAATCTGCTCCAGAAGCATTAACCCACGCAGTTTGAGAAGCTGATAAATTCGCTAAAGTGCTAGCTTTCAAAACATCGTTTGCAAGTAATGGTATATATTGTCTGCCTGTATTGTCAATCGGTAATCCTGGCAAATTAGTTCCATTTAAGCAATCAACTGGGAACCGTGCCGCATTAGTATTTCCAGACGATAAAGGTATATTTACCATGCCTACAGGAATAACTGTCGTTCCTCTATATATGTATAAAAACATATTAACAGTAACAGTGTCTGTAGTTGTAGCTATTAATGAAATAACTCTACCACCTTTAGTCCCTGCTGTATATATAGCAACACCATTTGTATTACTCCCTTGTGTTCCTATTGTTGTTCCTGTTAATACTCCTACGCCTGCATTTATTACATTTGCAAGTAAAGGTATCTGTCCATTTGAAAGTGCCATCGTTTTTAGTTAATTGTGTCTATGTATGTAATTTTAGAAATAAAGTTGTCAAAACTTGAAATCTGTATAAGTAGATTTTTTATCCAAGCTGTTTGATAAATTTCATTTTCGTTTATTTCTGATTTAATGAAAAATAAAACATTATCTGTTGCTATTCCATTTGCCCAGTCATCTAGTAATTCTGAATAATTAGATGTTGTTAATTTAATTTTTGCCATAATTTTAATATTTATAAGTTGCTTTAAATGAATATGCTAATAAGTAATCTAGGTCATTTATTACTATGAAGTCTACGTAGTTTTTTACAGTTGGCGTATCAGGGTAAGTTCCTGCAATGTCTGATATATTAGTTGTTTTGTTTGATTGTAATTCAATCTTATCAATGGCCCCACCATCATTTTTCCAAACAGGATCACCGACAATATCAGCACCAATACTAGATTCACTTGCACTTGCTGATATATTTGCAGATTGATGTTTTAAACCTATGTGCCCAGCACCTGCAGTACCATTTACTTTAAAGTGTTTAGCGTTTACTCCAAACCCATCTATATCAATATCTTGATTAGCGTTACTGCCATCAAGGTCTAGTTTAAAACTAATATCAGGAACTTGGTTTGTGTGTCCTATAACATGCCATCCGTAATAGTTAGCTTGTATAGTTACAATTTGACCCATTTTAGTTATAACTTCTGTGTATGTTCCTGCTCCACCTCCACCATCAACTTGTAACCCAGGAATTGAAATATTAACATTTGTTAATCCACTATTAAACCTGTGAGGTTCTACAATAATAGTTTTACCTGACATACTAGCTGTATGTGTTGGTAATATTACAGAAATAGGGCCTTCAGCATCTGTATATCCTACGTTGTTATATTTGTCAATTGATAGATTAAAGTCACCTAATGCTGTATAAGCATTAACCCATATTGTACCGTTTATTAATCCTTTTGCATAAACTGCATCAAATACGGCATTTTCACTTGGTGACTTAGTAGTAACGCCATCTGTTACTGTTTGAGAAATTAAATCAAAATCTGCTAAATTATACCTTGAGAATACTTCCCACCCATAAATAACACCATCTGTAACACATACAACACCAACAATAGAATTATATCCTTTTAGTATCATTGGCGTTACTACTAGACCTGTAATCGTTAATGAATAAGATGAACTTCTATTATTTACAATAATTATATTTCCTAAATTACTAGCGTCAGGGGAAGGGACTGACATTGTATGGTCATTTATTAATGTGACCCAATTTATTTTATCAATTTCTAAAGTAGCATTTGTTTGGTTTTTTACTACTATATTTTCAATAAATGAAGTATTTATGTCTAAGGCTGTTTTTAACTCCTCAACTGACATTTTACGGCTTGCACCTGTTCCGTACGTAGGTGTGGCATAAGTGCCATCATTTTTAGTAATTTCAATTAAATCTTTTTTTCTATTATCACTATCCTGACTTCCGTAAATTGGTAAGCTTGGTATTGTCTTATTTGCCATATCTTATAAAATTATACGTTTTTCTCCTAACATTGTAGACCTTATAATCAAGTCATTTGTAATCCTAAATACATCCTCAGTCACGTTTTTATCGTATATT
>NZ_JBIIWV010000063.1:0-11612 GCF_044338735.1 Flavobacterium sp. | reverse complement strand
CCTTCAGAAGTCATTTTGTTGAGAATTTCGTTCCAACGTTGATTTTGTAAAATAGCTACATTTTTCTCTTTTTTAAGTTGTCCTATTTTGTCTACAATCTGCATTCGATTGCCAATAATTTCTAATAACTTTTCATCATAACCATCAATTTGCATTCTCAGTTTTGTCATTTTTTGATTATATTCACTGGCATCATCGGTTATTTTTCGAACCTTTAAATCAACAAACATTTGCTTAAGGACAGCTGGTGTAATTTGTTGTGCTGAATCACTCCAAGCATTATCAGGGTCATTATGTGTTTCAATAATTAATCCGTCATAATTTAAATCCAAAGCTTGTTGAGCCACCTCTTGTATCATTGCTCTTTTACCTGTAATGTGAGAAGGATCACAAATCATTGGCAAATCTGGGAATCGATTCTGCATATCAATCGCAATTTGCCATTCGGGATTGTTACGGTATTTTGTTTTTTCATAGGTAGAAAAACCTCTGTGAATTACTCCTAATTTTTTAATATTCGCATTATAAAGACGTTCTAAACCTCCTATCCATAATGACAAATCTGGATTAACTGGGTTTTTCAACAATACAATTTTATCGGTTCCTGCTAAAGCATCGGCAATTTCTTGCACTGTAAAAGGGTTTACTGTTGTTCTTGCTCCTATCCATAACACATCTATGTCATGCTCGATTGCTAATTTTACATGGGCAGCAGTTGCTACTTCGATTGCCATTAATAAACCCGTTTCGGCTTTTGCTTTTTGCAACCATTTTAAACCGATTTCTCCCACTCCTTCAAAACCTCCAGGACGGGTGCGAGGTTTCCATATTCCTGCACGAAAAATAGAAACATCCGAATTCTTCAATTCGTGTGCTATTTTTAAAACTTGTTCTTCCGTTTCGGCACTACACGGTCCAGCAATTACAAATGGATGATTCAATTGAAAATCATCTAACCAGTTGCGCCAATATTTTTTATTTTCCATAGCTTTTTATTCGTTGTAAATTTACGATTTATTCTTTTTAAGCGTTATTAAAAAAAGCAAAATGTATCGGCAACAAATTAGAATTAACAAATTGAAAAAAAAGTGACTTCTAAAATACTTTTTTAAATAAATTTGAGTTCTTTTAAAAAAGGTTATTTTTGCTAAAATTTAGTACCTATGTCAATAATTGTAGAAAATATTTCGAAAAATTACGGTGCACAAAAAGCGTTAGATAATATTAGTTTTTCGATAAAAAGAGGTGAAATTGTAGGTTTTTTAGGTTCAAATGGAGCCGGAAAATCTACATTAATGAAAATTTTGACAACCTATTTAAAATCGGATAGCGGAAATGCAATAGTAAACGATCATGATGTTGTTTTAAATCAAAAAAAAGTACAAAAATCTGTTGGCTACTTACCAGAGCACAATCCGTTGTATTTAGATTTATATGTTCGGGAGTATTTAGCTTTTAATGCCGATTTACATAAAGTAGCTAAATCGAGAATAGACGAAGTAATTACATTAACAGGATTAACGCCTGAATGTCATAAAAAAATAGGCGAACTTTCAAAAGGGTATCGCCAACGTGTAGGATTAGCAACTGCTTTATTACATAATCCTGATGTATTAATTTTAGACGAACCTACCACAGGCTTAGACCCAAATCAATTGGTTGAAATTCGCAATTTGATTAAAAATATTGGAAAGAATAAAACCGTTTTTCTATCTACTCACATTATGCAAGAAGTGGAAGCCATTTGTGACCGCGTTATTATAATTGATAAAGGAAAAATTGTTACCGATAAAAAATTAACCAACTTAGTTAGCGATAAAACCGAACAAATCATTGTGGTAGAATTTGACAAACAAGTAACCGAAGAGCTTTTTGGTTCTTTACCAAATTTAAAATCGATAAAAAATACCCATGATTTAGTTTGGGAACTTACATTTTCAACCTCATTAGACATGCGAAGTGAAGTGTTTGATTTTGCACAAAACAACGGTTTAAAAACCCTTCAAATTTCACTTAAAAACAAAAATTTAGAGCAAATTTTCAGAGAGAAAACGGCAAAAAAATAATTAAAAAATTGTTTTAGCAATGGCTTTAATATTTTCTGCTTTACCCATGGAGTAATAATGAAGTACGGGTATTCCTGCTGCGACAAGTTCTTTACTTTGTTGCGCACACCATTCAATACCAATTTGTTTTACTGCATCATTATCTTTTGCCTTAACCACTTCCATAATTAAAGTATCGGGTAATTCAATACTAAATCGGTGTGGAATAAGATTCAATTGCTTTTTGGTAGCTATAGGTTTCAATCCTGGAATAATTGGAATAGTGATTCCAGCTGCTCTACATTTCGCAACAAATTCGAAAAATTTCTGGTTATCAAAAAACATCTGAGTGATTATGTATTCGGCACCGTTTTTAATCTTTTGTTTTAAGAAATGAATGTCGCTATCTAAACTTGGTGCTTCCATATGTTTTTCGGGATATCCTGCAACACCGATACAAAAATCGGTTTTAGATGAATTTTGCAAATCGGCATCTAAGTAAATACCGTTATTTAAATCGTTAATTTGCGAAACCAATTCAGAGGCATAAGCGTGACCTTCTTTTTCTGGTTTAAAATAAATTTCACTTTTAACGGCATCGCCTCTAAGTGCCACAACGTTATTGATTCCTAAAAAATCTAAATCAATTAGTAAATTTTCGGTATCTTCTTTCGTAAAACCACCACATAAAATATGCGGAATGGCATCTACATTGTATTTGTTTTGAATTCCTGCACAAATTCCTACCGTGCCTGGTCGTTTTTTTACAATTTTCTTTTGTAATAACCCGTTTTCTAATTCCTTGAATTCATATTCCTCTCGATGATACGTAACATCAATAAATGGTGGATTGAATTCCATTAACGGATCAATACTATCAAAAATAGATTGGATATTTTGACCTTTTAAAGGCGGTAAAATTTCAAAAGAAAACAAAGGTTTTCCGTTGGCGTTTTGAATATGTTCTGTTACTTTCATAGCCCCCTAACCCCCAAAGGGGGAAATATAGTTGCATTCAAATTTTGCGACACAACTTGATTAATATTTATTTTATGTTTCATTTATTTATAATTTCATTAAATTTATTTATAACGATTGGCGTCCCTCCCTTTTGGGGAGGTTAGGAGGGGCTTATATTTGGTGCTAACCATTTAGTTGCTGTTTCTATTGATATATTTCTTCTTTTTGCGTAATCTGCTACTTGGTCTGATTTTATTTTTCCTAACCCAAAATACTTACTTTCTGGATGAGCAAAATAATATCCTGAAACTGAAGAAGCCGGCCACATTGCCATACTTTCGGTTAATTTTACACCAATATTTTCCTCCACGTTTAAAATGTTCCAAATGGTTGGCTTTTCTAAATGGTCTGGACAAGCTGGATAGCCTGGTGCTGGACGAATTCCTTTGTAATTTTCTTTAATTAATTCCTGATTTGAAAGTTGTTCTTCAGAAGCATACCCCCAAATTTCTTTTCGAACTTTTAAATGTAAATATTCCGCAAAAGCTTCTGCTAATCTATCGCCTAAAGCTTTGGTTAAAATGGCATTATAATCGTCTAATTGGTTTTCAAATTCGGCTGCTTTCTCATCTATACCAAAACCAGTTGTAACACAAAAACAACCCATATAATCCTGAACGCCAATTTCTTTTGGCGCAATAAAATCGGCTAAAGCGATGTTAGGGGCTCCAGCAGTTTTAGAACTTTGTTGGCGTAAAGTTAGGAAAATAGCTCTCCCTTCGGGGGTTGGGGGGCTGATTTCAATATCATCATCATTTATGGTGTTGGCTGGAAAAATTCCTAAAACTCCTTTAGCTGTAAACCATTTTTCAGATACAATTTTTGATAACATATTTTGTGCATCTTTAAACAAATCTGATGCTTGTTCCCCTACAACCTCATCGGTTAAAATGGCAGGATATTTTCCATATAATTCCCAAGATTGAAAAAACGGTGTCCAATCGATAAAATCGACTAGTTCTGAAAGTTCTACCTCAACTATTTTTGTTCCAATAAAATTAGGTTTTATAGCTTCGTAATTGTTCCAATCTATCTTTAATTTATTTTTACGAGCTTCTTCAATCGTTAAGAAATTTTTCTCTCTTGCTCTGTTTAAATAGCCTTCACGTAATGCATCGTACTCCTCGCGTAACGCAACTGAATACGCCTTTTTTGTATCCGTATTTAATAAATTCGAAGCCACGGTTACGGCTCTTGACGCGTCATTAACGTGGACTACAGTTGACTTATATTCTGGAGCAATTTTAACAGCTGTATGTGCACGAGAGGTTGTAGCGCCTCCAATCATTATTGGGATTTTGATGTTCAACTTATCCATTTCTTTGGCCAAATACACCATTTCGTCTAAAGAAGGTGTAATTAATCCGCTTAAACCGATAATATCAACGTTTTCTTTTATGGCGGCGTCAATAATTTTTTCTGGCGGAACCATCACTCCTAAATCGATAATTTCAAAATTATTACACGCCAAAACTACTGAAACAATGTTTTTTCCAATGTCGTGAACATCACCTTTAACGGTTGCCATCAATACTTTTCCAGCCCCCCCCGCCCCCGAAGGGGGAGCTGCCAACTTTGTGGAAATTAATTGTAAAACTTTTTCTAATTGAAATAAAACTTCCTCATTTGTAAATCTCAATACTTCAAATCCTTCACTTCTTAGCCATTTACTTCTTTCTTCATCGCTAGAAATATTTTCTGGTAATTGATGTATTAATCCATCAACCTCAATTATTAAGTTTTCTTTTAAACAAATAAAATCTGCTATGTAATTTCCTATAATATGTTGGCGTCTAAACTTATGCCTTTCTAATTTTTTACCCATTAATTCTTGCCACAAAAACCTTTCGGCATCAGTTGGTTTATTTCTCATGTCAAATGCAAATTTTTGCAATAAACCATAATTATAAGGATTAGCAGTTTGCCAAAATTGCGAGGTTTTTATTCCCCCTTTGGGGGTTAGGGGGCGTTTTTCTTCTTCAATAAACGGTAATAAATACGCCACAGCTTTTTTCATAACGCGCGCTGATTTTACTACTTGAGGTAAAAACATTTTTCCGCTTCCAAATAAATCGCCAACCACATTCATACCATTCATTAAGCTGACTTCAATCACTTCAATAGCTTTATTGGCACTTAATCTTGCTTCTTCAACATCAATTTCTATGAATTCGTCTATTCCTTTTACTAAAGAATGGGTTAATCGTTCTTGAACTGAACCATTTCGCCATTCGGCTATTGCTTTTTCATTTACCTTGAAATCGCCTTTAAAACTTTCGGCTAAATCTAATAAACGTTCGGTAGCATCTTCTCTTCTATTTAAAAGCACATCTTCAACGTGTTCCAATAAAACAGCGTCTATTTCATCGTAAATTTCTAACATTTCTGGATTTACGATTCCCATGGTCATCCCATTTTGAATGGCGTGATATAAGAACGCGGAATGCATCGCTTCACGGACTTTATCGTTTCCACGAAAAGAGAATGAAACATTACTAACACCACCAGAAATATTTGCAAAAGGTAAATTTTCACGAATCCACTTTGTTGCTTGGAAAAAATCTAAAGCGTTTAATTTATGTTCGTCCATTCCAGTTGCAACTGGAAAAATATTCGGATCAAAAATGATATCTTCGGCTGGAAAACCGACTTGGTTTACTAATATATCGTAACTTCTTTTACAAATTTCAATTCTTCTTTGGTAATTATCTGCTTGTCCAACTTCATCAAAAGCCATTACAATTACTGCTGCGCCATAGCGTTTAATTAACTTGGCGTGATGAATAAAAACCGCTTCGCCTTCTTTAAGAGAAATTGAATTTACTACCGCTTTTCCTTGTACGACTTTTAAACCTGCTTCGATAATTTCCCATTTCGAACTATCTATCATTACAGGAACACGGGCAATATCTGGTTCGGCAGCAATTAAATTTAGGAATTTTGTCATAGCATAAACGCCATCTAACATTCCTTCATCCATATTAATATCAATGATTTGCGCCCCGCCTTCTACTTGCTCTCGAGCAACCGAAAGCGCTTCGTCGTATTTTTCTTCTTTTATTAAACGAAGAAATTTACGAGAGCCTGTTACATTGGTTCGTTCACCAACATTCACAAAATTGGTTTCTGGGGTAATAATTAATGGTTCTAGCCCGGATAATTTTAAATATTTTTTACAATCTACTTCTGTCATTATGCTATTACTTCAATTGTTCTGGGCTTGAATTCTTTTGCGACCTCCGCAATTAATTTGATGTGTTCAGGAGTTGTACCGCAGCAACCTCCAATTATATTTATTAAATTGTCTTGTAAATATTCCCGAATTAAAGCCTGCATTTCTTTTGGTGTTTGGTCGTATTCACCAAAGGCATTTGGCAAACCAGCATTTGGATGTGCCGAAATATTCAATTGCGTATTCATAGACAAACGCTTTAAATAAGGTTTCAATTGGTCGGCTCCCAAAGCGCAATTAAATCCTATACTCAATAACGGAATGTGAGAAATCGAAATCAAAAAAGCTTCGACAGTTTGTCCAGAAAGTGTTCTTCCTGAAGCATCTGTAATAGTTCCTGAAACCATAATTGGAATATCAATATTTCTTTCTTCTTTTACTTCTTCAATTGCAAAAAGCGCGGCTTTTGCGTTTAAAGTATCAAAAATAGTTTCAACCAAAAGCACATCCGAACCTCCATCAATTAAAGCTTCAACTTGTTGTTTATATGCGATTCGTAAATCGTCAAAAGTTACGGCACGATAGCCAGGATCATTTACATCTGGCGACATAGAAGCTGTTCTGTTAGTTGGTCCGATGGAACCAGCAACAAAACGAGGCTTATCTGTAAATTCATCAGCCACTTCTCTTGCAATTTTTGCGGATTGGTAATTTAATTCGTACACCAAATCTTCCATATGATAATCGGCCATACCAATTGTTGTACCTGAAAACGTATTGGTTTCTACAATATCTGCACCTGCCTCAAAATACAAACGATGGACTTCTTTTACTGCTTCTGGTTGCGTAATGGAAAGTAAATCGTTATTTCCTTTCAATGGATGAGGAAACTCTTTGAATCGTTCGCCGCGAAAATCTTCTTCTGAGAAATTGTTGCGTTGCAACATGGTTCCCATTGCGCCGTCTAGGACTAAGATTCTTTCTTTTATGGCTTGTTGAATTTTTGACATATTTTTTTTACACAGAGTTACGCTAAGTTCACACAGCGTTTCACAAAGTTTATATTATTAATATGTTATCAAGAAATTGGAAAGAAATTCCTCGGGTTATCTTTTTCCGATTAATATCGGAATAGAATGTAGCACCTTTCCAAGTTGGAGGTTGCCAAGCTTTCATTGGGTCTATTCCCTCCAGCTTTCGTGATAACAAATAGTATGTTTATGAACGATGCAAATGTAGTAACAAAATTTACAATATGAAATATTTTCTTACAAATAACATATATTGCATATAATTTAGATTTTTAATCTAAGTTTTTATGTTTTACTAATTTTAAAATCTTAATTTTTCAATAAAATAATTTATTTATACTCATTTTATTAAAAAGCACAATTTTATTTTATTAATTCGAAATCACTTCATACATTTGCAATCGATAACAAAAGAGGAAAAATTTGAACTGATTGCAACCTCATTAAAAAATGCTAAAGCAGTATTCCTACTCCTTTATGCACTTTGCAATCCTTTTTTTCTCGCTTAATTTATAATAAATTTAATTATGGCTTATTTATTTACGTCAGAATCTGTGAGTGAAGGACATCCTGACAAAGTTGCGGATCAAATTTCAGACGCATTAATTGACAATTTTTTAGCATTTGACCCTGAGTCAAAAGTAGCTTGTGAAACATTAGTAACCACTGGGCAAGTAATTTTGGCTGGTGAAGTGAAATCTAATACTTATTTAGATGTTCAAACAATCGCAAGAGATGTAATCAAGAAAATTGGTTATACCAAAAGCGAATATATGTTTGAGGCTGATTCTTGTGGGGTTTTGTCTGCAATTCATGAACAGTCTGCTGACATTAATCAAGGTGTGGACAGAGCTAATAAAGAAGAACAGGGTGCGGGTGATCAAGGAATGATGTTTGGTTATGCCACAAACGAAACTGCAGAGTTCATGCCGTTAGCGCTTAAATTGTCGCATCAATTATTGCAAGATTTAGCTGATTTGAGAAGAGAAAATAACGAAATCACTTACTTACGTCCAGACGCAAAATCGCAAGTTACTTTAGAATATTCTGACGACAACAAACCAGTTCGTATTGATGCTATTGTAGTTTCAACACAACACGATGATTTTGCTGACGAACCAACGATGTTAGCGAAAATTAAAAAAGATATTATTGAAATTTTGATTCCGAGAGTAATTGCTAAAAATCCGCAATACGCTCATTTATTCAATGATGCTATCAAATACCACATCAATCCAACAGGGAAATTCGTAATTGGAGGACCCCATGGAGATACTGGTTTAACAGGAAGAAAAATTATTGTAGATACCTATGGTGGAAAAGGGGCTCACGGAGGTGGAGCATTTTCTGGAAAAGACCCTTCAAAAGTTGACCGTTCTGCTGCATATGCAACCCGTCATATTGCTAAAAACTTAGTTGCTGCGGGTGTTGCTGACGAAATTTTAGTACAAGTTTCTTATGCAATTGGCGTTGCTGAACCAACATCAATCAACGTAAACACATATGGGACTGCAAAAGTAAATTTAACAGACGGAGAAATTAGTAAAGTTGTGGAAAGTATTTTTGACATGCGTCCGTATTTTATTGAACAACGATTAAAATTAAGAAATCCAATTTATAGTGAAACTGCTGCTTATGGTCACATGGGAAGAACTCCTGAAACCGTAACCAAGACTTTTTCTGCTCCAGGTGGTTTAACAAAAACCGTAACTGTTGAATTATTTACTTGGGAAAAACTAGATTTTGTAGACAAAGTAAAAACTGCTTTTGAGCTATAATTGATATTATAAAAACAAAAAAGCCTGACTATTAAGTCAGGCTTTTTTGTAGTATAGCATTTTTATAAATTATATTTTAAACTCAAAATCAAATAACGGGGTTGCACTCTATAACTAGAAAAACTACTGGTTCCGCCTAACTGACTGAAACTATTTGTATCTAATGATTTTGTCTCTAGTAAATTAGTTCCAGAAAGTTTCCACTCCCATTTACTGTCTTTTTTCTGATACATAATATTCGCAGATAAAAAATCATATTCGCTATCAATCGTTTTTGACTTGTTATAATTATGGAAAAAGTTATATTCTGAAGTGAACGAAAATGCCTCTAAAAAATAATACTCTAGAGTTAAAGAAGGGCTATCTGTATATACCGTATCAGAGAAATTATCGCTAATTGAATAACTGTATGATAATCCTAAATTTGGCAATTGTTTATAATTGGTAGAAAAACCTAACGTATAATTTTGACTAACTGACTCAGTTATTTGAATATTAGTTGGATTATTATTAGGATCAGTATCTGAATCTGGGAAAACACGGATATTGTTGAATTTATTCCATCCTACAGAAACTCTTGCATTTGCTTTATAATATTTAAAAAACGAACGTCCATAATTTGCACTTCCTGATAAAGATTCTTCTGGAAAATTTGAATTCATATTTACTGCAGAAGAAACTTGATTAACCCCGGTTAACAGAGCTTTATTCTTAATTGCATCTAGTTGTTTTGTATAGGTTAAATTAGCAAAAATATTCTCAAAATTAAACATGTTATATTTAAAATAGCGCAAAGAATGTACTTGAGAAGTTGAATTCTCTAAGAATCTATTTCCGCTAAACAAGCTGTTATAGTTTGAAAAAACATAACCTTGAGCTAATTTATTAATATCTGTAAAATTATTACTGAAGGAATAATTATAAGTCAATGTTTCCGATTTTTTTATTTGCCACAAAGCATACACATCAGGCAATACTCTTGTAAACGACTGCTTATTTGAAGTGCCAAGTTGCGCATCATTCATATTATATTGGTGTACACTAAAACCTGGATTAAATGTAAATTTTCCAGTTAAGAATTTATAATGTACTCCTAAAAAAACATCTTTAAATGTATAATTAACATCGTTATTGTTTTCTGAAGCTGTTAAATTATTTTGAGAACCATTGTCTAAAATTTGAAAAATCGAAGAATCAAAATTTTGATACGAATAGGTGTTTCCGAGAGTTAAATTGATATTACTTTTTGGGGTTAACATATAATAATAATCAAATTTAGCATCTATTTTATTGGTTGTTACAAATCTTTTCTGATTTATATCATCTCTATTTTGTGTGGTATTATAGCCAGACAACAAGAAGGGTTGTGTTGCTAAATTAGCATTGTACAAAGGATCTTCGTCTTGGTACAAGTGTTGAATTTCAACAGCAAATACGTGTTTATCATTTAAAGTATAATAATAATTTAGGTTTTGATTAAATGAAAATGGATTTTGTTTCTTATTGGTATACACATCAGAAAGTAAGTTAGAAAACAGACTTGTATTTTCCTTTTGGTCCGAAAATTTAACTAATGCATCATAATCAAAATGCATTTTTTCAGAAGGCACATAACTTGAGCTCACTTTAAATAAAGCCTGTTTACTGTCTTGTCTTGTAAAATCTTCTTTCGTTTCAGATATTGTTTGAGTAGTTCCATTTGGTAAATTATCGGTACGATTAGAAACCGATTTGGTTTCGATTTCTGTTTTATTGCCTAATACAATTCCGAATCCACTTAATGTCCATGCTTTAGAAGGATTAAAACTAAAATTAGCAGCTCCAAAAGACGATTCAATATTAGCCGCTTGATTATTTCTTAGGCCCATAATTCCCAAATCATTTGAAACTACATTAAAAGAAGAGCCTCCTTTTCGCATCATATTTTTGAATCCACCTGTGAATTTAAAATAATCTTGAGCAGTTAATGGTAGTTCTCCAATATTATTTTTATTACCAATAACATTGATACTGAATTTTGGATTATAATAAAATAGTTTCGGATTAATAATGTATCGATCTGCTTTGTTTCCAATTCCAATTCCAATTCCAGCCATCATATCTCCAAACCAAAAGTTCTTTTTACCTTGTTTCAACTTAATATTTATGGCTACGTTCTCTTCATTATTTTCGAGTCCTTTCAAATTAGACACTTCATTATAATTACGTAAAACTTGTATCTTTTCTAGGGCATCTGCTGGAATATTTTTAGTTGCTAATTTGGTATCGCCATCAAAGAAATCTTTCCCTTCAACCATTATTTTTTGCACTTTTTTTCCTTCCACCTCAATCTCGCCATCTTTATTTACCTCAACACCTGGTAATTTTTTTAAAACGTCTTCTAATTTTCGTTCGGTCCCATTCTTAAAAGAATCTGCATTATAAATAATAGTATCTCCCGAAATAGAAACGGGCATTTCATATACAATCTCTAATTCTTTTAACTGAGTTCCTTCCTTTAAATTGATAGGATAATTCATCGTTGTAGTTCCTGTAGTTACCGTTTTTTCATACGATTGAAAACCAA
>NZ_JBIIWV010000208.1:0-3424 GCF_044338735.1 Flavobacterium sp. | reverse complement strand
CCACCACCTGTTAATCCTAAAATTAATCCGATGCATAATGCTCCAAAATAGCCAAATAGTTCCATTAAAATTGCAGTATTTCTATTTTATTTCGATGTAATTTTATTTTTCCTTCGATTTCCAAAGCCTTCAATAATCTTGAAATTACTACTCTTGATGTATGCATTTCGTAGGCAATTTCTTGATGGGTATTTTGAATTTCGGTATTGCCAATTACCTTTGCTTTATCAGTTAAATATTTGTACAAACGTTCGTCTAAATTCATAAACGCCAGCGTGTCAATAGCTTCTAACATTTCCATCAATCGCACATTATAACTGTCAAAAACAAAGTTACGCCATGTTTTATATTTAGTCAACCAATCTTCCATTTTTTCCACTGGAATCATTAATAGAGACCCGTCGGTTTCGGCAATAGCTCTAATTCTACTTTTTGCTTGTCCCATACAGCAGGTCAAGGTCATGGCACAGGTATCACCTCGTTCTAAGAAATATAACAACAATTCATCTCCGTTTTCATCTTCTCGTAAAATTTTAATTGCACCATTAACTAAGAGCGGCATGGTTTTGATATAGTCTCCAATTTCGATCAAATAATCATCGGCTTTGAATTCTTTATAGGTAGCCACCTTTACAATTTCGTCAATAAGTGCTTCTTCAAAAATATAGCCGTAGGATTGTGTTAGGATGTCTTTCATTGATAAAAACTATTTTTGTAAAGATACTACTAATCTTTAAAAATCAAATGTTACTTTTGTTACACATGATTTCATATTCAGAAAATGCCAACACAACAATACCATAAAAATAATTTTCATTCCCATACTTTTTGTGAATTTATGGAAGTTGAAAGCGTTCCTGAAATTTTTAATAAACCAAATTATAAAAGTAAATCGGGGAGTAGTTATTATTTTACGGAAGAAGGTGTTTACCGAAGTTCAAATCACTGGGGTAGAGCTGCTAATTGTCGTTGGCGTTTGATTGCTACTTCAAGGGTAAAAGTTAATAATAACCAACAACGAATTGGTTTTGCAAAGTGGACCGATTTTTATCCCAATAATGAAACCGAAGCGTTATTTTATATTAAGGTAAATTTTGAAACTGCAGCGGTTATGTTCCAACACAAAAATCATGTGAATTATGATGGGAAAGCAGTTGTTCGAACAGCATCCGAAACTGCCAAAGTAATTCGGCAAATAAAAGAAGTATTGGAAACTGATGCTTGGGCAAAATATTACGACACAACCAATATCGACTCATTACGACGCGATATTATTCATCAGTTATGTTATTCTAGTTTATCTTTGTCGGAAATTAAACGTAATTTATTAAGACATTCCTATGGAAAATAAGGATTCACTCATTCTTGAAATTCAAAAAATAATTGATTTTCTTGCATTACAACAGAAAGATCAAGCCAATCAAAAATTAGTAGAAGTTAGTAATTTATTAGATGATATTATGGATGCTACTGAAAATGATGAAGAATTAGTAGAGTTCCATAAATATCAAATATTACTCAATCATTTGAATGTAAAGATCAACGGATAGGTTTCAATCTTAATAATAATTTATTGAAAAAAGGAATTAAGTAATTATTATTATTACTAAATTTGAATAGTATTAATCTAAAAACAATGACATTATGATATCAAAAAGACTCTTATTTTTGGTTTTGTTAGTTCCTTTTTTATTCAACAGTTGTAGTAATGATTCAGGAATTGATGGAAATTCAGTAGACACACCTTTAAATTTTGGAAATGAAGTGTCTAAAAGTTTTACGGGACGAATTGTTGATGAAAGCAATAATCCTGTAGCTAATGTAGCCATTACTGTAGGAAATAAATCCGCTAACACTGATATTAATGGTGTTTTCATCATAAATAATGCAACTGTTCATGAAAAATTTGCATTTATTAAAGCAAGAAAAACAGGATTTTTAGACGGATCACGTTCGTTAGTTCCTACAAATGGAATGAATTACGCTCGTATTACTTTATTGTCAGGAACTATAATTGGTACTGTGAACTCTGGAGTAACTGGAAGCGTTTCTTTGGGTAATGGATCTAAAGTCACTTTTGATGGTAACTTTAAAACAGAAACTGGTCAGCCTTATACAGGGATAGTAAGTGTAATAATGAAACACCTTGATCCTTCTGATCCTTCTACTGTTGATAAAATGCCAGGTATGTTATTGGCAGCAAACTCAAGCGGTGAGGAGCGTGTATTAGAAACGTTTGGTATGATGAATATAGAATTGAGAGGAGCCGCTTCACAAAAATTGCAACTTTCTACAACTGCTCAAATAGAAATGCCAATTTCAACTTCACAATTAGCGTCTGCACCAGCCACCATTCCACTTTGGCATTTTGATGAAACACTTGGTTATTGGAAAGAAGAAGGTGCTGCTACTAAGCAAGGAACTAAATATGTTGGTACTGTTTCTCACTTTTCGTGGTGGAATTGCGATGCTCAATTTCCAACGATTAGATTATGCGTGACAGTTGTAAATTCTAATGGTGTGCCTTTAGCAAATGTAAAAGTAGGTATTAGAAGAGCTTCAAATTCTTATACGGTTAACGGATTTACAAATAGTCAAGGACAAGTTTGTGGATTAGTTCCTGCCAATGAAACATTAACAATGGTAGTATTTGATTCTTGTGAAAATGCGGTAAGTACTACTTCTATTGGGCCTTTCTCTGCTGATACTACTTTGCCAAATTTAGTACTCTCTAATAGTTCCATTCAATCAACATTAGTTCAAGGTACTCTTCTTAAATGCGATGGAACAAATGTAACTAACGGTTATGTATTAATGCGCTATGGAAATCAAAACTTAATGGGTACAGTTACTAATGGTGCTTTTAGTTTGACCATGTTAGTTTGTAGTGCTACAAATACAGCTTTTAGTTTAGAAGGCTTTGATTATGATAATTTGCAAACAACTAATCCAATTAATTTTACATTTACTACTCCAATTACAAATGTGGGTAATATTACAGCTTGTAATTCCATTTCAGAATTTATTTCATACCGTATAGATTCTAGTCCGGTTAGATACATAATTGCTAACATTACGGCTAATGTAGGAACAACTTCTGGATCAAATTCTTCAGGATTATCTATTAACGGCTTTAATGCAAATTCTCCAAATACTAACGAGCGATTTTATTTATTTGGCAATACTAATATTCCCGGAATTTATACTACCTCATCATTTTCAATTGAATCACCAGAAACCGGTGGAATTAACATCCAAACGGTTAATGCGGTTTCGTTTAATTTAAGTAGTGTAGGTGCAATTGGTCAATATATTGATATTACTTTTAATGGAACGTATACCAATTCAACAGGATCCCATGTCATTAATGGTGTGGCCCATGTTGTTAGAGATTATTAAAATAAAGTTCATTTGAATATAAATA
>NZ_JBIIWV010000207.1:0-3431 GCF_044338735.1 Flavobacterium sp. | reverse complement strand
GTTGGTATTTGGAATTTAATTTTTGGGATTTCTATAAAAGTAACAACAGTTTAAAACTGTTCGTTTTTTGATTGATGATTGAAACTCCGGCTGATTACCGGAGTTTCATTTTTTTCAGCCAAATAAAACTCCAGTCTGTTCGCTTTGCTCGGGTTTCCAGAGTTTTTTAAAAAAACCCTAAAAATTCAACATTCCAAGTTGAATATTCAAAATTCTAAAAATGAAAGTTTATAATTTGTACATTTGCAAAAAGATTGAATATTCAATGTTGAAAAAGGAATATTGAAATCTACAATAAACAACATAACTACAACATGAAAAATACATTTATCGCTCCATCGGTTTTAGCTGCCGATTTTGCTAATTTACAACGCGACATTGAAATGATTAATGCCAGTGAAGCCGATTGGTTTCATATTGATGTAATGGATGGTCATTTCGTTCCTAATATTTCATATGGAATGCCAGTGATTCAGGCTATAAAAAAACACGCAACAAAACCATTAGATGTACATTTAATGATTGAAAAACCTGAAAGATACATTGAAGAATTTGCAAAAATTGGTGCTGATATAATAACAGTTCACTACGAATCTACAGTTCATCTTCACAGAACTTTAAGACAAATAAAAGCTGCAGGTTGTAAAGCTGGAGTAGTACTTAATTTAACAACACCAGTTTCTGTTTTAGAAGATATTTTACCAGAATGTTATATGGTTTTAATCATGTCTATCAATCCTGGTTTTGGTGGTCAAAAATTTGAAGAAATTACGTATCAGAAAGTAAGAAAACTTCGAAAAATGATTACAGAACAAGGATTAGACACACTAATAGAAATTGACGGCGGTGTAACCGATAAAAACGCAAAACAATTAGCAGATGCTGGTGCAGACGTATTAGTAGCAGGAAGTTATGTTTTTGGCGCGCAAGATCCAATTGCAACCATTGCTGATTTGAAGCAAATAACTAAATAATAATCTTTATATTCCTTAAAGGTTTAATTTAAAAACATTAATAAAAAAAACGCTCAAATAAGTTTGGCGTTTTTTTTGTTTAAAATATTTATTAGTGACCTCGGCAGGGTTCGAACCTGCAACCAACGGAGCCGAAATCCGTCATTCTATCCAGTTGAACTACGAAGCCGTTTTTTTTAGATAATAGATTATTAGACTTTGGATAATAGACTTAATCTATTTTCTATATTCTCTATTTTTAAACTAAAAGTTTTTTAACAATTCCAGAAATAACTTTACCTTCTGCTTGTCCACCTATTTGAGCTGAAGCTAAGCCCATAACTTTCCCCATAGCAGCAATTCCTGTAGCACCTGTTTCTGAAATGATTTTAGAAATAATTGCCTCTACTTCTGATTCTGATAATTGTGCGGGTAAGAATTTTTCGATAACTGCTATTTGGGCTAATTCTGGTTCAGCTAAATCGAGACGGTTTTGTGCCGTAAAAATTTCGTAACTGTCTTTACGCATTTTTACTAAACGCTGTAACATTTTAATCTCGTCTGCTTCGGACAAACCATCTGCAGCACCTACTTCTGTTTTGGCTAAAATTATTGCAGACTTTATAGCTCTTAATGCTTCTAAAGCGACTGTATCTTTTGCTTTCATGGCTTCTTTCATGTGATCCATGATTTTTACTTCTAAACTCATATATTTATATTTGTTATATTAAAATTGTTGTGCAAAGGTAACGAAAAAAACCCGAAAATTGCTCTTCGGGTCTTATCAGATAGGTTAGTTTATTGTAAATTAATCTACATTATCATGAAGAAAGGAATTGTTTGAACGAAGTTGTATATCATCGTTACTATCTGTTCCTAAAGACATTCTAGATTGATTATTGTTTGATGATGGTGCAGATGTTACATCTATTCCCATTCTTTTATAGGCGGGCTCTTTCTCAAATTCATCAATTTGCGCGTTGTTGTTGTTGAATTTATGATTGAAATCCTTCATTTTAAGTTTACGTTCTTCGGCTCTAAATTTTAATGTTTCTTCGATAGACATTTCTAAAGGTGAAACCGCATCAAAATGAATGTTATTTTCAAGTTTTTCAACTTCTTTTTTCATTGTAAAATTGAGCTCTTCGTCAACAGGTTCATTAACCATATTAACCTCTTTTGTCGCTTCAATTTGAGTCTCAATTTCTAAATAGTCTTCTAATGAATATTTAATAATTCCGCTTTGATTCACTTCAGTAACTGGTACAACATTTATTAGATCTTTCACTTCTAATGAACGTGTTTCCTCTGTTAAATCAAACACAATGGTGTTTTCAACTTTGGATTCTGTTTTAATATCAAATAAATCTAATTCAAAATTAAAATCTTCTTTTGCTATTACAAATTCTGGATCAATAACCTGAATTTCTCTAATTTGTGGTGTAATAATTTCAAAATTGGTTTGTGCGGTTGCAGCTACAATTTCGTAAGTTACCTCAATATTTTTAAGAAAATCTGTTGTAGGTACTAAATCAATTGTAGCAACAGATTCATTAATTTCAAAAACTGACTCTTCTGCTTCATCTAATGAGAATACAATTTTTGGTGTTACTTCTTCAACAACAGGAGCTTCACTTTTGGCAATTACTTCATTCAGCTCAGGTGCTTCAAAAATTGGCTCATTCACTGAAAGTGATGCAATCGTGTCATTCAATAAAACATGAACACTTTTTTGTTCGTCTTCAAGCGAGTGAATTATTTTTTTCGGTTCTGTATTTACAATTTCGGCTTGTTGTTCTACATTAAATCCTGTTGCAATAACGGTTACAGAAATAGCATCACCTAATGCTTCTTCTTCACCAACTCCCATAATGATGTTAGCATTAAAACCTGCTTCAGCCTGAATATAGTCGTTGATTTCACCTATTTCATCAATGGTAATTTCATTAGCTTCATTAGTACCTGATACAATTAATAATAATACATTTTTAGCACCTGTAATTTTATTGTCGTTCAATAAAGGAGAATCTAAAGCACTAGAAATTGCTTGCTTTGCACGATCTTCTCCTGATGCAGCTGCTGATCCCATGATTGCTGTTCCGCTATTTGATAATACGGTTTTAGCATCTTTAAGATCAATATTTTGTGTATAGTGGTGGGTAATTACTTCGGCAATTCCTCTTGAGGCTGTTGCCAAAACTTCGTCAGCTTTTGAAAAACCTGCTTTAAATCCTAAGTTTCCATATACTTCACGTAATTTATTATTATTGATAACAACTAAAGAATCTACTTGTTTGCGTAAACGTTCTACTCCGGCTAACGCTTGCTCAGAGCGAACTTTTCCTTCAAACTGAAAAGGAATTGTAACAATACCAACGGTAAGAATGTCTCTGTCTTTTGCTAATTGTGCAATGACAGGAGCAGCACCCGTTCCAGTTCCTCCACCCATTCCAGCGGTGATAAAAACCATTTTGGTAT
>NZ_JBIIWV010000206.1:0-3435 GCF_044338735.1 Flavobacterium sp. | reverse complement strand
ATAGTAGTTCCTTTTATTCTGCGTTATCTAAAAATTCTTTAATCTTATCTATATATTTATCAAAAAACGAACGTTTGATTTTCTCATCGGTTGTTTCTTGATGTGTAGAATGAGTAGCCTGTAACTCTTCTTTATCTTCAGCCATAACAGTTGTTTCTGTTACAACTTGAGGTCGTGCAACCACTTCTGGTTCATCTTTTTTCATTTCTACAAATGGCGTAGCACTTTTTGTATTATTTCGAATACTGTTCATTACTAAACCAACTGCAGTTGCATACAATGGACTTGATAATTCTTCGTTTGAATCTCCGGCCAAATGCTCATTTGGATATCCTATTCTGGTATCCATTCCAGTAATGTATTCAACAAGTTGTTTAATGTGTTGCAATTGGGCTCCACCTCCTGTTAAAACAATCCCTGCAATTAATTTTTTCTTTGGATCTTCGTGACCGTATAATTTAATTTCAGCATAAACTTGTTCAATAATTTCCACCACTCTAGCGTGAATAATTTTTGATAAGTTTTTTAACGAAATTTCTTTTGGCTCTCTTCCTCTTAATCCAGGAATTGAAACAATTTCGTTGTCTCTATTTTCACCTGGCCAAGCCGATCCAAAACGAGTTTTTAACAACTCAGCTTGTTTTTCAATAATCGAGCAACCTTCTTTAATATCTTCTGTAATTACATTTCCTCCAAACGGAACAACTGAGGTGTGACGGATAATACCATCTTTAAAAATGGCTAAATCAGTAGTTCCACCTCCTATATCAATTAAAGCAACTCCCGCTTCTTTTTCTTCTTGACTCAAAACAGCATCTGCAGAAGCTAATGGTTCTAAGGTTAATCCAGATAACTCTAATCCGGCACTTTTTACACATCTGCCTAAATTGCGAATTGAAGCTGCTTGTCCTACCACAACATGAAAGCTAGATTCTAGTCTTCCGCCATACATTCCAATAGGTTCTTTTATTTCGGCTTGTCCATCAATTTTAAATTCCTGAGGCAAAACGTGAATAATTTCTTCACCTGGCAACATTGCTAATTTATGTACTTGACCAATAAGGGTGTCAATATCAACATCGCCAATTACTTCTTCGGCATTTGGTCTACTGATATAATCACTGTGTTGAATACTGCGAATGTGTTGTCCAGCAATTCCTACAACGACATCATTAATTTTGTATCCTGAATCGTTTTCTGCTTCTGAAACTGCTTGCTGAATCGACTGGATTGTTTGTGTAATATTATTTACAACACCTCGATGAACACCTAAACTTTTAGATTTTCCTACACCAAGAATTTCTAGCTTTCCGTATTCATTTTTCTTACCAATCATTGCTACAATTTTAGTTGTACCAATGTCTAATCCTACTGCGATGTTGTCTTTGTTCATAATTTATTCTATTTCTTACAAACCACTTGTTGTGTAAACATTAAGTTTATCTCTTTGTACTCATTAATCAAAGTGTCTTTTATTGCGTGATAAAAAAAAGCTTTATAATTCTTTAACTTCTTTTTTACATTAATTGGTTTCCCAAAAGCAATTTTATAATCAAAACTCCGGTTGGTTAATACCACATTTCCCGAAGGCATGATTTGCGCGCCAGTAATGTTTTTACTTAAGAAATCATCTTTGTTAATTTCATTAAATAAATTCAAATATGACTTACTTTTTTCTTTACTGAATTCGCCAACGACTAGGGGAACTCGTGCCGAAAAATTTGTTGACAATGAAATTCTATCTCCTTTTCTATCAAGGTAATAGCTGTCATTATCAGAAATAACTCTTAGTATAGGGATCTTTTGAGTAATACGCGTATTTAGAAAACCATCTATCGTAGAAAAAACTTCTGCTTTTTCAATCATCTCATGATGATTTAGAGAATTTTCTAAACTATTCAAATCTACTTTATCTTTTTGTATTCTTGAAGCACCTCCTAAATTTTGTATTAACAAGTTATTAACCATTTGATGTGTTAAAAACATGTTTTCATTCGACTCAAATTTAATTTCTATCTTGTTGATTTTGCGCACTATATTCCTTTTTAAAGAAAAAGAATACAAGAAAATCATTGTAAAAATGATCATCAATAAACGTATACTATGCCAATTAATCCTTCTCATAAAGCGCTTTTTTAATATCTTTTACCATCTCGCCAATGTCGCCAGCTCCAATAGTTACAAATACTGATGCATCTGAATTTTTAAAAGTAGAAATCAATTCATTTTTATTCACTAATTTTTTATTTGGATGATCAATTTTTGTTAATAACCAACTAGAATTGATTCCTTCTATGGGTAATTCTCGTGCTGGATATATTTCAAGTAACAGCACTTCATCAAATTGTGCTAGACTTTCTGCAAAACCATCGGCAAAATCTTTGGTTCGACTAAATAAATGCGGCTGAAAAGCAGCAATAATTTTCTTTCCTGGATACAATTCCCTAACAGCCTGATGCACCGCGTTAATTTCAGTTGGATGATGCGCATAATCATCAATATACACTTTGTTTTCTTTTCGTATTTGGAATGAAAACCGACGTCTAACTCCTTTAAAACTAGCTAACGCTGCACTAATTTTATCATTGGAAACCCCATAGGATTTTGCCATTGCGAAAGCCAATAACGCATTTGTTAAATTGTGATGTCCAGGTAAACCAAATTTTACATTTGGCACTAATTCTGCTGGAGTTTTCACATCAAACACATAAAATCCTTTTTCGATACGAATATTTTGTGCCGAAAAATCTGCGTCGTTTGATATTCCAATGGTTATTCCTTCCAAAGGTAAACCTTGAACTATATATAAATTTTCGCTGGATGTTTTTGCTGCAAATTCTTTGAAAGATTCTTCAATACTTGCCGCGTCTCCATAAATATCTAAATGATCTGCGTCCATTGAAGTTATGCAAGTTACATTTGGATGCAAATGTAAAAATGAACGATCAAACTCATCTGCTTCAACAACTGTAACCGTTTTTCCTGAGCCAATTAGGTTTGAATTATAGTTTTCAACAATTCCGCCTAAAAAAGCAGTAACATCTACCCCACTTTCAAATAAAATATGTCCTAAAATACTTGATGTTGTGGTTTTTCCGTGTGTACCTGCTACCGCAAAACAATAGGTATCTTTTGTAATTAACCCAAGAACTTCGGCGCGTTTTTTAATAGAATAATCTCTTTCTAAAAAATAATTCCACTCTGAATGCGAAACAGGAACTGCGGGTGTAACCACAACCAATGTATTTTCGCCGTAAAAATCTTTTGGAATTAAATTGATATCATCCTCAAAATGAATAGCCAAACCTAACGCTTGCAACTCGTCTGTTAATTGCGTTTCCGTTTTGTCATAACCCGCTACATTTTTACCGATATTTTGGAAATAACGAGCCAAAGCACTCATACCGATGCCTCCGATGCCGATAAAATATACGT
>NZ_JBIIWV010000062.1:0-11905 GCF_044338735.1 Flavobacterium sp. | reverse complement strand
AACAACTTGATTGTAATCAGTAGCTATTCTATCAAAATTTCCTTTCATATAAAAGGTTTGATTTCCTTTTCCAAAAAGATTTTTAAAATTTACCGACCCGATAATTTCAGATTGATTTTTGTCTGCTAATTTTAAATCATACAAAATAAAATTATTCAACGTACCTAATAAATGAGTATTTATGTAAAAGATATTATTCTTGCCAAATTCATTATAAAAACAATTTAAATCATTTGAAGCTATAGAAGCTTTATCCAGTTGAACATCAAAAATTACCTTATTATTAAAATCTTTAAAATCTTCTCTTTTGTATCGCAACTCAGCCTTTCCTTTCATTTCAGAATGGAGTGTTTTTATCGATAACTTATCTAGTAAAATATTGTTTTTAGTATAAGTGAAACCAGCCGTTAAATTGGTAACTTCTATCCCTCTGTGATCCACAAAAGCTAATCGTTTAATGAGTGTTGTTACATTTGTACCCTTAATCAAAAAATTTTCAATTTTCCCATTTAATCGTTTTAAATCTAATACTTTAGGAGTTTTCAAATTCTCATCAATATACCTAAAACGACTACTAAAAAGCGTCATTTTATTAGCTCTCATTCTAAACTTACCCGATGAAGGCGTTCCATCATCAAAAGCATCAATGAATTTATCTAGATTCGTGTAGTTTTCATTTTTGTAATTAACTATCTTGGCGTCTAAACCATCAAAAATTACGTCTTTTAAGTAGGGATGACCCGGATCGTAAATTTTCATAAAACTTAAAATAGAAGTATTTAAACGTTTAATAGCAAAAAGTGTGTCCTTGTGGTGATCTAAAATGATTATTCCTTTTAATTTAACACTTCCAAAAGGGGTAATTGCAACTTGTTCAATCGATAAATCAGTACCAAAAGTCTTATTTAAATCTTTTGTAGCATATTTACCAAGGTAGGTTTGTACTGGTGGTAAAGACAGAATTATCCCTAAAAAGAGTAACATGACTAGTATTCCAAAGAGAATACGAAATAGTATTTTTTTAAATTTTTTGATACTCTATTTTGTTTTAAATTTGCTGAAAATTAATTTAAAAAGGGATTCCGAACAAAAATAAGGATTTTTGTACGATAAATACAATATCTTTAATTCAAATTTCATGCCTAACATGTCTGAAAAAAAAATATATACATTAGCTATTGAAAGTTCTTGTGACGACACGTCTGCAGCAGTGCTTTGCAACGATATTGTTTTGTCAAATATTGTTGCGCGTCAAGCTATTCACGAAGAATATGGAGGTGTTGTACCAGAATTAGCCTCTAGAGCGCACCAACTAAATATTGTTCCTGTTGTAGAAGTTGCCATCAAAAAAGCTGGAATAACAAAAAATGAACTTAATTGTATTGCTTTTACTCAAGGTCCAGGCTTAATGGGTTCGTTACTCGTTGGAGGCTCCTTTGCAAAATCATTGAGTATGGCATTGGGTATTCCACTTATTGCTGTGAATCACATGAAAGCTCATATTTTAGCTCATTTTATTAAGGAAGAAGGCTATGATAAACCTACTTTTCCGTTTTTAGCGTTAACGATTTCTGGTGGTCATACGCAAATTGTGAAAGTAAACAGTTTTTTTGATATGGAAATTATTGGAGAAACGACTGATGATGCAGTGGGTGAAGCATTTGATAAATCGGCAAAAATTTTAGGGTTACCTTATCCTGGCGGACCTTTAGTTGATAAATTTGCACAAGAAGGTAACCCAAAAGCGTTTCCGTTTACCAAACCAAAAGTAACAGGTTTGAATTTTAGTTTTAGTGGTTTAAAAACTCAAATATTGTATTTTATTCAGAAGAATGTAGCTTTGAATCCAAATTTTATTGAAGAAAATAAAGCCGATATTTGTGCTTCTATTCAATATACCATCATCAACATTTTGATGGACAAATTAAAATTGGCTGTTGCAGAGACTGGAATTAATCAAATTGCAATTGGTGGAGGAGTTTCGGCTAATTCAGGGATCAGAAAAACATTGAAAGAAGCAGAACAAAAATACGGTTGGAAAACCTATATTCCTAAATTTGAATACACCACCGATAATGCTGCTATGATAGGAATTGTTGGATATTATAACTTTTTAGAAGGAAATTATAGTAATTCCGAAATAACATCTAAAGCACGAATTAAATTTTAAATTCTATTTTATCTATGCAACTATTTTATAATTCTGAAATAAAAAAAGGTGATTCTAACTTCTTTTTTGATAAAGAAGAAAGTAAACACATTATTAAAGTTTTACGTAAAAAGGAAGGTGATAAAATACTTATTACTAATGGATTGGGATTTTTATTTGAATCTGAAATAATTTTAGCATCTGAAAAAAAATGTGAAATAAAAATCACAAATGAAACGTTTCATCAACCCGATACTTTTTACACGCACATAGCAATTGCTCCTACTAAAATGAACGACCGCTTAGAGTGGTTTTTAGAGAAATCAACCGAAATAGGTATTCACGAAATTACGCCAATTATTTGTGAGCATTCCGAACGAAAAGTGTATAAGATTGATCGAGCTGAAAAAATCATACAAGCTGCAATGAAACAGTCATTACATTATTATTTACCCAAAATTAACGAGCCAATTTCGCTATCGCAATTTGTAAAATCGAATATTGTTGGTCAAAAATATATTGCCCATTGTGAAGAAACGGATAAAAAATCATTTCAAAAGGAACTAAGAAAAGAAGAAAATGTAACCATTTTGATTGGTCCTGAAGGTGATTTTTCTTCTAAAGAAATAAATTTAGCTTTGGAAAAAAATTTTATTCCTGTAACTCTTGGCAACACCCGATTAAGAACCGAAACCGCAGCATTAGTTGCTTGTCATACAATTGCATTACTGAATGAATAGATATATAGTCCTTTTATTACTACTTTGGAATTTTGGGTTTACTCAAGAAGTAGCCATTGCCAAATATTCGGGAGGTGGGGATTGGTATGCAAATCCGACGTCGTTACCTAATTTAGTTAAATTTTGTAATCAAACCATTAATACCACCATTAATCCAAAAGTTGCAACGGTAGACATAGGAAGTGCTGAAATAGTAAATTATCCGTTTGTACACATGACTGGTCATGGAAACGTGGTTTTTAGTACTAATGATATCGTTAATATTAGAAACTATTTAATCTCGGGCGGTTTTTTACATATTGATGATAATTATGGAATGGATGAATTCATCAGAAAGGAACTGAAAAAAATATTCCCCAGTAATCCATTAGTTGAAATCCCATCAAATCATATTCTTTTTCAAAAACCTTTTTCTTTTCCAAATGGATTACCTAAAATTCATGAACACGACAATAAAAAACCGCAAGCCTTTGGGATTTTTATTGAAAATCGTATTGTTTTACTTTATACTCATGAATGTGATTTAGGAGACGGCTGGGAAGATCCCGAAGTACATAATGACCCAAAAAATGTACGTGAAAAAGCACTTCAAATGGGTTCTAATATTTTATATTATATTTTTAATCATTAGCATTAAATTTATTATTATAAATATATAACATTATTATTTAGTTTTGTTTTTTTATTACTATTTTTTTATTTTTATTGTATTTATTTCGATTATTAAACAAAATATATTAAAATTAATCATAATTTAACACAATAATATAAAAATAATACAATTTATAAATTTTGGAATAATTAATTTTGAAATAGTTAATCTTTACATTAATATTATTGATGTGTTTTAGTCTAAAATGGCGAAAAACTAAAATAAAATTGATACAATTATAATACAATTGTATATCGCTTAACTGAAAAATTTTTTAACCCCAAAAAATAAATTTTATGAAAAAGCTATTTCTACTAACATGTACTTTGTTAACTTTGTTTTCATGTACATCAGACACGTCCAATCTTGAAACCGAAAATGAAAATTTTTCAATTCTAGCTAAAAAAGGAGATTCATTAGTAATCAATAAAAGAAATTGTGTAAGTCAAGATATTTTAGAACATGAATTGAAAAAAAATCCCGAGCTAGCAATCAATATTCAAAAAATTGAAGAATTTTCAAAAAAAGTAATCATTAAAGATATTTTTGAAATATTCCCAATTCGAATTGAGATTCCGGTTGTGATTAATGTCTTGTATAGAACATCCGCTGAAAATATTTCATTATCACAAATTCAATCTCAAATAGATGCTCTTAATCAAGATTTTAATGGCATTAACAGTGAATTTAATCAGGTTCCTGGAGTTTTTGCAGGAGTAAAAGCAAATGTTGGCATTACATTTGTTTTAGATAGAGTTATTAGAATACAAACAACTCGCACAGAATGGGCTGTACTAAATGAAGAAATGAAAAAAACGGCTTTTGGAGGAATAGCCCCTACTTCACCAACAAACAAACTTAACCTGTGGGTGTGTACGTTGGCTGGTGGAATATTAGGTTATGCAAAAGCTCCTGGGACTGCATTAGAATTGGATGGCGTTGTTATAGACTCTAGATATTTTGGAACAAACGGAAGAGCTACGGCTCCGTTTCATAAAGGAAGAACTGCTACGCATGAAATTGGACATTGGTTAAATGTAAGACATATTTGGGGCGATAGTACTTGTGGGAATGATTTAGTTTCGGACACACCTTCGCATAATGCAGCAAATTATGGATCTCCAGTATTTCCACATTATTCAACTTGTCCTGGAAATCCAATTGAAATGACTATGAATTTTATGGATTACACTAATGATGTATCTATGTACATGTTTACAAATGGTCAAAAAGATAGGATGAGAGCTCAATTTTTAACAGGAGGCTATAGATACACATTTGTACAATAAAAATATTTAATTTCTTTAATCAAAAAACTCGTTATTAATTGACGAGTTTTTTTTATTTTAGCAAAAATGAAGAACTATGACATCCAAAGAAATTTCAAATGGAATTATAAGAGCTGTTGCAATACTTTTAGTGAGTAGTTTACTATTGTTTTTTTTATTTAAGGTTAGCACAATCATTTTATATTGTATTATTTCTATAGTATTATCATTATTACTAAGCCCTTTCGTTTCTTTTTTAAAGAAGCGTTTGAAATTAAAAAACACTTTAGCTGTAATCATTACACTTTTATTGGCCTTTTTAATTATTAGTGGTTTTATTTTGTCATTTACTCCACTTTTACTTGCCCAAGGTGAAAAATTATCATTATTAGATATTAGTTCGCTTGAAAAAAATTATCATATAGTACTTCAAAACATTACAAATTATTTGGATGCACATAATATTAATTCAAGACAATTGTTAGAAAACAGTAAATTAACGTCTTTTAATTCTTTCGAATTCATACCAAATTTTATTAATAGTTTTTTTAATACGATAGGAAATTTCAGTGTTGGTTTCGCTTCTGTTTTATTTATTACCTTTTTTGTTTTAAAAGAACGTCAGTCATTCTATCTTAAATTTGAAGAACTAATTCCCGAAAAACAAAAAGTAAAAGTTAATAATTCAATCAATGAAATACATCATTTATTATCAAGATATTTTATAGGATTATTGATTCAATTGACAATAATAATGATCTTATATTTTATTGTGTTTCTGATTTTTGGAGTTGAAAATCCTATTATTATTGCTTTATTATGCGCTATTTTTAATATCATTCCTTATGTTGGTCCAATAATTGCTTCAATTGTTGCTTGTATATTGATCATGACCAGCGGAATTGGTTCTGGTGCTGATTTTACAAACGATACAATTCCAACTGCATTATATGTTCTTATAGGAATGTCTATTGTACAAATAATTGACAATAATTTAAGTTCTCCACTTATATTTTCAAAAAGTACAAATTCACATCCTTTGGAAATATTTTTAATTATTTTGATTGCTGGAATTTTATTCGGAATAACAGGAATGATTATAGCAGTCCCTTTATACACTTCGATTAAAGTAATTGCTAAAGAATTTTTTCCAGAAAACAAAATCATCAAATTGCTTACAAAAAATTTATAGTTTTGGAAATTAATCAATTATTAAAACCTGAAATTCAAAATTTTATTCAAGAGAATTTATCAATGAATAGTAGTAAATTAGCTTTGAAAAAAAATCCGTTTCCAAATTCAAATTATACCGATATTATTCATCAAATTATTTCTAAAAATAAAGCTAAAGAAAAATTACCAACGTGGTTTTTTACAGAAAATATTATTTACCCAGAAAAAATTTCGATTGAACAAACCTCTTCAGAAAAAACTGCAAAATACAAAGCAACGATTGTTTCAGGAAAAAATATCATAGATTGTACAGGTGGTTTTGGAATTGATGCATATTATTTTTCAAAAATTTTTGATACTGTATTTCATTGCGAAATCAATTCGAAATTATCCGAAATAGTAAAACACAATTTTAATCAACTTGGAATTAACAATATAAACTGTCTTTGTGGTGATAGTATTGAAATTCTTAAAAAATATAATCAGCAATTTGATTGCATTTACATTGACCCGTCTAGACGAAATGACAGTAAAGGAAAGGTGTTTATGCTTGCTGATTGTTCACCAAATGTAGTTGAATTACAAAATTTTTATTATCAATTTACAGATACATTATTAATTAAAACCGCACCTATTTTAGATCTTCATGCTGGTTTATTAGAATTAAAAAATGTAGCAGAAATACATATTGTTGCTATAGATAATGAGGTAAAAGAAGTATTATGGAAAATAGAAAAAGAATTCATTGGAAGTCCGAAAATATTTGCAATTAATATTGAAAAAGAAAACGTAATAACCTCAGAAATTAGAACCAATAAAGACTATAAAGCTACTTACAGCCTGCCCAAAAAATTCTTATACGAACCCAATGCATCGTTGCTAAAATCTGGTGGTTTTGAAGCTGTTTCTGAAATATTTGGTATTGATAAATTACACCCTCATTCTCATTTATATAGCTCAAACGATTTGATTGACTTTCCTGGTAGAAGGTTTAAAATTGAAACTATTGTTCCGTTTCAAAAAAAAGAAATCGCACAATTAATTCAAGGAAAAAAAATGAATGTTTCTACAAGGAATTTTCCTATAAAACCAGATGAAATAAAGAAAAAATACAAAATTTCTGATGGAGGTGCAATTTTTGCGTTTTTTACTACAAACTTAAATAATGAAAAAATAGTTTTACTTTGCACCAAAATATAAATACAATGAAAAATATTTACATACTTTTATTTCTAATTCCACTATTTTCTGGAGCTCAAACAAATGATTGTGTTTATGAAGTTGAACAAAAAACAGACTCAACTTCATTAAAAGTACTTTCTGAAGTATTAATTGATGAGAAAATATTTGGCAACACAAATGAATATTTATTTTTTAGTTTGTTAAATATTGATGGTGTTCCAATGCTAGAGTTACAGTTATTGCAAAAAAGCAAAGATTTTATACCTGCAAAATGTATTAACAAAACTTCAAAAATAATATTACAACTACAAAACGGTAAAATTGTAACATTACTTGCTAATGAAGAGGAACGATGTAGCGTTTTAAATTATGATGAAAAAGAAAAAAACAATATAAGAGTTTTAACTGGTTATTTCTTTTTTGGTATCACAAACTATGAAGAATTGAAAAATAGTTCGGTTACTTTAATGCGTGTTCAATACAATGGTGATTCAAAGGATTATGTAATTAAGAATGAGTTGGTTTCAGAAACTTTGAAAACAAAAACAAATCCAGATACGTACTTTATGAACTATATAAAATGTATCGATTGACAAACAAAAAAGCCTTGAAATACAAGGCTTTTTTGTGATCGCTATTGACTTATTCTCAAACCCAATCTTAAAATTCTTAGCTGATTTTGCTAAAAAAATGCCTTAGAATTAGTTGTGGATGATAAAATTTATAATGGTATAATTAAGGCTTTGTTTTATAAAGAGTGTCGAATAATTAAGGTGCTTTTATTTTCTATTTGTTCTTTTTTTTCGTTCAAAATCATTCGGGCTAGAATTTTTCCCATTTCAACAAAATCAGTAGATATGGTGGTTATGCCGTTTTCTACAACTTTTTTCAATGGGGTTTCGTTATAAGATATGATTCCGAAATCTACACCAAGAATTAAATTTTGTAACTTGGATTTTTCAATCACTTTTACTAAATCCCTATCGTCAGGAATTATATAAACTTCGCCTTTTATTATTTTACGGTCTTTAAACTCAGGAATAACCATATAGCTAAATCCGAAGTCTTCACAGAATTTTTTGAAGCCAATTTTCATACCTACCGGTTCCCTAAATCCTGGAAAAATAAGAATTAGTTTTTTGTACTTGTTTAATTTAGTTTCACCCTCTTCTAATCCATTATAAATATCTTTCTTATGATTTTGATATACCGCAGGGAATGAATTTAATTCCAAATTTGTTTGATCTAATATATAAACATCGTCAACTGGTAGGGTTTTTATTATTGCAGCCGCACCATCTAAATTAGTCGGCATAATGATGTATTTGTTATAGTTTCCATTGCTGTCATTAATTATTTTTTGAAAAACCTGAATGTTAAAATGATGAAAAAAAATATCAACCTGAGTATTCATTCCAATATTTACTATAAAAGAATTATACAGATCTTCCTTAAAAATATTAAGTTCATCAAACAGTAAAATAATCCTTTTTTTTACTTTTACCTCAATGGTTTTTATATAGTAGCCTTTACCCAGAATAGAATATATAATACCCCGCTTTTTTAATTCTTCATAAGCCAAAAGTACGGTATCACGGGAAATAGAAAACTCAAGACATACTTTATTTATTGATGGAAGTTTTTCATCTTTTTTCAAAAGTCCTTTTACAATAGTCTTTTCAATAGAGTAAATAATTTGTTTATACTTGGGTATGCCTAGATTATTTTGAATAGTAATAAATTTCATAATAAAAATTTTTGCAAATATACATAAAACTGGTAGGTACTAGTGTGTAATTAATTATCTTTAATTTATATTTGAATTAATTATTTAATTTTTTTTGAGTAAATTATGAATTCATTTTTTAATACATGTCCTGCAATTAATTTCTTTGGATATATGCCTAATGGAGCTGCAGTCAACTCATGTGAATTAACCAATAAAAAAGGAATGCAATTGAAGGTTATCACTTTTGGAGCCACGATAACCTCATTAAAAATACCCTTGAAAAATGGTAGTTTTATTGACGTGGTCTTGGGTTTCGATACTTTGGAAGCCTATTTAAATTCCTTTAATATAAATAGTTCGCCATATTTTGGAGCAACGGTAGGGCGTTATGCTGGCAGGATCAATAATAGCACTTTTAGTTTGAACGGCAAATCGATTGATTTAAATAGTAATAATAATGGGCACTCCTTGCATGGAGGAAATATTGGCTTTAGCCAAAAACAATGGAAGATAAAAAATGTGAATGAAGGGGAAAATCCATCCATAACTTTAAGTTATTTCAGTCCTGATGGGGAAGAAAATTACCCCGGAGATTTATCGATAGATTTAACCTATACTTTATCCGAAGAAAATGAATTGATTATTGAGTACGTTGCCACTACATCGGAGGATACAATAATAAACCTGACTCATCACAGCTATTTTAATCTTGATGGTCATAATTCGACTATTCTTGAACAGGATTTAATAGTTCATTCGAATAAAATGTTGGAAACCAATGAACACATTATTCCAACGGGGCAATTTTTGAATTTAGAAAACAACCCTTTTAATTTTAATCAAGCTAAAAAATGCCCTCAAAAAATAGACACCACTTTTGTTTTGAATGATGTTGAAGAATACTCAGCCTCACTTTACAGTGCTAATAATAATTTAGAAATGTTGGTATTTACGAATCAACCGGCTGTTCATATATATGTGGGAGGAAATTGTAATAATGAAATAAAAGGAAAGGAAAATACAGATTATCACAATTTGAGTGGAATTTGTTTTGAAACACAAAATTTTCCAGACGCACCGAATCACGATCATTTCCCTAATGCTGTTTTAAGAAAAGACGAAGTATATCAACACAAGACTATGTATAAATTTCAAAATTAAGTAAGGCCTATTTCAAGAAATTAAATAAAAACAACCAAATTATAAATAATGAATGAGATTTTAATACAAGACACCACTGATTTTTTTAAAGCTAAATTTGGAAATGTACCAGATAAAATAGTTCTTTCCCCGGGGAGAATAAATATTATTGGCGAACACATAGATTATAATGATGGCTATGTTTTGCCAGCTGCTATTGATAAAATAGTATGTTTTGCATTTGAAAAAAACAATTCAAATACCGCAAAAATTCATGCTATTGATCTGAATGAATCAGTATTAATCGACATTACAAAAGAGGAAATAGTAAGCGATGTTGTTTGGACTAATTATTTACGGGGTGTTTTGTTCCAATTAAAATTAAAAGGACACAAAATAAGAGGTTTTAACTGCGTCTTTAGTAGTAATATTCCAATTGGTTCTGGTTTGTCTTCTTCGGCAGCCTTAGAATGTGGATTTTTATTTGGGATTAATGAAATGTTTAATTTGGATATAAAACCAATCGATATGGCTTTAATGGGGCAAACTGCTGAGCACTGGGTTGGAATTAATTGCGGCATCATGGATCAGTTTTCTAGTATTATGGGATTGGAAAACAAAGTAATAAAAATTGATTGCCGTACTTTGGATTATACCTACCATGATGCTGATTTTGCAGATTATTCTTTAATTTTATTTGATAGTAACTTGCAACATTCCTTATTTACATCCGAATATAATAATCGACGAATAGAATGTGAAGAAGGATTAAGTATTATAAATGAAAATTATCCTGAAATTAACAGCTTTAGAGATTGTAATGAAGAATTATTAATTGGTTTAAAATCTAAAATGACGGATAATGTTTTTAGAAGAAGTTTATATGCCGTAAAAGAAATAAAACGTGTCATTCAAGCTTGTACAGCGCTCGACAAAGGCGATATTGAAACGTTAGGTAAGTTAATGTTTGAAACCCATCAAGGCTTGTCTAAAGATTATGAAGTAAGCTGCCCAGAATTAGACTATCTGGTAGATTTGGCAAAAGCCGAAGAGGATGTAATTGGATCTCGATTAATGGGAGGTGGCTTTGGAGGTTGCACCATCAATTTGGTAAAAAAGGGAAGTGAAATTAAAATAAAAGAGAAATTTACCACATTATATGCTGAACATTTCAAAATAGACTTAATAACATACGATGTAAAAGTTTCTAACGGCACATCACTATATAAAAACTAATTTATAATGAAACCATTTGATATCTACGAAGATCCGCACCGACGGTTTAATCCGCTCATAAACGAATGGGTTTTGGTTTCTCCACACCGAGCAAAACGACCATGGCAAGGTCAAAAGGAAACTGTTGCTAATGATGAAAGACCAGCATATGATCCAACTTGTTATTTGTGTCCAGGCAATGCTCGTGCTAATGGAGATGTAAATCCAACATATCTTAGTTCATTTGTTTTTGAAAATGATTTCGCAGCTTTAAAAAAAGAAGAAATTGAGTTTGAAGAAAGCAAGGACGCTACTTTCTTTAAAGTAAAACCAGAGAGAGGCATTTCAAGAGTGGTTTGTTTTTCACCAAAACACAATATCACTTTACCGGAAATGGATTTGTCAACAATCGAGGAAATTATTCGAACTTGGCAACAAGAATATACGGATTTAGGAAATGTTGATTATATCAATTATGTTCAAATTTTTGAAAATAAAGGAAGTGTAATGGGTTGCAGCAACCCTCATCCACATGGACAAATTTGGGCACAATCCTCTATACCAACCCAAGTAGAGAAAACACAAAATAGTTTGAAAGCCTATTTTGATAAAAATAAAAGCAATCTTTTAATTGACTATTTAAATGAAGAATTAAAA
>NZ_JBIIWV010000205.1:0-3491 GCF_044338735.1 Flavobacterium sp. | reverse complement strand
GCTTTGGAAATCGAAGGAAAAATAAAATTACATCGAAATAAAATAGAAATACTGCAATTTTAATGGAACTATTTGGCTATTTTGGAGCATTATGCATCGGATTAATTTTAGGATTAACAGGTGGTGGCGGATCAATATTAACCGTACCCATTTTGGTTTATGTAATGCTAATCGATCCGATAATTGCTACCGCTTATTCGCTATTCATTGTAGGAACAACCTCTGCTTTTGGGGCAGTTCAAAATTACAGAAAAGGCTTAGTTGACATTAAAAACGGCTTTTTGTTTGCAATACCTTCTTTTGTTGCGGTATATATTACCAGACGCTTTTTAGTACCGCTGATTCCCGAAAGAATATTGGAACAACCCTTTCTGCTTACAAAAAGTACCTTTTTAATGGTGTTTTTTGCAGTTATTATGGTATTAGCCGCTATTTCTATGCTGAAAAAGAAAAAAGAAGTAGTAGAAACAGCCGGAAACATCGCAATATCAACCTTACTTTTTCAAACATTCACCATCGGAATCATTATCGGATTAGTAGGTGCTGGTGGCGGTTTCTTAATTATTCCTTCGTTAGTTTTGTTTGCTAAATTACCGATGAAAAAAGCAGTAGGCACTTCTCTTTTCATCATTGCCATGAATTCGCTAATCGGGTTTTTAGGAGATGTGCAAACCATTACAATCGATTGGAAATTTTTAAGTTCCTTTACCGGAATATCCATTATCGGAATTTTTATTGGCATTTATTTGAATAAATATGTTAACGAATCGCAATTGAAAAAAGGATTTGCTTATTTTGTACTTTTTATGGCCACCTTTATTTTAGTTAAAGAATTAGCAATGTAACTTTTGTTACTTCAGAAACCCTACAATACAATTATTTTTACAAAAAATTATACAGATATGAAAATAGAACAAATATACACCGGATGCATAGCTCACGCAGCTTATTACATTGAAAGCAACGGAGAAGCAGCAATTTTTGATCCACTTCGTGAAGTACAACCTTATATCGATAGAGCGCAAAAAGATAACGCTAAAATTAAATACATTTTTGAAACTCATTTTCACGCCGATTTTGTTTCGGGACATTTAGATTTGGCACAAAAAACAGGAGCCTCAATTGTGTATGGTCCAACAGCTCAGCCTAATTTTGATGCTATTGTAGCAACCGATTACCAAGAATTCAACGTAGGAGGTGTGACCATTAAAGCTATTCATACGCCGGGACATACGCTTGAAAGTACTTGTTACTTAGTAACTGATGAAGAAGGAAAAGACCACGGAATCATTACAGGTGACACGTTATTTATTGGCGATGTAGGCCGACCAGATTTGGCTCAAAAATTAGTAGAAGATTTAACCCAAGAAGTTTTAGCCAGCCATTTATTTGATTCGTTGCGCAATAAAATCATGCCGTTGAGCGATGACTTAATTGTGTATCCAAATCATGGTGCCGGAAGTGCTTGTGGAAAAAACATGAGTAAAGAAACCACTGATACATTGGGTAACCAAAAGAAAGTAAACTATGCGTTGCGCGCTGATATGACGCGTGATGAATTCATTGCCGAATTATTAGACGGTTTAACTCCACCACCAGCTTATTTTCCTCAAAATGTCATGATGAATATTGAAGGGTATGATAGCCTAGAACACATTATGGAAAAAGGAAATATTGCTTTACTTCCAAACGAATTTGAAGCGGTGGCGAATCAATCTGAAGCGTTAATTTTAGACGTAAGAAACGAAAGCGAATTTGTAGCAGCACACATTCCTGGATCCATTTTCATAGGACTACACGGTCAATTTGCACCTTGGGTAGGCGCATTAATTCGCGATACGAAACAACCTTTATTATTAATAACTCCCGAAGGTTTAGAAACCGAAACTATTACGCGTTTATCGAGAGTAGGATTTGATCATACCTTAGGCTATTTAAAAGGCGGAATTGACGCATGGAAAGCAGCAGGATATGAAACCGATTCAATTACATCGATTACTCCAGAAGCTTTTGCAGCACAATATGAAGAGGCTACTATTGTAGATGCGAGAAAGCCAAGCGAATTTGAGGCCGAACATGTAGAAAAGGCAATAAATATTCCGTTAGATTATGTAAACGAGCAATTAGCCGAAGTACCAAAAGAAGAAACCTTCTTTTTACATTGCGCTGGCGGATACCGTTCGGTAATTATGTCTTCTATTTTAAAAGCACGAGGTTATCACAACATGATCAATGTAGAAAAAGGAATGACAGGCATCCGCACTACCACAGTGCCGCTTACCGCTTTTGTTTGTCCAAGTACGTTGAAATAATACTAACAAAATAAAATTCAGAATCCGACTTCACAAGAGTCGGATTCTTTTGTGCTTTTTATGCGCAACGAGTTTCTATTTATTAGAAAATAATGCTCATAAATTAAAATTTGTTACTTATGTTTTGATAATTGGAAATATTTAGTATATTTGAAAATACGCTACAGAGTAGCGAATATACACACCCAAAAATAGGTAGATTGGCGCTATTTTGTACCGAATATATACAAGTTGTAAAATAATTTGACAGAAATATGAAAAGAATAATAATATTAGTATTAGCCTTTTTTAGTTTAATGACTAATGCCCAAACTGAAAAAGTTGACAGTTTACAAATAACAGCAAATAATGTAAACGGATTTTTAATTAAAGAATTTGAAAATAAATCAGCGAAAGAAATATATTCTTCATTAAAGAAATGGACTCAATATAATATTAATAATGCTGATTATGCAACTAATAGTGACATAGAAAACGAATATCTTTCATTTACAATAAATGGAGTTGGAGAAATTAGATATAAGCAAAGTAAACAATGGCTATTCAAATTAAACCTATATGTTGAAGTTAGGATTAAAGAGAACAAAATGAGATTAGACATAGTTGTTAAAAGAATTGCAGGACAAGGTCATGATGATATTTCGATTAATGGAGGTATGAATTCTTTATTTAAAAGTAATGGAGAGCCTCGAAATTCAACTGAAACTTATAGAATAGATGTTGACAAATCATTGAATAACTTTGCTAATGAAGTTTTTTCAGCCATTAATGGTAAATTAGATTATAAAAAATCAGATTGGTAAATTAACCCGATAGCGCGGAATTGCATACCCGATAGCGCGGAATTGCATACCCGATAGCGCGGAATTGCATTCCGTGCCCACAAAGAGCATAAAAACATAAACTGTTACTTACACAAAACAAAAAAACCTGTCTAAATTAGACAGGCTTTTCAAAAGACTCGAAGGCTATGCCTGACTGAGCGAAGCTAAAGGCGGCGAACCGATTGAAAACAAAAAAGCCTGTCTAGATTTAGACAGGCTTTTCAAAAGAAAGGCGGCGAACCGAGCTTGCGAACACGGCGTACCTATAAAAAAAATAACCCCAGCTTAAAAAGCTGGGGTTACTAAAAAAAGGCGGCGACATACTCTCCCACATAACTGCAGTACCATCTGCGCA
>NZ_JBIIWV010000204.1:0-3495 GCF_044338735.1 Flavobacterium sp. | reverse complement strand
GTTTGTTGCCAAAGTAAGGTTTGCAACTTTTTTGTCGTTAATTGATTTAACCTCTGGATCTTGTCCTACATGTCCGATTAATTGTACTCTGTTTTTCATGGCGTTTAAATATTTAATGTTAATAATTATGTTACTTTTTTATAATTTCCATAGCTAATGAAAAAGCTTTTTGATAGGCTAATAATTTTTTGAAATCCATTTTATTAATTTTTCTGAAAACTGTGACTGAAAACTGTGACTCATCACTCTTTCATTTCAACAGTGCAAAGATGTGGCAAGAAAAAAAGTTTATTCGGTAATTAGTTATTTACTTTCGGTTGTAACTATTTGTAAGCGTTTGTAAATGGAAATTTTGTATATTTGAAAAAAAGCAATTATGTCAAAAACCTGTTTAGAATGTGGCGATAAAATAATTGGGCGCGAAGATAAAAAGTTTTGTTCGGATGGCTGTCGCAATGCCTTTAATAACAAAATGAACAAAGATCAAAACAATCTGATGCGTAATATCAATAACTCGTTGCGCAAAAACTATCGTATCCTTTGTGATTTAAATCCAGAAGGCAAAACCAAAACAACTCGAAATAAAATGAGCAGTAAAGGATTTGATTTTGAATTATTTACTTCAATATTAAAAACAAAAACAGGCAATACTTATTATTTCGTTTATGATTATGGTTATATGGAAATAGAAAATGAGCAGTATGTATTAGTCAAAAAAGAAGCCTAAATGAAAACAATTGCGATACTCGGCTGCGGTTGGCTCGGTTTACATTTAGCCAAATCATTACTTTTAAAAGGATACAAAGTAAAAGGTTCAACGACTTCGGAAAGTAAGTTAGAAGTCTTGAAAAATGCTGAGATTTTGCCTTTCCAAATTCAATTAGAAACACAACAAATCATTGGAACTATTGAAGATTTTCTGAAAGAAATCGATGTTTTAATTATTGATATTCCGCCAGGATTACGAAGAGAAATTTCGACTTCAAACGAAATGTCATTCGTAAATAAAGTAAAAATATTAATTCCATTTATCGAAAAATCAGGTATTCAGAACGTTATTTTTGTGAGTTCGACTTCGGTTTATGGTGATGGTTTTCCGATTGTAGAAATTACAGAAGAAACAATACCAAATCCTGATACCGAAAGCGGGAAACAATTAGTTGTTTCTGAAACCCTTTTACAGAATAATATTCATTTCAAAACTACGGTAATTCGTTTTGGTGGTTTGCTTGGCGATGATCGTCATCCGGCGAAATTTTTAGCAGGAAAAACCAATGTTGAAAATCCGGATGCGCCTGTGAATTTAATTCAAAGAGAAGATTGTATTGGGATTATAGAAAAAATACTGAATCATAACGAAGCTTCGGAACAGTATGAAAATTGGGGAGAAACGTTTAACGCTGTCGCACCTCAACATCCAACGCGCAAAGAATATTATCAGAAAAAAGCGCTTGAATTTGGTTTAGATTTGCCTCAATTTAATAACGAAATTTCTTTGGGAAAATTAATAAAAAGCGATAAAATTATTCGAGATTTGCAGTATACTTTTCAAAAAGAATTGTAAAAAATCCCGATTTTTCAATTGGGATTTCATGAATATAAAAGTTACGATTTAGTAATAAAATTTAAAATTCAATTTTTATGAAAAAACAACACAGATTTCACAAAATTGCACTGATTCATTTTGGGTTAAATTTTTAATTAATCTGTGTGAATTTGTGAAATCTGTGTAAAATTTTATTTATACTGAATAGAAACATGAAAATAAGTTTACCAAATTTTCACTCGTTTATCTGGTGCAACATACATTCCGTTATTTGGTTGAATATTGAACGCATTGTAAAACGCTTCCACATTTTGTAACGGCACATAAGCACGATACATTCCTGGTGAATGTGGGTCGGTTTTTACTTGGTTTTTGATGGCTTCGTCACGCATTTTACTTCTCCAAATGGTTGCCCAAGAAATAAAGAACCGTTGCTCTGGCGTAAATCCGTCTATTAAACCTGGATTTCCAGTCGCTTTTAAATAGATTTGTAATCCGTCGTATGCTGCATTAACACCTCCTAAATCACCGATGTTTTCACCTAATGTAAATTTTCCATCTACAAAAATGCCCGGTAATGGTTCTAATGCTGAATATTGGTCTGCTAATGCACTTCCAAGACCTGTAAATTGTTTCAAATCGTCTTCACTCCACCAGTTTACTAAATTTCCATCGGCATTATATCTAGAACCGGAATCGTCAAATCCGTGCGAAATTTCGTGTCCTATTACAGCTCCAATTCCACCATAATTAACCGCTTCGTCCGCTTTATAATCATAGAAAGGCGGTTGTAAAATAGCCGCTGGGAATACAATTTCGTTGTTGGTTGGACTGAAATAAGCATTTACCGTTTGTGGTGACATGCCCCATTCTTCTTTGTCAACAGGTTTGCCTAATTTTTCGATATTCTTTTTATGACTCCATTTAGCATACATTCTTGAATTTTCAAAATAGGTACCGCCTTGTTCTGGTGATTTCACTTGTAATTCAGAATAATCTTTCCATTTGTCTGGATAACCTATTTTTACTCGGAATTTATTCAATTTTATTTTTGCATTTTCCTTAGTTGCTTTTGTCATCCAAGGTAAATTATTGATTCGGTTATCAAAAGCTAGCATCACGTTTGCAATCATTGCCTGAGCTTTTTCTTTTGCTTCTGGCGGAAATTTCTTGGCTACATATAGTTTTCCTAATGCTTCACCTAATCTTCCGTTAACGGTTGCTAAAGCTCTTTCTTCTGCCGGACGTTGTTTTACGGCTCCCGTTAATGTTTTTCCGTAGAAATCAAAATTAGCATTTTCGATAGTTGTAGATAAAATTCCTGCCGAACCTCTTAAAACGGTCCAGCGCATATATGCTTTCCAATCTTCAACTTGGTTGTCTTTTAATATTGTTTCAATTGTTTGTAAATATTTAGGTTGGGAAACCACTAAAGAATCCACTTTTCCCATTCCAACTGATAGGAAATAAGCATCCCATTTTACAGAAGGGACTAATTTTTGTACATCTGAAAAACTCATTGGATTATAGGTTTTTCTTCTATCTCTGCGTTCCACTCTATCAAAAGTAGCCGTTGACATTTTAGTTTCTAATGCTAAAATTTTCTTTGCATTGTCACTTGCTGATGCCTCAGAATCACCTATGAATTGTAACATTCTCGTTACGTGAGCTACATATTTTTCGCGTTTTTCTTTGTTGTCTGGCGCATCGGAAACATAGTAATCTCTATCTGGTAAACCTAGACTTCCTGTTCCAACATAAATAACGTTTTTGTTACTATTTTTAGCATCGGCACCAATGTAACTCCCAAAGAAACCTAATCCCATTTCTGGTTCCATTTCTGCTAATAAAGCAACTAATTGATCAGCGGTTTGAACCGAATTAATTTTAGCCAAATATGGTTTCAAAGGTTCAATGCCTTGTTTATTTCTGGTTACGGTATCTAAAAC
>NZ_JBIIWV010000203.1:0-3500 GCF_044338735.1 Flavobacterium sp. | reverse complement strand
TTCCAGCAATTCTTACCGAAAAAACATCGCCTAGACCTTGATCAAAAATTAGTTCTGCCGAAGTTCTACTATCAATACAACTCAAAATAGTTGCAAATGGCCATTGACCATCTCTAGTTTCATTAGCTTGTTCTAATAAATTTCTATTTGCTTTTAAATTATTAACAAAACGACTGTTTCCTTCTTTCAAAAATTCTAATGCAGTGCGAGGTGTCATTTGATTTTGTGTTTCTTTATTATGTGCTTTCATGCCTATATTTTTTTTAAATTATTTTGACTCTTTAATTTTTACGTGTTTAAATTCTGTTTCTTCAAAATCATAATAGTCTTTAAAACCTTTTAAGGTTAAATCTATTTCTTTATCTTGAGATTGGACGTTTTTAAAATCTTTTATCAATTCTACTACATCAAAATCGATATATTTTGTGTTTGAGGCATCAATAATTAATTTTGAATTATTTGGAATGCTTCCTAAAGTACTCTTAATGGCAGCTTTGTTCAAAAATGAAACTTCTTGAGCAAGTTTAATTGTTATTACATCGCCATCATGAAACGATTCTTTTTTAAAAGAATACGCAATTTTTAAATTTTGGTATAAGATAAAAATAATACTCACAGCTAAACCAATTGCAACTCCCTTTAATAAATCGATGCCTACAACAGCAATTACTGTGATTACAAAAGGAATAAATTGAGAATAACCACTTTTCCATAAGTGAATAAAAACGCTAGGTTTTGCTAATTTATACCCTACCATTAACAAAACAGCTGCCAAAGCGGCTAACGGAATTTTGTTTAAGATAAACGGAATTGTTAATGCAAATGCAATCAATAAAATACCATGAAAAATAGTAGATAACTTTGTTTTTGCGCCCGAACTGATGTTTGCAGAGGAACGAACTACTACTGATGTCATAGGTAAGCCGCCTAATAATCCACTAACAATGTTTCCAATTCCTTGTGCTTTTAACTCGCGATTGGTATCCGTAAATCGTTTATATGGGTCTAATTTATCGGTTGCTTCAATACATAATAAGGTTTCAATAGAAGCAACTACAGCAATGGTTATAGCAACAATCCACACTTTCTCATTAGTTAATGCAGAAAAATTTGGCAATGCAAATCCATTACTAATTTTGGTAAAGGAAGGTAAGTTTACCAAATGATTTTTTGTTGTAATTGCTAAAACAGAATCAGAATAAATGAATAACTCATTTAATATTATACTCAAAACTACAACAACAAGTGCGCCAGGAACCAGTTTGATTTTCTGTAAAGCAGGAACTTTTTGCCAAGTAATTAAAATGGCTAATGACAAAAGAGCAATAATCAGTGAACCGCCATGAATAAAATTAATGGATTCAAACAAAGTATCAAAAGTACTGTGTCCCGATTTTTCTATGAAGAAAAAATCGCCTTCATTGTCAACATCATGACCAAAAGCATGTGGAATTTGTTTTAAAATAATGATGATTCCAATAGCGGCAAGCATTCCTTCAATCACACTTGTTGGAAAATAATTTGAAAAACTTCCTGCTTTTAAAAATCCTAGACCAATTTGAATTAATCCTGCTAAAATTAATGCTACTAGAAAAATATCAAAACCGCCTAAATCGGTAATTGCAGTTAAAACAATTGCGGTTAAACCCGCTGCAGGACCTGTTACACTCAAGGCAGAGTTGCTCAAAAAACCAACAACAATTCCGCCAATCACACCCGATACAATTCCTGAAAACAAGGGTGCACCTGAGGCTAATGCAATTCCTAAACACAATGGCAAAGCCACTAAAAAAACAACTAATCCAGATGCAAGGTCTCCTTTTACATTGGAAAAAATAGAATGATTACTCATAAATAAAATATAATACATTAATAATAATTCGCCTCTTTATTAAGCGATAATAAACTATTGTATTATACTAAATTTGGTGGTGGTGAGAAAATTTGATGTGCTAAATTGGTAAAACTTAAATTAGTTTCAGAGGAAACAATTAAAAATTTAGGTAAATTACTAGAAAGATTTTCAAACTCAAAATCTATAAACGGAACAGATTTAATTTCGTCAAAACAAACTTGACTTTCTTCCTCTTCGCACAGGGAATAGAAATATGAAGTATCTACCTCTTTGTCAATCAAACTTATTAAAGTAGGAGTTGACAAAAACGTAATAAAAATTAGTGCTATTATACTTGCTAAAAATTTCATGGTACAAAAATAGTAGTTTGAATTAATTTTAATCATAAAATTTTATTAAAATATTTTAATCTACATATTAAATTTTTGATAATAATATAGATTAAGATATGTCAAATAATAAAACCTAAAACATATAAGTTTAATTGATTAGTTTTTATATTTGCATCAAAATTATCAATACTATGACGATTACTCAATTACATTATGTTTTAGCTGTTGCCGAATACAAAAACTTTACACTTGCCGCCGAAAAGTGTTTTGTAACACAACCTACCTTAAGTATGCAAATTCAAAAACTTGAAGATGAATTAGATATACTAATATTTGACCGAAGTAAAAAACCCATTTTACTAACCGAAGTAGGTGATAAAATTGTAAATCAGGCAAAAAATATTGTTAATGAAGCCGGTAGAATAAAAGATATTGTAGATCAACAAAAAGGCTATATTGGTGGCGAATTCAAAATAGGGATTATTCCTACTATAATGCCGACTTTACTTCCAATGTTTTTGAATAATTTCATAAAGAAATATCCAAAGGTAAATTTGATAATTGAGGAACAAACGACCGAAGAAATTATCAAAAAATTAAAAAATGGTCATCTAGACTGTGCTATTGCTGCAACTCCTTTAGAAGAAGAAAACTTGAAAGAAATTGTACTTTATTTTGAACCTTTTGTTGCATACATGCCAGAAAATCATGTTAGTTTTAATAAAAAAGAAATTACAATAGACGATTTAGATCTTGACACTATTCTATTATTACAAGACGGACATTGTTTTAGAAATGGCATTTTAAATTTATGCAAAAACAATAAATATATTGCAGATAGTCATTTTCAATTAGAGAGTGGTAGTTTTGAAACGTTAATAAAATTAGCCGATGAAGGACTAGGAACAACCTTACTGCCTTTCCTGCACACGTTAGATCTAAATGATAAAAATAAAACTAAATTAAGAGCCTTCAAAGACCCAAAACCTGCTAGAGAAGTAAGTTTAATTTATCCAAAAAACGAATTAAAAATTCACATCATTAACGCATTACGCGATGTTATATCTGGAGTTGTTAGAGGAGCAATAGCCTTTAGTGATGTAGAAATTATAAGTCCGAAACCTAATAAATAAAAAATCCCGATAAATCGGGACTTTTTGTTAGTTAATATAAATTAAACATTGTCTTAATTCAGGTTTCTCTTTGGTGAATTGTAATAACCATTCACGCAATTGTTCTAATTCGTAAGGAAGTAAATTTTTTAATGCTTTTTCTAATTCCTTGCAAAATAATTTGGGATCAAAACTAACTCG
>NZ_JBIIWV010000202.1:0-3504 GCF_044338735.1 Flavobacterium sp. | reverse complement strand
GCTATCTACAATTTCAGGACTTCCAAATTGAGCATTTGCTTTAAGTCCTATCAATGTTAGTGCTAGGATAAGGATTACATTTTTCATATTCATATTGTTATTATGTCTGTTACAATGACCGCTAACGTTTTCGGGCTTGGCGAAGGTGGCGATTTTTACCACAAATGTTGATGCGGAGAACCAATGTTTGATTAACCACAAATGTGTCTGCGGAGCACTGAACCGCCACTTTTGCCAAACCCGTGTTATGTGCTGTAATTTTTTCTTCCGTCTCACGGTTCATCACATTCAATTGTCTTTATTTTTTTAAATAGCTTGTCAAAGTTGTCCCAACCTTTAGGCTCGGTAACAACAGAATAGTCCATAAATTTTATTGCACAATTCCACCAGCCGAAATTCATAACTTCAACTTGAGCATATTTAAATTTCTCGGCTGAATTAAATTGCTCGTTAAATTTAGCATTTAGTTTTTCGGGTGAACCATTATTTATCAATTGTTGTTCGTGAATTTGTCACCAAGTCTGAAGAAGTTTGTCTCCGCCACTAATTAAAGCATCAACATACTTCTTTATGCAGGTGTCAGCGATTGAATATTGTCTGAGTGTCTCAGGGTTTTTATAACCAAGCAATGTAATTCTCCCTAATTTATATACTTCGTCCAAGTCCTTTAGTTTGCGTTGTCTATAAGTTTCCCAGAAAGTTGAATTTACAATGTCAAGGTGCTTTAATTCGTCTGATTTTTTTTGATATTCATTGTCAAATGAGTCAACATTTAAACTGTCTATATGATGAGGATACCAAACGGTACAAGGTGTAGAAATTCGGAAGTAGTCTGAAAACCACAATTTGTATGTGTTTTTTAATTGCGTGTCGGTATATTTATTTGCATTATAAGTCCCTTCATATTCGCATAATTCTGTTGTCCACCTGAACGTTTTTGTTTGTCCAAACGCTAAGGTCTGTGTTAGTATTATTAATGTCGTTAGTAGGTGTCTCATATTATAGCACATAACTCATTTATATGCGATATAAAACTTCGTATATACACCCATATTTGGGTAGCTATGCGAAGTTTTGTTTCGCTTTTTATCTAAATCAAATATAATAATTTTTCCTTACAAATCATCAAACGGACTTTTTATCTGTTGTAGGCTCTTGGTGCTCACATGCGTATATATTTCGGTGGTTTTACTGCTGCTGTATCCTAATAATTCTTGAATATACCGCAAATCGGTGCCGCTTTCCAATAAATGTGTGGCATAACTGTGTCGCAACCAATGCAGGCTTACGGGTTTCTTAATTCCAGCCTTTGTTAAAGCTTGTTTCAATACATTAGACAAACTTCGTGCAGAATATTGCGTGTTTTTTTCTTGTCCTTCAAAAAGATAAATTATCAATAAAAAAATCCTGAGTATTACTCGGGATTTTTTTATGTTATTTTTGACAAGTTATTTTTGATTTAAAAAAAAATTATTTCGAATTATCTTTTCTGGTAATTCAAGTTTAAGATCTACTTCGTTGAATTCAATTAAAGTAAATTCTGTTTTTTTATTAGGAGTAATGCAATGGGTTATTACAACTGGTTTAGAATAATTTAAATTAGTTTCAAATTCTATACCATGCAAACAACCAAATCTAAATAGATAAAACAAGTTGATAGGAGAAGTAATTGCTTTAAATTCATATTTGACTTTATTTCTTTTGGAATGTACTAATTGAAATGTTTCAACTGTATCAACAATTTTGATATGTTTAAAAGCAAATTCGTTTATGTTAAATTTTTTTGAAAGCGTAAATGATTTGGTTTCTAAATATTTAAATTCTATTGATAAACTATCTATTTCATTTTTATGTTCAATTACTTGATACGTATGTTTTTGTTTAGCTACAATATTAAAAACTTCTGCAATAGTATCTTTTGTTCTAAATCTTATACTCATTACATAATTCTCATTCACAGAACTACCATAAGATGAAGATTTAGAAAGTAAGGTGTCATTTTTTACTAAATAGGTAACTTTAATGTCAAATTTTAATTTTTGTCCGTTGCAGAGCAACATTATAAAAAATAACACAAATGATAGAATTGATTTCATAGCGTTTGATTTATGTATTAAGTTATTTGAACAAACAAATTGAAAAACTATCTTTTATCAAAATAAACAGCAATTCGAGGGGTTCCTTTGTGAAGTAAGGTTTTGGCTTTCCAGTTCATAAGTAATGGCTTATATGAACAAATATAAAAAATAAATAAAAATATCCAAAGCAAATAAGGCGAAGAAAAAATAAGTAATAAGAAGACAGTTACATACAGTATAAATCCATAGATATAGCTTAGTTAATGTATAAGTAGTGTATGCAGAGTGTATGTGTAGTGTATGCGGAGTGTATGTGGAGTGTATTTGGAGTGTATGCTAGAAGTATAGATACGATATGCTAGAAGTATACCAAAAGTACGTTTTAGTTTTTATAAAATAGATTTAAATATAAAAAGCGCCACTCTCGTAACGCCTTTTTTTTACTTATTCTCTTTAGCTAATTTGTTTTTCTTATAAATCGGTATGAAATAACTCAAGGTATAATTTAAACCGGCGCCAAATTTTCCTTCATAGGTGCGGTTAAATCCAGGAATATATAGGTTGTCAAATCCGTCAGGTTTTTTGTTGGAGACTAAATAGTTTAAACGCAAGGAAAAGCCTAAATATAAATTACTAAATAATTCAGCTTTTACACCACCAATAATCTCAATCCAGTTGGCTGTTAAACCATTATAGTTTGTTCCAGAAATCACAGTATTTTCACCATAATAATTCGTAGGATCATATATTTTGTAACTGTTTAGGGTATGACTAAAGCTGCTAATACCATAGCGCATACCTACATAAATCATATTTTCCATGTCGAGCCAGTTTTCAAACGAGTTGTAATCAAACCCTGCCTTAAAATAGGTTCCTTTAGTCGTAAAGTTCAAACGATCATCATCAACTGTTTTTTCTTCGTTTCCTAGTTCGCCAGCCAAATAAAAACGGCGCGTCAAACGGTAATCTCCTTCAATTTCTAATCCTTTATAATCCTTTTCATAAAAACTTTTAGACAAACGATGTAAATCTACACCCACACGTAAACCATAACGTTCAGGATAAACTACTTGTGTAGTGTCTTTTATTTGTGCGTTTCCAATCGTTGAAACCGCAATAAAGACTAGACTAAAAATATATTTTAACATGTACTTCATTTTCGTTTTCAATATTAGTTTGGGTTACTACAATATTCTGAATCCAATTATTGCCATCAGCAGTTAAAACCACCGGATTGGTTTCGTTTAAATAAAACAACGTTTTAAATCCGCAAGCACGAGATACATATTTATCAACTCTTTGGTAATTAAAGGTAATCACATCAATATTATCATTAGTAGTGACAGTGTCACTTCCATTTTGTATAAAATGTAAGGTAGTTATATCGGTAGTTGTTTTTAAAGGCACTTCAATTTTTGAAACCTCA
>NZ_JBIIWV010000061.1:0-12032 GCF_044338735.1 Flavobacterium sp. | reverse complement strand
CAACAACTTGATTTGATAATCGTAAACGCGAATCGAACATAGTTAATAATAATCCTTCAATATCTAAACTTGGATTATGAATTTTTTGTACACTTTTTATAGTATTAAGTAATTTTCCTAATCCTTCCAAAGCAAAATATTCACATTGAATAGGAATAATAACACTATCTGCAGCTGTTAATGCATTCAATGTTAATAATCCTAATGATGGTGCACAGTCAATTATAATATAATCGTAATCATTTTTTATGGTTTCCAATGCTTGTTTAAGCATGTACTCGCGGTTTTCTTTATCGACCAATTCAATTTCAATGGCTACTAAATCAATGTGAGCTGGAATTACTGAAACATTTGGAGCAGAACATGAAACAGTTGCCTCTTGAGGGGTAGCGCTATGTTCTATAACTTGATACGAACCAATTTCAACACTTTCTACGTCAATTCCTAATCCTGAACTCGCATTGGCTTGTGGGTCGGCGTCAATTAAAAGTACTTTTTTTTCTAAAACTCCCAGAGATGCCGCTAAATTTACAGAGGTAGTTGTTTTTCCTACTCCGCCTTTTTGATTGGCTATTGCAATGATTTTACCCATTTGATTATTAAAAAATTTAAGTGGTAAAAATACAATTAATTATCGTTTTTTCAAGTCAATTTTGTTAACAATGGGTTAAAGTCTTTGCTGATGGTTTTAAAATAGGGAGAAAATATTTTATTAGTAAAGTTTTTTGTTGATAAATAAAAAAAAGCACGAATACTATTTGTGCTTTTTTTGATTATTAATCTCGTTTTGGAGTGTTTTTTTTAACACGTTTCTCTTCTTTTTTCTCTTTGGCAGTTTTTAAAGGTTCTTTTTTTGCCGTTTTCTTTGCGTCTTGACTTTTTGCCATAATAAATAGTTTTTAGTAAATATAAATTAAATAATGACTCTGCATTGTTTCTGGACAACAAATTTTAAAAATTTTACTTCTTAATCAGCTAATAAGACTTCTAAAATACTAATGGCTGCCTCGCTAATCTTGGTTCCAGGACCAAAAACTGCTACTGCTCCAGCATCAAATAGAAACTGATAATCTTGTGCAGGAATTACACCGCCAACAATTACCATAATATCTTCTCTACCATATTTTTTTAATGCTGATATTACTTGTGGTACTAAAGTTTTGTGTCCTGCGGCTAAAGAAGAAACACCTAAAATATGTACGTCATTTTCCACGGCTTGTTTTGCTGCTTCTTGAGGTGTTTGGAATAACGGACCAATATCCACATCAAAACCTACGTCGGCATAACCCGTTGCGACCACTTTTGCGCCACGATCGTGTCCGTCTTGTCCCATTTTTGCAATCATAATACGAGGACGACGACCTTCTTTTTTTGCGAAAGCATTAGCTAGTTGTTTTGCTTTTTCAAAACTTTCGTCATTTTTAATTGCTGCACTATACACGCCACTTACTGATTTAATTTGTGCTTTATATCTTCCGAAAACAACTTCCAAAGCATCACTTATTTCGCCTAAAGTAGCTCTGTTTCGTGCTGCTTCCACGGCTAAAGATAATAAATTTTCTGTATTGTTTTTCCCATGTAAATGGGAATCTGCACTTTCTGTTAATTTTGTTAAACAATTTTGAACTTTAACATTATCGCGAGTCTCTTTAATATGTTCTAATCGTTCAATTTGTTGTTTGCGCACCATATCGTTATCTACATCCAAAATATGTAACGGATCTTCTTTTTCCAAACGGTATTTATTTATTCCAACAATAATATCTTGATCACTATCAATTCGGGCTTGTTTGCGTGCGGCAGCTTCTTCAATTCGTAATTTCGGAATACCAGCTTCAATCGCTTTTGTCATGCCTCCTAATTCTTCTACTTCCTCAATTAAAGCCCAAGCTTTTTCTGCAATTTCGGCTGTCAAACGTTCCACATAATAGCTTCCTGCCCAAGGGTCAACCGTTTTACAGATTTTGGTTTCTTCTTGTAAAAAGATTTGAGTATTTCTTGCAATTCTTGCTGAAAAATCGGTTGGTAATGCAATCGCTTCGTCTAAAGCATTGGTATGTAACGATTGGGTACCGCCAAATGCAGCAGCAGCGGCTTCAATTGTAGTTCGGGCTACATTGTTAAAAGGATCTTGTTCGGTTAAACTCCATCCCGAAGTTTGGCAGTGCGTTCTTAAGGTTAATGATTTTTCGTCTTTTGGGTTGAATTGTTTCAATAACTTTGCCCAAAGCATTCTACCCGCTCTCATTTTAGCAATTTCCATAAAATGATTCATTCCAATTGCCCAAAAAAACGATAGGCGAGGAGCGAATTCATCAATTTTCATACCTGTAGATAATCCGGTGCGAATGTATTCTAAACCATCAGCTAAAGTGTACGCTAATTCAATATCAGCAGTAGCACCTGCTTCCTGCATGTGGTAACCCGAAATGGATATCGAGTTGAATTTTGGCATATTTTTACTCGTATATTCGAAAATATCGGCAATAATTTTCATCGAAGATGTTGGCGGATAAATGTAGGTATTTCGCACCATGAATTCCTTCAAAATATCATTCTGAATCGTTCCCGACAATAGGTTAGGAGCAACGCCTTGTTCTTCCGCAGCCACAATATAGAAAGCCATAATGGGTAAAACCGCGCCATTCATCGTCATTGAAACTGACATTTCGTTTAACGGAATTTGGTCGAAAAGTACTTTCATGTCTTCTACCGAATCAATGGCAACTCCCGCTTTTCCTACGTCACCCATCACTCGTTCATGGTCAGAATCATACCCTCTGTGTGTGGCTAAATCGAAGGCAACGGATAACCCTTTTTGTCCAGCAGCTAAGTTTCTTCTATAAAAAGCATTACTTTCTTCCGCAGTAGAAAATCCGGCATACTGTCGAATGGTCCAAGGTCGGCGAACGTACATAGTAGCGTATGGTCCTCGTAAATTTGGTGCAAAACCAGCTGCAAAACCAAGGTGTTCTAAATCAGAAATATCTTCTTTAGTGTAAATTGGTTTTAACTCTATGTTTTCGGCGGTTAAGAAGTTATCAGTTGTTTGTTGTTTGTTATCCGTTTTTGAACTGATTAACTTTAAATGTTGTATATCTTTTCTCATGATTATTGCTCTTGAGATAATCGTTCTTGTTCTACTTTTTCGGCCAAACGTTTTTCAATAATCGTTGTGATTAAAGTTTTTCTGGCGTTTTGTTTTACGAATGGATATAATTCCAAATCGTTTTTCATTTGGTCGTTTTTGTTTGGATACTTGTTAGTTCCTAATAAAACTTCTTTCCCTGAATCGAAAAGTTCTTGTTCTTTTTGTGCACTTTCGTTGATTTTTCTCTGAATAGTTCCCTCAATTAATTGCGAAATCAATCCGCCATTTCTTTCAATATCTTTAAATAATTCCAAGGCTTTTTCAGCTAATTGTTCGGTTAACGTTTCAATATAATACGCGCCATCAGAAGGATTATTGACTTTATCAAAGTAACTTTCGTGTTTTAAAATTAAAAGTTGGTTTCTCGAAATTCTATCGCCAAATTCGTTGTCTTTATGGTATAAAGCATCATAAGGTAAATTGGCAACGGCATCGGCACCACCTAAAATGGCTGACATACATTCAGTAGTTGTTCGCAACATATTTACATTGTAATCGTATAATGTTTTGTTGCGTTTTGTTGGTGTAGCAATTATATGGCAATCAAAATTATAATTGTATTCAGTTGCTAATGTGTTGAATAATATTCGCAACGCTCTTAATTTTGCTATTTCAAAAAAGTAATTTGTTCCAACAGTTGTTTCAAAACTAATCGGTTGATTGATTGCTGGAATTCTATTAAAATATTCGTTTGCTTGCGCTAGAGTGTAAGCTAATTGCTGAACGATATTTGCACCAGCGTTTTGATAAATTCCGCTTGAAATGGTTAAAAATGGAACAGATGTTTTTGAAGCAATTGTGTTTAGTTTCTCGAAATCTTTTTCAAGGTTTTCAAACCAATTCCCCTCTTTTACTAATTGACCAATTGGATCAACTTGGATGAAGATATTGGATTTGTTTTTTTTAGAAAATTCATTGATTTTATTTACAAATTCAACAGAAAGAAAGGGTAAATTAAAATAGTAGTTTACATTTTCTGTTGGAAGATTTTGCATCAATTCTTCAATGGAAAATGTGTCATTTTCTATTGTAAAACGAATACTTTCAGCTCCTCGTTGTAGAGTTTCTAGCGCTCGAACATTCGATTTTTTTACATCGTGTACAAAAATCTTTTGAACAATTGCAAAAGGTTTTGCAGGAACAATTGCATTTAAGTTAACTTCCGTTTCATCATTATGATAAAATGGTTTTACTTTAATACCTTCTGCACTCTCCCAAACTAAAGTTTCATTATAATCTGCGCCTTTTAATTCAAATTGAATTTGTTGTTTCCATTGTTTCGCGGAAATTGATTCAAATTCTGAAAATAGATTATTTTTAGTCACTAATTATATTTTATTTGTTACTATTTGTTTTTTCCGCTTCAGCTTCTTTTTCCACTTTTTTGTCATCTTCAAATTCAATGATGTAAATGTCTTCGTTATCACGTTTCATATAGTATTTTTCACGGGCATACTTTTCTACTCTATCGTCATTTTTAAGATGTTTAATACTTGCACTGTCTTTTTTTATTTCGGTTTTATAATAGTTTATATTGTCTTCTATTTCATCAATTTCATTATCTAATACACGGTGGTCTAAATAGGAATAATTATCTAAAAATAAGACCCAAATAATAAAGAAAATTAGCACTAAAATATAGCGGTTTGATAAGAATTTTAGGAACGGATAATCAGCTATTAGATTCTTTAGTTTATTCATTATACAAGTCTTTGGTTTATTACAGCTCGAACTACGTCTATGGCAACTGTATTGTATTTGTCATTAGGAATAATAATGTCTGCAAACGCTTTTGTAGGTTCAATAAATTGCTCATGCATTGGTTTTAAAGTGTTTTGGTAACGATTTAAAACTTCTTCCATATCGCGTCCACGTTCTGCAATGTCTCGTTTTAATCGGCGTATCAAGCGTTCGTCTGAGTCGGCATGAACATACACTTTTATATCAAACAGATCTCTTAATTCAGGATTTGTGAGAATTAAGATGCCTTCTACAATCATTACTTTTCTTGGATGTGTAAGAATTTTATCATCTGTTCTATCGTGAGTGACAAAAGAATAAACCGGTTGTTCAATTGTTTTACCCGCTTTTAAATCTTTTAAATGCGCTACTAAAAGCTCAAAATCAATCGCTCTTGGGTGATCAAAATTAATATGAGTACGTTCTTCGTATGTTAAATGATGCGTTTCTTTGTAGTATGAATCTTGAGATATAATTCCAACTTCAGTTGAAGGTAATTCATTCATGATTTGTTGTACTACTGTAGTTTTTCCGCTTCCGGTTCCACCGGCAATTCCGATAATAAGCATAAAAGATATCGTATTGATTGTTTTAGCAAAAATAAGAATAATATTCTATGTGTTTTTTGTTTTGATGAGAAAGTTATAAGAATTGGTGCTAAATATTATCGTTTGATCGCGCTAGTATTTTAATACAAGTTTTTTTGATAAGCTTCAATAACATAATATTTTATTTTTTTATTTTAAAAAACCTTTCAATTATTTGGGGAAATAGATTTTAATGGTATATTTGCAGCCTGTTTTACGGGGTGTAGCGTAGCCCGGTTATCGCGCCTGCTTTGGGAGCAGGAGGCCGCAGGTTCGAATCCTGCCACCCCGACTAAAACCTTCTTGTTTTCAAGAGGGTTTTTTTATTGTCAAAAACTATTAAGTTATAATAAAAACTAATTTAATTTTAAGAATAAATTTAATTATAAAACTTACATTTGCTACTCTTTAAAGAACAATATTATGTCAGATAAAATAGAAAAAGTTAAGTGTTTAATAATAGGTTCTGGTCCAGCGGGTTATACTGCGGCTATTTATGCAGCTAGAGCTAATATGTATCCTGTTTTATACCAAGGAACGCAACCAGGAGGTCAATTGACTACAACCAATGAAGTGGAAAATTTCCCAGGTTATCCAGATGGCGTAACGGGACCAGAAATGATGGTACAATTACAAGCACAATCACAACGATTTGGAACAGATGTTCGTGATGGTTGGGCTACTAAAGTTGATTTTTCAGGTACCATTCATAAAGTTTGGATTAATGACACAAAAGAAATTCATGCTGAAACCATTATTATTTCAACGGGTGCTTCAGCTAAATATTTAGGATTAGAATCTGAACAACTGTATTTAAAATTAGGCGGAGGTGTTTCGGCTTGTGCAGTTTGTGACGGATTTTTCTATAGAAACCAAGAAGTAGTAATTGTTGGTGCTGGTGATAGCGCTTGTGAAGAAGCTCATTATCTTTCTAAATTATGTAAAAAAGTCACAATGTTAGTAAGAAGTGACAAATTTAGAGCTTCTAAAATTATGGCTGAGCGTGTTCAAAAAACAGAAAACATAGAAATATTAATGCATACTGAAACGGATGAGGTTTTAGGCGATGGTCAAGTTGTTACTGGTGTTCGTGCAAAAAATAGAACTACAGGAGCTTTAACTGAAATTCCAGCAACCGGATTTTTTGTAGCTATTGGACATAAACCAAATACAGATATTTTTGCTGATTATATCACGTTAGATGAAACAGGTTATATCATCAATATCCCAGGAAGTTCAAAAACTAATGTTCCAGGTGTATTTGTAGCTGGTGATGCTGCAGATCATGTTTACAGACAAGCCATTACTGCTGCAGGAACTGGCTGTATTGCTGCTTTAGATGCAGAGCGTTATTTGGCTTCAATGGAATAATAATTAAATTTGAAAATAAAAAATCCGACAGAAATGTCGGATTTTTTTATATTTTTATTTTTCTTTTTTGTGGAGTAATGTATTATTTAGAAATTTCTTAATGATAATTTTTTGTTCACCCCATAATTCAATTTCCGACTTACCACTTGCTGCCAATGTAAGTGTATTACTAACATTTACCTCGCATTTTGCATAGCCTTCAGTATCAAGTTCTAATGAGTCAATAATCAACTTTGGTGCCGTAAAATGACTACTGTTGTCTAATCTTATTTTGCCATTTAAAACAGTACCTTCAATTAAAGCAGTGCTCTTTTGATACATATCTAGTTTGAATTCAGGAGAAGCGATTAGTGCTTTTAATTCACTATTTTTACTTAATTCCAGGCTTGTGCTTTCAGATTTTACGTTTAATTCTGCTTCTGCCTTGTCATCAAGAATAAGTGCAAAATAATTCGATTTAACATTTAAAAAGGACTTAGAAGTATTATAGTTTTTTATGGTGATTTTATCCAATTCAATATCGGCAAGAGCTTTTAAAGTAACTTCATTTCTAGCAGTAACAAGTTGTAAATCATTAGAATAGTTAATTCGAATAGTAAATTTTTTGAATCCCGTGGGATCTTTTAAAGCACTAATTTTTAAAGTATTTCCCGAAACCTCATAATTAATTATTTCATGAAGGTTATCATCTGCCTCAATTTCTATAGATGGTTTTGTTCCTTTTACTAAAAGAACTTCGAAATTATCGCCAACTTCAATATTTTCAAAGGTATTAACTTCTTTAACGGCAATTGTTACGATTTTTGAGCCTTTTATTTTTTCTTTTTTTTGGCTAAATGAAAGAGAAGTTACTAATAAAGCAACCAATAGATAGGAAATTTTACTTCGCATATTGAGTTTAATTTAAATACAAATATAAAAAAAACATCAGTATAATTTACTGATGTTTTCATTTTGTATTTATAGGATTGATTCTATCAAGTTTGTAATAAAAGTAAATACAAATTCTATAATCTGAATAACTAGTTTTATCATAGGGTAGGAATTAATTTGTTAGTATTTGTTGTTAATGTAAAATTAGTGTTTTTATGAAATAATGTTGTTAATTTTGTACTAATTATTTGTTAAACATATGGGTAGCATAAAATTAGTTACTCATTTGTAACACTTCCACCTGAACTTTCTTCTTTTATTAATGTTCTTGGTTTCTGATAATAATTAATAGAACTTCCGCTCGAAGCCGTTCCTTTTAATTTTACTATTGGCTTTACTTTGGTAAAACTTCCACTTGATGCGTCGGATGTTATTTCATTAGCTGCTAATTCTTCGGCGTCAATTTCGCTGCCGCTTGAAGTTGATGTTTGTAAGTTTAAAGCTTTTCCAGAAATAGTGATGCTACTTCCGCTAGAAGAGTCACAAGACACTTTTTCATATTCTAACACGGCTTCTATTTCGCTTCCACTACTTGTGGTTAATGAAATTTCGGTTCCTCTTAATGTGTTTTTAGAACTAATTGTAGATCCGCTGGAAGATTCTAAACCTGTAATTATAGGCATTTTAACAGTTACGTTTATTGGTGATTCCGTATGAATACTTCCTTCAACTTTTACAATTAGTGTACCATTTTCAACTTTTGTAATCACATATTGTTGAATGTTATCATCTGTTTCAACTTCAATGCTCGCAGGTGATCCTTGTTCTACAATTACGGTAATGCCCGAGCTAGAAGCAATTTTTTCAAATGATGTTGCAATTGCTCTTTTCTCTTTAGTGATGTTTCCGCTACCTTGTGTGCCTATATTAAAATTTTCGTTACAGGAAAAGAAAACAATTCCAATTAAACAAAGCAGTATTTTATATGTGGTTTTCATGTTATTTAGTTTTAATTTCTATTAAATTTTTAGAATCGTCAATTACTATTGCTTTACTAATTTTCTTTTTCACTAAGACTCCATTTTCGTCATAAATAATAGTTGCTGTAGAATCATTTTCTAATTCATTGGATTCAATATCTTGATGCTCGTTTTCTGAAATAGGACAATTCAAACATTTTACTTTTTCAGTATCAACTCTATAAATATAATCAGAAGAGCTATAATGTAGATTGAAGAAATTGTCATTTGATACATCAAAATTGTAAAAGTTTTTATCGGTTTTAAATACGGTTCCTTTTGGTAAATACAAATACAATGCAACTTCTTGGCCTCTAAATTTATTTTCAACTGCAGAGGTTAAATAATTGTCTAATTGCAGTACATTACCTTCAACTTTAAATGCATATTTAATTTTTTCAGCTCTTTTTCTTGCTTCTTCTGAAGATTTTCCTTTAGCTGTTTTTTCTATTTGGATATAAGCTGATGCTAAATCAGTTTCCATGATTTCAATAGAAACATTATTAGAATAAATGACTTCTTTATTGTTATCGTCTTGTGTTATTTTGAAATCGGTTTCATGATGAACGTTTTTAGAATAGAAATCATTGTTTTTAAACTTAATGAGTAAAGTGTCTGTTGGATTTAATATTAGTTCTTGTTTTTGTACTGTTTTTCCTTCAAATGCAAATTGCGATGCTTCGTTAACGCCTAATGAAATGGCAATACCCATTGCAATAATCCAAGTAGCAAGTAATGTATATTTTGCAATATTCCCAATTGATTTTAAGTTATTTACTAATAATTTTAGTCCTAAAATAAGTAAGAAGAAAAAAGGTATACCAAAGACAAAAAGTACTAAAATTCCTTGAACCCACATTGGTGTTTCTAAACCAATAGGTGTTTTAACATGATTTAATAGAAAATTATCAGGCATATTTGTCGAAAAAATCATGAATATACTTGTAATGCAAAATGCTACAAGCGAAATAGAGCTGAATAAAACAATGATTCCGCCAATCAATTTTGCAAATACATTAAACACTATTGAAAAAAAGTTTCCCACAGCATTTCCTGTTTTATTGATGCCTTGTCTTGTGTTTTCGGCTATTTTTTGATGGTCTATTGAGCCAATTTTATCAGCAATATCATCGATACCTTCTTTAACTTTTCGTTCTATATTTGAAATAGTAATTTCTTCACCTTTCATTTCTAGTTTTTGAGAAGTGGTTTCGGCCTTAGGAATAATAAATAGTAATATTAAATAGATTAATATTGGGCTTCCAAAACCAGCTATTACTATGATTACAAAAAGTAAACGTATCCAAACCGGATCTATATTAAGGTAGTGTCCAAATCCTGAAGCAACACCACTTATAATTCCATTTTCCTTATCTCGGTATAATTTTTTCGCTTTGCTTTTCGTGTTAAATGTATTAGAACTAGATGCGTATGGTGTTTCTTCATCAATTTTATAGTCTTCAGGTTGTCCCATGATTCCAATTACAGCATCAATTTCTACTAAACCTATTACTTGTTTATCGTTTTGAATGCGTTCTTGAAATAATTCGGCAATACGACTTTCAATATCTTTCATTATTTCCTCTCTGCCATCAGGAGCAAGTGAACGTTTTACCGCATCAAAATAACGCGATAATTTTTGATAGGCATCTTCATCAATATGGAAGAAAAAACCTCCTAAATTTATACTTATTGTTTTATTCATGACGTTTAGTTTTGACTGGTTATTAGATTTACGGCATCGGCTAATTCTTTCCATGTGCCATTTAATTCTTGTAAAAATTCTTTTCCTTCATGGGTTAAACCGTAATATTTTCTGGGTGGACCCGATAAAGATTCTTCCCATCGATAATTTAACAAGCCGTCATTTTTGAGCCTTGTTAATAAAGGATACACGGTTCCTTCAACGACTAATAATTTTGCGTTTTTTAGCGTATCCAGTATTTCAGAAGTATATGCATCTTTTTCTTTTAAGACAGATAAAATACAAAATTCTAAAACCCCTTTACGCATTTGCGCTTTAGTGTTTTCAATATTCATAATTCCTTTTGATTTTGATAATTAAACTGTTCATTTTTTGATTGTTTTGCTTTCGCATTTGATTGATTTTGATGATTAAAATTATATTACCTATTAATTTCTTATGCAAAGATAAGTCTATTGGATGGTATTATGTTACGCCTAGTACTAATATTTAACATAAAATTAACATTTAACATCGTTAGCTACTTCTTGTTTAATTTTGTATTTTTACAGCAAATTCAATCAATCATGGAGTTTACACCTGCCAAATTAAATTTGTTTACTTTTTTTAAATTGCCAGCTGCCTTTTGGTGTGGTGTGCGTGTTAAGTCAATTTCACCTGAAGTTTGTGAAGTAACCGTAAAACACCGTTGGTTTAATCAAAATCCTTTTAATTCAATGTATTTTGCAGTGCAGGCAATGGCAGCGGAGTTTACAACAGGAGCTTTGGTATTGTATCAAATCAAGGCAAGTGGTAAAAACATCTCTATGTTAGTGGCTCAAAATAAAAGTGTGTTCACTAAAAAAGCTACTGGAAGAATTACTTTTGCATGTACACAAGGCGATGCAATAAAAGAAGCAATTCAAAAAGCAATTGAAACAGAAGATGGACAAACCATTTGGTTGACTTCCATTGGAAAAAATGAAAAAGGAGAACAAGTTTCGGAAATGCAATTTGAATGGACTCTTAAAGTAAGAGATTAAAATAATAAATTGCACTTGTCGTATTTATTACTAATCCTAAACATACGTTAATTTATTTTCAAACTATATTTTTTCATTGTAACTTTGATAAAAAGCAAATAAAATGACCATTTTAGTTACAGGAGCGACTGGTTTAGTAGGAAAAGAATTAGTAGGATTATTGTTGCAAAATGGGCATACAGTTCATTATTTATCTACTTCAAAAGATAAATTAGTCTACAATTCTAACTATAAAGGTTTTTATTGGAATCCAAAAACAGCTGAAATTGATTTAAATTCCTTAACTGATGTTGAGGTTATTGTTCATTTAGCAGGTGCAAATGTTGCTCAAAAATGGACTTCTTCATACAAAGAAGAAATTATTCAAAGCCGCGTTCTTTCGACAAAATTATTATTTCAAACACTGCAAAAAACACCCAATAACGTAAAACAATTTGTTTCGGCATCTGCCATTGGTATTTATCCAAGCAGTTATACAACTATTTATCATGAAACTGATACAGACATTGATGTTTCTTTTCTTGGAAATGTAGTTAAGCAATGGGAAAACGAAGTAAATCAGTT
>NZ_JBIIWV010000201.1:0-3510 GCF_044338735.1 Flavobacterium sp. | reverse complement strand
TAATAGCGTAAAAAGTAAATTCTTCATGATTTGGTTTTTATTATAAGTTTTTAAAAGTTAATTTTGTTTCTTCAAAAATAGTCGAAAAATGTCTGTAGCAAAAAAAGATTACAAAAGAATTACCACAAAATCATTAATTGACATGAAAATCAATGGTGAGAAGATTTCTATGCTAACTGCCTATGATTTTACAATGGCTAAAATTGTAGACGCTGCAGGAGTTGATGTTATTCTTGTTGGTGATTCTGCGAGTAATGTAATGGCAGGACACGAAACTACATTACCTATTACGCTTGATCAAATGATATATCACGCTTCAAGTGTGGTTAGAGCATGCGAAAGAGCTTTAGTTGTAGTTGATTTACCGTTTGGAAGTTATCAATCGGATCCAAAAGAAGCGCTTCGGTCTTCTATTCGTATTATGAAAGAAAGTGGCGGACATGCTGTAAAACTTGAAGGCGGAAGCGAAATTGCTGCTTCCATAAAAAAAATATTGAATGCAGGTATTCCTGTTATGGGACATTTAGGCTTAACCCCACAATCGATATATAAATTTGGAACTTATTCTGTTAGAGCTAAAGAAGATGCTGAAGCAGAAAAATTATTAGAAGATGCAAAAATGCTTGAAAAAATAGGTTGTTTTGCATTGGTATTAGAAAAAATTCCAGCACATTTGGCTGAAAAAGTAGCTCAAAGCATCTCCATTCCCGTTATTGGAATTGGTGCAGGAGGCGGAGTTGATGGTCAGGTCCTAGTATTGCATGATATGATTGGAATGACTCACGAATTTAGTCCAAGATTTTTAAGACGTTATATGAATTTATTTGAAGAAATGTCCACTGCAATTGGCCAATATGTTACCGATGTGAAATCAAAAGATTTTCCAAATGTAAATGAACAATATTAAACTGGCGGCGCTTAATTAGTACATTTTGACTGAAAAAATAATTTCAAATAAATCAAACCTACAAATTCTTCATGAAGATAATCACATCATCGTTATCAATAAACGTGTGGGTGATATTGTTCAAGGCGATAAAACCGGCGATAAACCATTATCTGATGTAGTTAAAGAATATATCAAAGAAAAATACAGCAAACCAGGTGATGTATTTCTAGGTGTAGTGCATCGTTTAGACCGTCCAACATCTGGAGTAGTTATTTTTGCAAAAACTTCAAAAGCATTAGAACGATTAAACGCTTCGTTTAAAAATAGAGAGACTCAAAAAACATATTGGGCAGTGGTTAAAAACTATCCTTCTAAGGAGAAAGATACACTTACTCATTTTTTGAAAAGAAATTCCAAAAATAATACCTCAAGAGCTCATATTAAAGAAGTTCCAGAAAGTAAACCAGCAAGTCTTTCGTATCAAATTATAAAAAAACTTGACCATTATTTTGTTTTAGAAATTGATTTGCATACGGGCAGACATCACCAAATAAGAGCGCAACTCCAAGCGATTGGTTGCCCAATTAAAGGCGACTTGAAATATGGTTTTGACAGAAGTAATCCAGATGGAGGTATTCACTTACATGCAAAAAAATTAATACTTAAGCACCCAGTTTCAAAAGAAATTTTTACATTTATAGCTTCCCCCCCTAAAGATGCACTTTGGGATTTAATTTAAAAAAACAAACTATGAGAAAAATTATTGAGCAAAAAGTGAGTAACGGATATTCGTTAGACTTAGGAAAACTTATTGATGAAAGTTTTGCTACCTTCAAAAAAACTTTTTTAATTGCTGGACTAGGATTAATTATTGTTTCGGTTGTGGTATTATTAATTTATATTTTGCTTTTGGGAACCTTTTTTGGTTTTTCAAATTTTACCGAAACCATGACTTCTCTTGAAAGTCTAGCAACTGATAAAACATTTATTATAGGAAATGCAGTTGTATCTATGTTTTTTAGTGCATTATTTGCTCCTACAACTGCTGGTTTTATTCATTTAAACCATTTATCAGCTACTAAAAAAGAATTTAGTTTTTCTAATTTATTTGATTTTTACAAAGGGTACTTTTTTAAACAACTATTTTTAAGCTATTTAATTATTGGTTTTACAACTGCTGTTATTACATCAGTTTTAACTCTTCTTGGATTTGAATTTTTTAATTCGGTGGTTCAAATTTTTATTGGTTTATTTACTATTTTTACTGTTCCATTAATTATTTATGGCGAACAAAATTATTTAGAAGCTATTACAAAAAGTGCTCAGTTGTTTTTTAAACAACCCTTTATCATAATAATAGCATTAATAATTGCTGGTATAGGAATGCTTTTAGGAATTTTTGTATTATGTATTGGTATTCTCTTTACACTTCCATTTATTTATTCTATGTATTATGCAATTTATGCGCAATCAGTTGGTTTTAAAGAAGCATCACCAATAGATGAAAGTGGTTTAGAATAATATTTTACATTCAATATTGAAAAATTAGTAGATTTTACTCTAATCTATTATCAGAATAAAATAATAGCTGTTGTTGTTGCATTATTCATAAATCGACAGAAATAATAGAATTTTTAAGGTATGTTCAAGTAATTTTGGGCATACCTTTTCTGATTTCATAATCAAATCAAATTCATTTTTAAACAATTGTCAGGATATACTGTTCCATCCATAGCATGCTTATTCCAATTTTGATCAACATTATATAGTATTTGGAGCTCAATAATTTATTAGCCTAACCAACCTTCTCTATCTAGACTGCGATACTGAATTGCTTCTGCTACATGATGCGATTGAATAGAATTTGACGCTTCCAAATCGGCTATTGTTCGAGCAACTTTCAAAATTCGATCATATGCTCTAGCCGATAAATTTAATCGTTCCATTGCTGTTTTTAATAACTGCAAAGAAACTTCTTCTAAAACACAAAATTCTCTAATTAATTTGCTACTCATTTGCGCATTATAATGAATGTATTCCATAGTTTCAAATCGTAATGATTGAATTATTCGTGCGTTGGTCACTCGTTTTCTAATTTCCGTACTGCTTTCGGCTTTTCGTGTTTCTGTTAATTTTTCAAACGGAACAGGAGTTACTTCTATATGAATATCAATTCGATCTAACAATGGCCCAGAAATTTTACTCAAATACCGTTGCATTTCCATAGGCGATGATGTTACTGGAGCATTTGGATCATTAAAATATCCGCCAGGGCTTGGATTCATACTGGCAACTAACATAAATGACGATGGATAAGTAATCGTAAATTTTGCTCTTGAAATAGTCACTTCTCGATCTTCTAAGGGCTGACGCATTACTTCTAGCACTTCTCTTTTAAATTCGGGCAATTCATCTAAAAACAAAACGCCATTGTGAGCCAATGAAATTTCACCTGGCTGCGGATAACTTCCACCGCCTACTAATGAAACCGAACTTGCTGTATGGTGTGGACTTCTAAATGGGCGCTGAACCATCAAGCCAACATCTTTTGTTTTACCAGCTACCGAATGAATTTTTGTAGTTTCTAATGCTTCGCGCATCGTCATTGGTGGTAAAATACT
>NZ_JBIIWV010000003.1:0-40531 GCF_044338735.1 Flavobacterium sp. | reverse complement strand
TTGTGTTAGTTGCAATAGCTGCTGTATTTGTAGCAATATCAGTTGTATTAGTTGCAATGTCAGTTGTATTGGTTGCTATAGCTGCTGTGTTAGTTGCAATATCAGTCGTATTAGTTGCAATGTTTGTAGTATTTGTTGCAATAGCTGATGTATTTGCAGCAATATTAGTTGTATTGGTTGCTATAGCTGCTGTGTTTGTATCAATATTAGTTGTATTGGTTGCAATATCCGTTGTATTGGTAGTTATGGCTGCTGTATTTGCAGCAATATCAGTCGTATTAGTTGCAATGTTTGTAGTATTTGTTGCTATAGCTGATGTATTTGCAGCAATATTTGTTGTATTAGTTGCAATATCCGTTGTATTGGTTGCAATAGCTGCTGTGTTCGTAGCAATATTAGTTGTATTAGTTGCAATGTCTGAATTTATTCCATTGATTTGGATTTGTACATCAGAACTTAGAGTTCCGATATATTGTAATTCTAAATTAGTTACTGATCCATCAGCTAATTTAGTAGCATCAATTCCTGTAGCTAATTTAATATTTGTTACATTAGCATCTGAGATTTTAGATGAGGTTACGGCATTATCTGTAATATCTAAAGTGACAATTGAGTTGTTTAAATTTAATTTTGAATAATCGATTGCTGCATTGGCATTAACATCAATATTCATAATGGTTCCATCAGTTATTTTAGCCGAAGTAATTGTATTATCTGCAACTCCAGCCGCAGCATTTAATGTATCGACATAATCTTTAATTAATTTAACAGATGGGTATTTAGTGGTAGAATTTGCATCCGTTACTATGTTAGTACTTTTATTAGCAACATCTTCTTTTAAAGCCAAAGCAGTATTTGCAGCAGTTTCATTGGCATCCACATCGGCTTGAACTACCGTAATTGCAGTTGTAGCAGCATTTGCGTTTGCAGTAACTGTTGCTTGAAGTGTAGTGATATCTGAGTTAACTGAAGTAAAATTCGTATCCACATAGGTTTTAACTGCATTTTGAGTTGGAAACAAATCATCGCTAGTTCCTAAAGTAGTAGTGGTAGATTTGTTAGCTGCATTTTCTTTGGTTGCCAAAGCATTGTTTGCAGCTGTTTCATTGGCATCCACATCAGCTTGAACTGCAGCAATTGCAGTTGTAGCCGCATTTGCATTTGCAGTAACTGTTCCTTGAAGTGTAGTAATATTTGAGTTAACTGAAGTAATATTAGTATCTACATAGGTTTTAACTGCATTTTGAGTTGGGAATAACTGATCGCTATTTCCTAAAGTAGTTGTTGTAGATTTGTTAGCTGCATTTTCTTTAGTTGCCAAAGCATTGTTTGTAGCAGTTTCATTTGCATCCACATCGGCTTGAACTGCCGCAATTGCAGTTGTAGCCGCATTTGCATTTGCAGTAACTGTTCCTTGAAGTGTAGTAATATTTGAGTTAACTGAAGTAATATTAGTATCTACATAGGTTTTAACTGCATTTTGAGTTGGAAACAACACATCGCTTGTCCCTAAAGTAGTAACGGCAGATTTGTTTGCCGTATTTTCTTTGGTTGCCAAAGCAGGGACAGTAGGAGCAGCAGCCGTTCCACTTAAATCACCCGCTAACTGAATTTTACCTTTTGTAACAGCATCGGCATCGGCAATAGTAGCTGAAGCCACTTGAGCATCAACGTATGTTTTAACCGCATTTTGAGTTGGGAATAACACATTACTAGTTCCTAAAGTAGTTGCAGTAGATTTGTTTGCGGCATCTTCTTTCAAAGCTAAAGCTGCAGCTGTATTTGTTGCATTTGTAGCTACTGTATTTTGAAGTGTCGTAATATTATTTTGTAAAGCAGTGTCTGCTGCAGTACCAGTAGCTTCATTAGCATCAACATCAGCTTGAACTGCCGCAATAGCAGTTGTAGCAGCATTTGCGTTTGCAGTAACTGTTGCTTGAAGCGCACTATTAGCATTATTTACTGATGTAATGTTAGTATCCACATAGGTTTTCACCGCATTTTGAGTTGGAAACAACACATCACTTGTACCTAAAGTAGTAACAGCAGATTTGTTTGCCGTATTTTCTTTGGTTGCTAAAGCAGGGACAGTAGGAGCAGCAGCTGTTCCACCTAAATCTCCCGCTAACTGAATTTTACCTTTTGTAACTGCATCGGCATCGGCAATAGTAGCTGAAGCCACTTGAGCATCAACGTATGTTTTAACCGCATTTTGAGTAGGGTAGAGCACGTCACTTGTACCTAGAGTAGGAGTAGTAGATTTATTTGTAAGTGCTTCTTTAGTATCTAAAGCTGCTTGGGTATCTGCTGAAATAGGTTTTGTAGCATCTGATGTATTATCAACATTGCCTAAGCCTAAGTTGATTCTTGCATCAGTTGGATTATTGGCTCCAGTTCCACCATTGAAAACCGCAACAGTTCCGGATACATTATTTGCCGTTATTGCAGCATAAGCAAATGGAACAGCTGATAGTGGATCATCACTTAAAACGATGTATTCTTGACAATTACCTAATGCATCTAATTCAACTTTTAATGATTTTCGGGTGTTGTTCCAAAGAACAGCATTAAATGAACTAGCATAACCGCCTGTTTGGGTTCCAGTACCAATTAATAGGTTGACCATACCAAATTCATCTGTTGTGGTTTGAATAGTTTCTTGGTATTCCAATTGTGAAAGATCATCTATCAATGAAAATTGGAGACAAACTAAACGATTGGTCATCGGGCTGTTTTGTATATCTTGACCAGGAATATTTTGACCATTCGGAAGATAAATAACTGCTTGATAAGTGATTCCATTTGTTTGTGCATAATAAAATGACGTACAAAAGAAGGCTAATAAGTAAAATAATTTTCTCATAAATGTTTGTCTTTATTCAATTCGAAATATCCTCCAAAAAGGATTTGGTAAGTATTAAATGAAACTTTATCTGGTGTTGGGTTAAGTGAATAGCTTTTTGCTAGATTGCAACCTAAACTTAAATAACCTGTTTTTGAAATATAATATTTTGCATTAACACCCAGTGTTGGTTGTAATAATAAACCAGAAAAATCTTTATTACCCATCAAACTATTTGCTGAATTATTAATTTGCTGTTTTCCATAAACTATAGTAGAAAGGTTAAGTCCAGCCTGAGCACTAATAAATAAATAGAATGAGTCAAAAAATTGATAATCAATGGTGTTTTGTAAACCAATGTAGGATGTTTTCCACTCTAAATTATTGGTTCTAGATTCTCCCGTAGCATTATAATCGTTTAAAGTAATACTAGAAGACCAAGAAAAATCTTTATATTTTAGTGGTAAATTATAACCTAATTCATAACTGGAACCAGTTCCGTTGATTTTTATTTTCTCTGTCATTGGAGAAGTGTTCTTATATGAAAATGAGGTATAGTTTTTACCCATTTTAAAAAATACTCCTTGGGAAAAAATGAAACAGCTGAATAAGCAAAATAAAAAGAGAAATTGTTTTTTCATTATTATTTAGTTTATGTTGTGAATTATAATTTTAGTTTAAAAAACTCGCAAACTTATACAGATAATTAGTAAGTCGCAAAGAACCAAGCAATACCAACAAATAATAAACTAATAATTTAAAAAAAAATAGGATTAATTTACTAAAAAATAATTAAGTAAAAGATATTGAAATAAAAAAACCCGAAACGTTTGTTTCGGGTTTTTGTTGCGGAGAAAGAGGTTCTCGAACTCTTTTGTAACTATCAATGTTTTCAGTACTTCCCAATTTTGAATTTACACAGGGTAACTCATAGGGTAACTACTTTTTTAATGCTCAAAATTATACAACGTAAAATTAGTGTTTTGGTTCGAGAAAAACAAATTTTTGAATCGAAAACTCAATTTTTTTATTTTCGATTCAATTCAATAGTGTGGATTTTATTCCATAAAAAAAGTAATAAATTATATGTAAAAACATGTAATTTTAATTAAAAATCATATTTTATATGTAAATGCATATAATATTACGAATAGGATTAACTATCCAACTCATCAAACTTCGCTTTCATAGTGGGATTATTGTGCGTTAATTTTTTTATCGTTAAATCTTCTGTTTTTTCATTGGCTAAACGAAGATTGTTTTCAGAAGACAATAATGCTGCCTTCGTTTTTTCTAGTTCTTTTATGGTTTTATCAATACCGTCTATAGCCTCATTGAACTTGCGACTGGCTAAATCATAATTTCTTGCAAAACCTTCTTTAAACTTATTCATTTTATCTTCAAAATGGGTAATGTCAATGTTTTGACTACGCACCAGTGCTAATTCAGATTTGTATTGCATCGAACTCATAGCAGCATTGCGTAACAACGTTATGATTGGAATAAAAAACTGGGGACGTACAACATACATTTTAGGATATTTATAGGAAACATCAACAATACCCGTATTGTATAATTCACTTTCCGATTCAAGCATAGAAACCAAAACAGCATATTCACATTTTTTTTCTGTACGGTCTTTATCTAATTCTTTAATGAAATCATCGTTTCGTTTTTTTGAAGCCGTTGTATCTGCTTCATTTTTCATTTCAAACATGATGGAGATGATTTCATTTCCATGTTCGTCAAATTCTTTATAAATATAATCTCCTTTACTTCCAGACCTAGCATCGTTATCTTTTTCAAAATAGGCTTTTGGAAAAGCTGTTGGTCGCAATTTGTTAAATTCATTTTCACAATGTAATTCTAAAGTTTCACCAATCATTTTGGTAGAAAGTTTGGCCTTCATGTCTTTAACACGTGTAATTTCTTCATCTTTGTATTTGATGATGGCTTCTTTATTTTGTAATTCTGTTGTGAATTGTTGTTTTAATGTACTCTCCAAATTTTGTTTTTCGAGTTCTTTGGTTTTAACTTCATTAGCTAATGCATCGCGTTCTTTTTCAATTTTTTGAATGGCTTCAGTTACAGATAGCTTTTTTTGAATCTCAGCATTATCCAGTAGTGCTTTAATTTGAGCAATTTCATTTTCTTTCTTTTGAATAGATTCTTGAAGTGAATTTTTTATAGTAGCTTCTGCTAATTTAATGGCACTTTCTTTTTCTCTTTCAGCTATCGAAAGGCGTTTCTGTATTTCTTCTTGAAACAAATGGTCCTTAATTTGTTTAGCAATATCAGCGTAACCACTCTCGTCGATTGTAAAGGGCGTTTTACAGTTTGGACAGATTATTTCTTTCATTGTATAAATTTTTTAATTTATAATTAGATATTATTTTTTACTATTAATTTTTGATTTTCAATTTCATTAATAATTTCTTGATTCTCTATTTCAATACTAAAATCAAACACATGAAATCCATCTGTTTCCTCTTTAATTTCTAATATAAAATCTCCATTGATAATTACAATATCGTTTCTTTTAATATACTCTTTAAAATGAATTCCAAAATACAATAAATCAGAACCGTTTATGACAATGTTTTTTAAATCACTTGAAACAAAATCATTGTATTTACCATCAGGAGTTACAAAATGCATTTCAATGACACATTTATCATTTTCATTTGGCAGTTTTAAAAGACAATCAATACTTCTTGTGTGAGCATCGTAAACTTTTTTAAAATCTTGTTCATTATACCCTGTTTCTTTATAGGTGTAATTGAATTTACCATTGAAAGTGTTATTTGTTTTCATTTTTTAGTGGTTTTTTAGAAGTTAAACTTGAAGTACTTACTATATCATAGATTAATCCCACGACAATATACAAAAAAGCCAGGAATAAATAAATTTTGTAAAAAATACGAACCATTTCCGTTTTGCCATCAACCAAATGATAAGTTATAACGATATAGAAGAAAGAGCCTATAAATAAGCAAGTGAACAATATAAATGTCCTAGCTTTAACAACCTCTCTGTCATTGTGATTCCATAATAGTTTTACAATACCTCTCGTGGCAAAGTAGAAAATGAAAATTATGATTAATGAGTTCAGATACGAACGAATTGTCTTTTCCATAGCAATAATTTTTTAAAGTTAAAATCCTATTTTAGTACTTGTTGTGGTTTTAATTTCTTCTTTACACAATCTAATAAATAATGATTCCAAGTCGTCATCATCGATTATACATTGCATAATGTATTTTTTCTTGATGTTATAGATTTGTCCGCCTGTAAAGGAATAGTTTTCTAAAACGGTATTTATAGTCAAACTTGACATATTCTGAAAAGCATTGGATAATAAGTTGTATTGTGTTTCTTTCGTTGGTTTCTCAAATTCTACTTTGTACAAGAATCGTCTTTCAAATGCCTTGTCCAATTTTTCTGCATGGTTACTGGTAACAATTGAAATCCCTGTAAATTGTTCCATTTGTTCTAATAAAATATTCTGCATACTGTTGTGGGTTCGATCGGAGGAATGCCCCACATCAACGCGCTTAGAAAAGATACTATCTTCGTTAAAGAATAGGATAGGAGTTAGTTCACATTGATTTGAAAACTCGTAATATTCATCGAAGATTTTCTTAGTATTCTTTTCTGAATCGCCTATCCATTTGTTCGCTATTTTTTCCACATCCACACAAAAAAGAGGACGATTTGTTATTTTAGCTAAGCGTTTTGCTGTTGCCGTTTTTCCAGTGCCTGAGAACCCGTTAAAAAGTATAGAAATCCCTTTTGCTAATCCGTTTTCTGCTAACTGATTTACGACTAATTGATGTTTTTCTTTACTTAATATCTTTTCTATAGTATTGATTTGTGATAACTCTGATTCATTATAAAACAATTCCTCCAAAAAAATATCTTCAGGTAATATAATAGTAGCTGTTGAGTAAGCATTCTTTTTTGCTTTATTGGATTCTTTTTGAAACAAAGCATGAATCGCTTTTTCGGTTAAACCCACAAACTCATCAAACACAAAACCATCTTCGGCCTTTAACAATAAGTCATTCATGATTAACATAGAGGTTTTGTTTGCTATACTATCTCTAAATGCCTTTTGCTTGGTAAAATTATCTTCAATTTGCTTGATGTGATACTCTAAATCAATCTGCTCCTCGTTTTTCTGATGTGAATAGGCTGCAAATAAAAACAGAATTTGATCTTCTAATGTTAATTCTGTATAGCTATTTAACCAATCTAATTCATCACATTTCTTTGCCAATGAAAGTTCTTGCTCGATGCGTTTTCTCATTGTTTCAGCATCATAGCAACCACCAGTTCTTTTTTCATAGATTTCGTTAATATTTTTCAACAGTTTTGTAAAGTTTTCTGCAGGTTTAAATTCCAGTCGTTCTTTTTTGTTATTTAATAAAGCTTCATACACTTTCTCATCCACTTCAAAGGTTTGTTTAATCAACGTTTTACTAAATTTATTTTTTGTAGTTGCCACAACATACCCTTTTGAAATTAAGTTATGCAAAGCTTGATTAATATCTTTTAAACCCGAAAGTCCACCGCCAAAGTATTCCAAGAAAGCATCAATACCCTGTTCTTCTTGACGAATACCTCCTTCAATAAGTAAAGACAATACAACCAATTCTTCGTAACTAATTTTGAAAAATTGTAATAAACTTTTGATTTCAGGTAGGGCGAGTAATTCCTCCTTTTTTGATGTAGTGCCAAAAGCTACCGCTACGATGTGCTCGATACATTTTAATTTGTCAAAGTCTTGATTTTTCATGATTTTGCTTTTTAAATTAGTGCATTAGGAAGGGTTTGAACCTCCATGGACTTTATCAGTCCACACAACTTTAGGTTGTGCGCGTCTACTCTCTGGTTTCTGTGCACCGAAACCAAATTCCGCCACTAATGCTTTTTGTTAGGACAAAATTAATATACAACATAGACAAAAATGTCTTTGTTGTGATATTGAAATTATTATCTTTGTAAAAAAATAGAAAATGAAGACAACAGGAGTATACCAAAATTATAAGTTGATAATTGAAAAAATATTCAATCCTTACAATGACTTTGTCTTAAAATCAGTAGTTTTCGAAAAGTTTAATAATTTTTTATTTTCTGAGGGTTTTGAAAAAAAGAGTTTAAAAACTTTAGATCGAATAATTGACACCATGATTCAGGAAGATTATGAGTTTTTATTTGGTTTTGATGGTCATGAGCGAACTCTAAAACTTAATTTTATACCAAACAAATTGATTCTTAGTCAAGATGAGATTAATGCTTTTCCTTTGATATTTGGGAATATGCAAACAGAAGATGATTTGCCAACCATAAAAAAAATTAAAGAATTAGTTGCACAAGAATATGGTTTTAAAGAAAAAGACTTAATTGATTCGAAGTATTTTGTAAAAACGGAACCTGAAATTAATAATCATGATAAAATCATTTTACTAGCTGGAAAACTAATTTCACTTGCAAAACAAGGTATAGCTGTTAAATATTGCTATAAAAATAAAGAGGGTATTGAAGATTTTAAATACATAGCACCTTTACAAATTAGATTATATGATAGTCGCTATTACTTATTAGGCCTTGATATTGATAGTGAAACTGGGATAGCGAGCGATATTCTAAAAAATTACAGTTTGGACACATTTTTAAATTATGAAGTAGAACAAGCCTATTATGAAACCGAAGATGGGTTAAATGAAACAAAAGAAATCACATTCGACCATGATGCACTTTACAAGAAAAGTGATTTAAACAACAAGTTAAAACATAGTATTGGTATATGGTATGACCCAAATAATGAATTAAGAGTTTTAAGAATAAAATTTTATGATTGGGCTAAAGGAATTGTACTAAATAAAAAGCTCCATCATTCACAAAAAGTGATTGAAAACAAAGAAAATTATGTGATTATTCAAATTGCAGTTTGGGAGAATCACGAAATTGACTTTATATTGGGAAGGTTTGGAAATGATTATAAAATTATAGATTAAAGATTTGGTAAAAAATATTCTTTTAAAAATTTGGCACTTGTTTGCAAGCTTCCTAATCCACCATTTTTAATCCAAATATTTTTCCAGGCTGAGTTTGGAGTAATATTTTTCAAATATTCATCTGATAAAGAATAAAAAACTGAATCATTATCTATTTCATTTTCCGAAATATATTGATTTATTGTATTTGTTAAACAATTACTCCATATTTTAGGACCATTCTTAATATTAAAATGGTAATCTATAATTCCATCTCTAAATTCTAAAATTCCATATAAACCAGAAACAATTAATATGTGTAAGTTTGACTCTCTATTTTTTTTAAAATAAAGATTTTTTAAATCATAACTATAAAAAATACCATCGTATCTTTCTACTGCAGGCTTTAAATTTGGAGTATTTGTCTTTAAAGAATTAATAAAATAACAACTATCAATTGAAGTCAAATTCCCATTTCCATTGATATCTTTAATCATTAAATATTCATTTGAATTAGAATTAATATAATCTATGTAATTAAATCTTCTCAATTCTCTTAATGCCTTCAAATATTTATATGATTCTGAATTAAAATAATTCCTTTCACAAATTTCGTTACCCGCTATTTTTCTATCCGAACATGCAATAATCAATAACTTGTTTTTGGATGTATCTCTTAAACTTTCAAAAGGAAAACTTTCAAATAGTTTTTTAATTTTATTTTCAGCTAACATTGAATTTATTGTTTAATTTAAATTTTAATTATTTAATCTTAATCTTTCTGATATATCATTCCATATATCATCGTTTAAAATTCCATCTGCTCTCCATTTTTTTAAGTCTGAGATACCATCAAAAGAAGAACGTAAAGCTATCTCTAAAATTAAGCGAACTATTGAAGAACCTTCAAGTCCGTTAAAAAGTCTATTTTTAATATTTTCTGGAATATTTCTGTTATTGCCCCCAATCTCTTTATGTAAAACTTTTTCAATTTCTTTAGCCTCATCTTTATCTCTACAAAAAATGACGAATCTTTCAAACTCTCCCTCTGCATATAGCTGGTATAATCTAACAAAAATAGATTTTAAATGACTTGATGTAATTTGATTTTCATTGTCAAAAATAATTTTAGCTCTATTTTTTTTTCCGTGACCCAATACAATTGGAATATTATTAAAAATTAATATATAAACCATATACTTGTCAATTGATAAGTCATTTTTTGTATCAGGTGAAATTATTCTATTAGGATATAATTGTTGAAGTATTTGTAACATATTTTAAATTTTTTACTGCCTTAATTTTTAGTTTCTTCAATTTCAATATTGTTTTTAATGCCTCACTTTTGAGATATTCGCTTAATAATAATCATAAATAATCTAAATTTTATTATTAAAATAGACTGATTATCAAACTCAAATATTATCTACTTGAAATTAATTTTCAAAAACAACTTTCCCTTCATAAGTTACAATTAGACAATCAACATTGTTGCCTGAGCCATTTGGATTTGCTACAGAATTAAAATGTTCGGAATCCTCAGAATCCTCTAAATCACACATAATATCATTCAAAAAATCATAATCATCTTCTTCTTGTTTGTCTTCTAAAAAAGTAACTAATGCTTCAACAGTTTCGAAAGCATCTTCAACTTCAAAGTAATTATGAATAATATTTAATTCAAAAATTTGCTTTTGAACACAGTAAACGGTTCCATAACCGTCATCCATATTTCTTTGTAATGTTATAATTTCATTCATTTTGTTATTTATTTTATATTTAACTCATTAATGTAATTTAAAAATTCTGAAATATTTTTTGGATAATAAACTCCTAAAATATTAGAATCATGAACAATATCTATAACAGGTATTCCATCGTTATCACCTCTTACTATTATTTCATAACTGCTCACATTTATTTTCATTTGAGTTAACCAAAATGTATCTTCTGAATTTCCTTCATCACAATCAAAATCAACTTCAGATGTATTTTTGAATTTATTTGAAACTATTTCCAAAAATTCATTTTCCATTTCATCTAATTCTAATTCGGTAAATTCAAATTTACTGTTTTCGTAAAAATCGTTTAATGCACTCATAATGTTATTTAGTTTAATTTTTTGCAACTCTTTTTTTTGTGTTTGATTACTCCATTTTTAAATATTTGATTTTAGAATAGATTTTTAAATTTATTACTCATATTCCACTAAAATATTACCATCTTTATCAAAATATAATTTAAAAGATTTAGCATAACTGTTAAAAGCTTTATATAGTAATTCTTCATAACTATAAATCTAGTCTTTAATTGCACTTTCTGCTGCAACAGAATTTAATTATTTACAAAATCAAATTTATTTATTGATGTTTTATAATGTAGTCAACATAATAAAATTCTTTATTAAGCATCTTTTCATTTTTATTTTTTATTTCATCATTGGCACTTTTATTTGATAAGCATATTTCTTTTTGCTTTAAACTTATCAATTCTAATTCAAAAAGTTTGTTTACAATTTCTTCAGGTGTATTTGATATATCCCAAACTATTTTTAGTAACTGTTTTTTTAGTAATTCAATTTTATTTTCATAATCATTAATAGAAATTTCTTCTGCAGCTAATTCAAGTTTTGCTTTTTTTATATCATACTCAAACTCTGAAATATACTTTTGCTTATCGATTGAATTTTCAAAACGATTTCCTAAAATTTTATAACTAAATGAAAGTGCCGCATGAATTTTAGGTGCAGAAAATGTATGAAAACTTTTATTTGGCGGATTACGTAATTCTACTGAATTAACTATTTCTTTCAATTCATTGACATTCAATTGATTTAATTCCTCTTCTGTATATATTTTAATTGGTTCACTTTTACCAAAAAAATTATCAAAAAATCTACTCATCGTATTATTTTTTATGTTTAATTCATTTATGTATTTCACAAAATATGAAACTATAATGACTATACTGTTAATTTCAATGAATCTTTAAATAAAATTACTCTATTTTATTTATATTAAACCTAAATTTTTTCTATATAAATTAGTCACTTCAGCGAATGATACATCCTGAAAATTATGGAATAAATTATTAAGATAATCTTCTTCTTTTAAACTTAAATCTGAATTGGCAACTGCAGTAGCAAAACACGCAAGTAGGCAGTCTATTCTATCTTGTTTTTTTAGTTGGTTTAATAAGTTTATAGCAGAAGTTTCATTTAATTCTCCAGATTCCATTTTCTCAACCCAGTCCTCATAAGCTATGTATTTTGCTAATCCTCCATATGAAATTGCGTGTTGCATCTTTTCTCTTGACCAATTACCATCAATTTCAGCTGTTAATCGAACTAAGCATACTATTGCATTTTGTTTGCTTATACTCATAAATAAAAATTTAAGGTTTTACTAAATAAATAATTATTAAAGTAAAGTAGTCAATAAATTTCCTGTTCCAACTTTTACATTAGATGCAGAATAAGTTATATTACTTGATTTATCATAATGTCCTTTTCTAACGTTGGAAGCACTATAAATTACTAACTTATTTCCTTCGTCTCTAATTTCTCCAATTTTTACATTTGATGCTGTTCTTAATACTGTTGTACTCATTTTTTTTTTTTTAATTATTAATTTTTCCTCTTTATTTACTATACTCTATTTGTTTTGCCGGGTTGCCATCTGTTAATTCTAATACTTTTGAAATGTTCCTTCGAAACCACCTTTAACTTTATAAGGTGGATTATAAATTAACATAAATATATTGGCAAAACCTGATAATTTACCAATGCCTTTAAAATAGGTACTAATTTTTCAGGATGCATATGGTCATAAGGATCAAAATAGTCATCATCATATAATTATATATTTCTTACTGCACGTACCTTAAGTTTTTCTGATTTCAAAAATTCTAAACGAATTAATAAATAAGAAAGGCAAACTCCTAATGTCACATTATGCCTATTTTTTACTTCATTTGAACTCCAATAACCATGTACATCATCTGAAAATCCACTATCAAAATTTAAAACATTTACCATAAGTTCTAACTCTTCAATATATGGCATTCTCCATCCGTCTCCTAAATCATTACATGATTTAAGAGCTAAATCCCAGCTCATTGTTATTTCAAAATCTTTAATTGCAGCTTCAAATTTCCGTCCAGTTATTGGATGTTGAAAAGTCAATAATTCGATTTCTGAATGGGAGTTATTATTTGGTTTTAAGTTAATATCATTAGCACTTATTTTTCCTTCTAAGTACATTTCTACTTCATCAATATCAAGACTAAGTTTTTCAGCTTTACGCAAAATAATTTCTCGCTCTTTATCAGTAACTTGTCCATCAGCCAGTGCCATTTGAACTAATTTTTCTATTTCTGGGTGCATATTTTAACTTTTTAAACAAATATATTAAACTCAATCCTCAAAAACAACCCTCAACTCCTTATCCACAATTTCTTTATTTTCACCAAAAGCTACTTGAATATAAAGGGTTGCCTCACGACCAATGAAATCTTCAAAAAAAGGCATTGACATTTGTGGGGTGTATGTATATCTAGAATAAGTTGAAAAATAAGTTGGGTACGCAGGATGATTAACATTAACGTTTGGATTTCGTTGTATTGTATATCCTGCTAAATTCATGATGTTAGTTTGAGTTACCAATTGAGGAAAAGTATAGGTTTGAAAACCAATAGGAATAGGAGTATTCATTTGATTACTATTCCATAACCCTAAATAGGAGTATACAGGGTAGGTCCAAATAACATTGCCTGGAGTAAAGAAAAAATTTGAATCGAAAGCAGTAACTACCAAAGGAACTCCATTAATCACATAATGGGGGTCTAATTCTGCTAGATTTCCTTTTACTGTAAAGTAATTTAAACCAGCATGTTTGACATGCCAAACACCATTGTTATCTTGATATGTTCCTGGATGGCCTAGTGTATCAATCCAAAAATCTGCATTACACGAACCATTAAGGCAAGCCGGTTGCGCGTCTTCATCACTTGAACAGCCAAATAATACCAATGCAGTGATAATTGTTAATACAAATTGTTTCATTTTATTTAGATTTATTCAAATATAATAAATTATTCAATACTCAATTCTTTTAAATGCTCAAAGACCATCACCATAGCTAAAGTGTCTAATTCGCAGTATTTTAATAGAGATGCTTTTAAACTATCTCTTTCTGTATTGCTCATGTTAGTGTATTGTGTTAATCCATATGCGGTTAAGGCAGCACCGCCATTGTTAATTTCATCCATTTCGGTGATTCGTTCCATTGTAGTATCCCATTCTTCAAATGGTTTTCCTAGAGTTTTATACGGGTCTATTACTTTCTCATTTTCGAAGTTTAACCAAATATGATTTGGACTAAAATTTTTTGAAGTCAAATTAATATCACTAATTGATTTGCTATATTTATCTCTAATAAATAATGACGATTCAAAAATAGCTGGTAAAACAGCTTTTATCGAATTACTTCCTTTTGTATGTGGATTGTAATAATAAGCCTTAATTACTTCACATAAGTCAATCATTTTTCTAGAAGGCGACCATATTTCACCCTTGTAATCTTTATCTGTTGGAGGCGTTGTAAGTGTTTTAATAAAGTTAATTAATGCTGCTTTGTCCGATTCATCAGATGCTTCAAGTTGGACCTTAACTTGATTTAATGTAGAGTTTTCATAGGGTGAGTATTGAAAAACAGTTCCATTATTTGCACCAAGAGCATTTTTTAATTGTCTAACAAACTCAAAATTTGGAAAATCTCCTGCTGTGACATTGATGTATTCATTTTCGTGTGTAATAGTTCCATCTTCATAATAAACATGATGAGAAAATTGGAATACGACTTTTTCATACGGTTTTTGACCCGAATAAAATGGTAATGCTACGGTTGATGCTTCAAAATCGATAAAGTTTAATGGGTATTTCCAATTTTCCATTTCACTTTTTAAAGAATCTTTTAATAGGTATGGAGTTGTTTCATTTTCTAATGATTTATGCTTTTGAATTAATTGTCTATCAACTCGTCCAATTTTACTAGAATTATCTGTTGTATCACCAAAAGCAGCATCCGAAATATCTTCTAATTTTAATATTTGATTATCAATTAAGTGTTTCCATCTTCTAAAATCCCATATTTCAAAAGCATTAGGTGCTTTGAAGTCATCTTCTGTCCAATTTAATTTTCTTTTGAAACAATTTTCGAAGCCCGATTTTAAATATGGTTTTTTCTCATCTTTTTTGAATTCACATTTTTTACAAATATTGAATTTTAAATCATAGTCAAAATAACGGTCTTCTTCATATGCTTTAGAAAACAATTTAATGGCTTCTTCAAATTCATATTCAGGCAAAATACGTTCTTCACTTTTTTGAATTCGAGATATAATTTCACTAACTTCTATTAATGATAGGATAGAGTCACGTTCAATATTTATTTTATTTAGTTGCTCATCCATTTTGATTATGCCAGTTCTATTACCTGAATTTTTTGAAATTCTGAACATTTGGTTTAAACCATCTATAGTGGTTGACTTATCCTTATCAGCCAGCATTAAAAAAGGTGTAACCTTAAATTCAGGATAAGCATTTTCTATTACATATTTTTGAAAAGCAACATCGAAAAGATAAAATTTCCAATCCGCATTGTATTTAACGTCATCTGTTCCGTGCTTAAATGATTTTGCTTTTACTTCAATTAAATTGATTTGATTTCCTTTTTTTTCTAAAATATCTACACGAATGAATAGATTATTAAACATAAAAGCTGCTTCAAAAATAACAACGTTATCTTTGTTTAATAATTCATTTGTTTGAATTACTTTTTCTTCATAGTTGTATTTTGTTCTATCCGTATCATCTTCAATTAAAACTCCATTTGGAAAATGTAATCGAGCTAACTCTTCCACCTGAAAACCTCCAGATGCTAAAGCCTCTAAAAATGGATTACTAGATTTATTATTGGCATATACTTCTTCCTTGTGCGTATAATACAATTTGTTAGGGCATTCAAGGCCTAATTTAAAACGGGATTTTGTTAAAACTCTCATGTTAGTATAATTTTGTGTAAAAATAAAGCAGAACATAGACAATCATTGTCTAACTTAATACAAAACTTTTATTATTTGATACAAACTTAAACTCTTTATAGTCAAATTGTGTCTATGCATATTTATTTTTTAAAAGACATAATTTGTCTATATTCGTAATAAATTTGCAAATAAATATACTACTATGGATTACAAATTTTACGAAGAATTATTAGATAATATGATTTCTCATATTTATGGTAGTAAAATTACTAGAGATGAGAAAGGCATTTTTGAATGGAATAAAAATGCTGACGGAACTACATCTTATCGTTCAATAAAAAAGTTACACAATTTTAAAGTTCCAAAAGAAAAAGAGACAACCCAAGAATCTAAAGGTAAAGTTTCTTATATGACATTTAAAAACAGTTTTTATATTTCGGAAATATCACCTGAAAATATTTTTGATATATATTCATCTGGTGGTGGAATGGTAAAAAGATATACGTTTAGAAAAGTTGGTTCTAAAATTGAAAAAATTGAAGAGAAAGTAATTACAATACGGTAAACAAAAACTTGAATCTATAGATTAAATAAGTGTTTTTATTTTTTTGATTTTAAGCGATTTATAAATATCGGCCAAACCAAAAATATACCTAAATAATCTAATAAACTAAAAGAAGGTTCATCAGAAAATAAATCTAATGTTGAGAGTAAAAGCACAATAATTCCCCCAACGATTGCGTAAATTTTTAATGATATAAATAAGTAATGAAGTACAATTTCGATCATGTGTAATTTTAGTTTTTATTGATAACGTGACAATTTTGTAATTATTTCTTCCAGTCCAAAATCATTTTCTGAGCCTCGAAATTCTGTTGGGATTAATAGTTCTGTTGTAGATGGAATATCCAGCCATACATCAGGACTGTCGTCTATGATGATGATTTTGTCATATTTATTTAACCATTCAGGGTTTACTCTTTTTTTCCAACTACCATTTTTAAATAGGCATTGTTTTCTACTCAATATTTCGATGGATTGTATGTTTAGTTTATTTGAGATTCTTTTGGCGTAGGGTCTCAATGCTGTAGTGTAAATAATAATATCTCCTTTTACTTTACAAATTTCTATTAATTGTTCTGCTAATGGTCTTTTATATACCTTCAAATAAGAGTTATAATGGAATAGGAGTGGAGCTGATTCTTGTTCAGCATAAGAACCGTATATTAGTGTATGGTCTAGGTCCAAAATAAATAGATTTTTCATGGGCTCTTTTGTATGTTTTCAAAATTATATTTAGAAAAGACAAATTATGTCTATATAATAATTAATTTTGAAAAAAAACTATGGCATTTTCTGAAGGTATAAATAGACTACAGCGTATTATTGAGTTTTTAAGTATTGATTACAGAAGCAAGAAAGAAATAATGGCATATTTACGCGAGTTCAACATAATAATATCTTACAAAACGTTAGAGCGTGATTTGAAGCAAATCAAAGAAGATTTGGGAATTGAGATGGAATATAAACGTAATTTGGGTTATAAATGTGAAAATCAAAATTTTATTCAGCCTAGTTCTGTTTTTATTGAATCAGTGGATATGACAGTTGGTTACGAAACTGATCAATTTAAAATTATAAATGTATTTCATTTTGGTGGTGAAGTTTATTTTAATTCTATTGATAAATTTACCAAAAAAGTGTTCTTGATGAAAAGTAAATGAACAAAATAAAAATCCAACTTATCGGTACTTTTAATTCTTGCATTGCTGTTGAGTTGGATGCTATGGAGCAAACTTATTTTGACACCATAGCTAAAAGAATAGGAGTGTCGCTATCAGATGCTTTAATCGACCCCTATTTTTATCATATATTACGCTTAGAAAAATATCAATCTTATTTAGATTTAAAGGGTAACCGATATTTTGGATTGGATATACATTCCTTTCATCAGATTGAATTATTTGTTAATGGCCACAAAAAACAGAAGTTTAGTTATTTTGATTTAAATCCAGAAAACGTACTTTTTCCACTTTATAATACTAACATAATCTCTGCTCAATTTTTTGTAGAAAGTCCTTTACTAATTAGAACAAAAGAGAAGGGGAGGGTCAATTTTGTATTACAGTATCCAACATCCTTACCAATTGATGAAATAGTATCATTTACATTATTACAAACGAATAATGAACTACTACTTTCTGAAGTTCAGGTTGCAAAAATTAATTTGTCAATCAACAAAAGTGATACGGTATTAATTGAGCAGTTTGTTATGTAATATAATAGATAATGAAGATTTATCTTCGAACTTTTGAACAAAAAAATTTATCCAAAAATGAAAAAGGCTTTTGGTTCGTCTCAGGGAGATAGCAAAAGATTCAAAATAATGGAAAGGCTTATGAGTTAGATATTTGTTAAGAGTAAACTTATATTAATAAAAAAGAAGTGTTATTAATGAATCGAATTGTCTTTCAAAAAATGGGATTGATTTAATTTTTAGGTATTATTTTAAAAGATTTTATATTATAATAAATTTTCAATTTTTTCCGTTATTATATAAAATCTAAACATAAGAAAAAAGTAATTGTATTATCGTTATTATTAATTGGAATAGTAAGTTTTAGCCAAACACCTCCAAAGCCTAAAACAAAAGATATTGACAAAGAAGCAAATCGTATTTTAGATTCTTTATCTAATATTTATAAATTAGATGTAAGGTCATTTTCAATAATAACACATGACGGAGTAAAAACTACTTCTATAAATTATAATTAAGGATTAGAATTATTGAGAAAAGTTATTAAAACAGAGTATATTAAATAAGATTAAGTAAAATGGTATTACTTTTCAATGTAATTCTACTTAACTATTCTAACTAAAGTATCAACTTATATTTTCATAAATTAAATCTATTAAGATGAAAAAAATTTGCATAGTAATATTTCTACTTTGCCTTAGTGCATTTAGTCCCAAAAGAGAATCTACTCTTATCATTATTCAGCCCTTAGGCAATGTAAGTTATGAATACATTGCACAAGTTAAGAAAAGCGTGAAGTCTTTTTATGGTTATGAGTGTAAGGTTTTAACTCCAATTCAAATCAATAATTCGATGCTAACCAAGAGAACCAATAGGATTGATGCTAGTAAGGCTTTGAAAAAAAACAGTTCAAAAGGTAATTTATTAATCCTAACTGAAAAAGATATTTGTCATTTTAAGGACAAGAAACGACCTGAATATGGTATTTTTGGATTAGGACTCAGACCTGGTAAAACTTGTATTATTTCTACTTTTAGATTAAAGAGAGGAGTGTCACAACAAAAAACATTAGAGCGTTTAGAGAAAGTTGCCTTGCACGAAATAGGCCATAACTTAGGATTAAAACATTGTGAAAATCACAAAGAATGTATGATGAATGACGCTAATGGTACAATTAAGCAAGTGGATAAGGAAAAAGTATGGTTTTGTGAAAAATGCAAAAGGCTTATAAAAAAAAGATAAAAAAATGTAGATTATCAATTGAATTTTTAAATTACTTAATTTTTTTATTAAACTAAATAATCAATTTTAAAGATATGTTAAAAAAAATAATTTTACTAATCTGTTTTATAATTACTGCTCAGTCGATTAAAGCACAAACACCTTGTACATTAATTTTTAAAAATGGAATTAGTGGAGAATTTGGTTACAAAGAAGGTGGAATTCAAGTTGAACTTCCAGAAGATTTTACATTATATGTTTTTGGAGATCGAATAATTAGTAATATTGAAGAATTTAATTCTTTCGAAGAATTTAAAAATGTTGAACAAGAAATCCTTATTAAAAATGAAAAAATATTGTTTCAAAAATTATGTGGAAATGATACTGGATGTGGAGACACAAATATATCTTATGAAATCCATAATAGCGAGATGTTTAAATATTGTAGAGTAATTTTTTATTATTATGATAGTTTCATGTCTACTAATAGTGTAATTGATGGATGGTTCTCTTTACCAGATGGCAATCATACAATTATTATAAAATCTAATGATACGGTTTTTTTTCAGAAGAATATTCGATTGAATAATGGAATTTTAATTAACTAAAAATTATAAGATTAATTTTTAGTTAATTTATTTTACTTTATTTAAAATATTTAAATTTCAGTTCATTGCGAGTTTTAGAGTATTCAAATAGCTCCAAGTTTAGAGCGTAAAGTATTTTATTGAGAACAACGAAATACTGCTTTACTCAAATATTGGCCCAATGTTGTATATTTTACAAGAATTGGGCCATATATTTAAACATTTTTATTATTATTATTAAGTTTTAAGTTAACGTAAAATATGGTGAAGATTTAAGTAATATCAAGTTTGTGCTAATTCCAAATTAACATTATTGTTTTTTAATTATTTTCTTTGGCTTCTCTATAACTTCTAACTCTCTAACTTCTTCTTTCTCAACGAATTTATTTTTTAAATTAATGATAATTGGAAGGATATAATTAATATCATTAGATACACTTATATTCATTTTATTGTTTTCATCAAAAAAACCTTCATCATTGTTTTTAATTGTTAACTCACTAAAAACAATATTATCTTTGAAAACCGCTTTAACAAATGAATTTAGATTATTATATTTAATATTTTTATTAGTATTAATCAATGTTTCAATATTCAATGGTTTTTTTGAGAATAACAATAAGAAATCTTTATTATACCAATTACCAAAATTATCAATATTAAAATAATTTCTCGCTTCTTTTGGAAGTATAGTCACAGAATTTTGAGCATCAAGAAAATTATTATCTGAAGAACTCAAAGGGTAATCTAAGTTAATATTCGAATTTTCAGATTTTGACAATAGATAATAATATACATTACTATCAGAATTTAATCCTATTTGGAATTTTTTTACACCTTCAGGGTATATAAAATTATAATTTGATTTATCAATTGACCCTATATAAAACTCATCTTCATAAAAAACATTTGATATGGAATCCATGGATTCATTTTCAAAGTAAAAAGGTTTTGAATTTTCATCTAATAATTTAATATTAACATCAAAATTATAGAATTCATTTTTCTCTTTGTTAGCATTCATTGAAGTTAATGCATAAGCATTTCTTATCAATTTTTCTAAATCGGCATATCTAATCCAACAATAACCTGACTTACCCCATTCATTTCCCCAACTATTCATTAATTCAAATGAACCTCCATTTTTATTATCATCATAGGATACTACACTCATTGCATGACCACCTCCCGAGTAGTCAGTTAATTCAGGTATCCAGGTATCATTTCCAAGATTTGTTTCAATATTTTTGAAATCACTAACCCCAATCACTACTGGGAATTTATTATTTAGTGAATATTTTATTTTTTCAGTTATATTAACTTTTCCTAATTCAATATAGTCTTCCAAACGGTTTTTACTTGCCGAAAGTAAAATTTCTTTATACTTTGAATTAGCTGTGTTACTCGATTTTAATCTTTCAATTCCATTTCCATTATTTAAAAAGTTGCAATTATAGGGGTATTCACTTAATTTTACTGAACCAACTCTTTTCAACACATTTAAAGCTGTAATTATAAATGAACCATCACTACATGTTTCATCAATATCAAGTTTAATTAAATCATAGGTTAATTGCGGTGAGAAACATTCAACCTCTTTAAGAGTAATACCTTGTTTATTATTTTTAATATTATTAAGTGCAGTAAAACTAGCGTAAGTAGTTGCCCATGCAGTGCAAGTGCCATATTGACCTTGATCTCCTATTGGGGGATAATATTTTTTTAATGAAAATGAACTGGGAGTATTAGACAGTCCTCTCGTTTTTGGAATAGTAAATTCTTTACTGTTTTTATCATCTTTAAAAATACATCCTGGTATTCTTTTTACATTTTGCGCATTTATACTAAATGATAATAAAAATACTAAAATTGAACCAATTTTTTTCATAATATTTGATTTTTTAATTAACTGTAATATTCATTAAATAACTGTTTTATTTTAAGTTTATCACCTAAAAAACTTAGAGTATATTCTCCTCTTTGTGTTTCTATAATAATATTAAATCCTATAATTCTTATGCCATCTTTTATTCTTACTATATCATCTTTAAATATTATAATTTCAGCACTATTAAATAACCTAGACCATCCCATTGGTCTCATAATAATTTTATCTTCATAAAATGAATATTCACAGGCATTTCTTTTAGAGAACGTACCTGATTTAAAATCACCTTTTTTTAAAAATAATAATTTTGATTTTTCCATAACATATTTTATGTTTTTACTATTATTATAATTAATATTAACAAATTTAATGATTTTTTATTAATTTATAACAAATCAGAATTTTAAATATGATACAGTTTGTTACATTTTTTATCTCACCAACACAAACCCAGCCCATAAATCTGGTTGAGTTGGGTATCTTTTACACATTTCTTTTTGAGCTTTTTCAAAAGAAACAATTGCATTTTGAGTTTTGGCAAGGTCTTCATAAAAAAGTGTCATTAACTGCATGGTTTCTTGATCGGGCACTTCCCATAAACTAACAATTATTTGCTCTACTCCAGCCAATTTAAATGCTCTTTTAAGACCAAATACACCTTCACCACCCTCTATTTTACCAAGTCCCGTTTCACAAGCAGAGAGCACCACTAGTTTTGTTTTTTTAAGATTAAGTAAAGCAACCTGTGCACCGGTTAGAATACCATCTTCTGCGTCGGGGTTGCGCTTGGTAAATTCATCACTTCCTATCCAAGCCCAATTGCCTCCTGCGAAAATTAAACCACAGCGTTTCATAGGGTCTGGATTATAAGATAAATTATATTTAATACTTGCATGGTCAATTGTTGCAGAAGTGCCTGTTGCATTTTTAAATGCAAAACCATGAGTTGCTATATGCAAAACCCCTTTTGCATTTTGATTTTCTAATTTTTCAATGTTTTCTTCTGTCGCATCGTTGTACCCTATCAATGCTGTATCCCAGCCATTTAATTTTAATGTTTTATTAATGGTTTCTACTTCTATCTTTGTGCCTTCTAGATAGGGTAAAGCACTTGTTGAATTAGCATCTCTTGAAGCTATCTGCTCTTTTTTTAAACTATCAATTTTATCGCCTGGCAAATAATCATAATTCACTCCACCCACTAAAGTTATAGACTTTTCAACTTTTCCTATAGCTTTATCCTTTAGTCCCATGGCTAAATACCTTGTAGAAGTTAGTTGATGTAAGGTGTACCTATTCATTAAAAAATTAGCTTTAGGTTCAGAAGTAGTAATCTTTTGTTTGCTTATTTTATCAAAAGTTACCACTTCACCTTCTCCTTTTTTTGAATATAATGCAGAAAAAGGAATCGTATTCAATAACCCTATGGGGCTGTAATAAATAGTTTTTATATTTTTAATATATTCTTCTAGTGGTGCCCAAACCAATGGATAGAAAGAACTAAATCCTTCTTTAGGATTAATTTTCTGTAATTGCTTTTCGGTACACAATTTAACTAGTATTGGATTTACATCAGTTTTTCTGATGATTAGTGCATTATAATGGTATAAAGAATCTTCTTCTGTTTTGTATCTAACAAATTCTATAGCAGCTTCATCACTCGATAAATTTTCTTGAACTTGGTTCCAAGTAATAGATAAGTTCTTCTTTTGTTGTGCGTAATCGGACCACAATCTGGAAAGTTTAGCATCCAAATCATTTGCTTCTGTATCTAATGTTTTGTATTGGTTAGCTCTATCAGAACCATCTATTTTGGCCATTTTTCTTCTAATAACAGCTAATTGATTATACAATAAATCAACCTCACTATTAGAGTTGGAACTAGCAAATGAATTTTCTTTCGTTAATTTGGTTTCTAATAACTTTCCTTTAGTAATAATATTGGAGTTGTAACTTAGTCCTGAAACTTCTGGGAAATCATTTACATACTGAGTTGAAAATTGATCGATGGTATTGTAAAAAGTACTGTATTGTTGCCAAAACAATTCAATTTGCTGTTCGGTTAGCCACTCGAAATTTGTATTGATAAAATTATTTGAAATATTAAAACAATTAATGTAATAGAACTCAGCAGCTTTATAATTACCCATTTTAGCATACAAAACCCCAAGGTTTCTAAGATTACTCGCATAGTCAGGATGATCTTCACCTAAAGATTTCTTTCTTATTTCTAAAGCTTTTTTTAAATAGGGTTCAGCTGCTTTATAATCCCCTATCCTTAAAAAGAAACTTCCTAAGTTATTTAAACTTGATGCATAGTCAGGATGTTTTTCACTTAAAGATTTCTTTCTTATTTCTAAAGTTTGTTTTAAATAGGGCTCAGCTGCTTTATAATCCCCTATTTCTACAAATAAACCTCCTAAGTTATTTAAACTTGATGCATAGTCTGCATTCATTTCTCCTTGTACTTTCTTTCTTATTTCTATAGCTTGTTTTAAATAGGGCTCAGCTGCTTTATAATCCCCTATTTTTAAAAATAAAGCACCTAAGTTATGTAAACTTGATGCATAGTATGCATTCATTTCTCCAAGTACTTCCTTTCTTATTTCTAAAGTTTGTTTTAAATAGGGCTCAGCGGCTTTATAATCTCCAATTCCTACAAATAAACCTCCTAAGTTATTTAAACTTGATGCATAGTCTGCATTCATTTCTCCAAGTACTTTCTTTCTTATTTCTAAAGTTTGTTTATAATAAAATTCACTAGATTTGAAATCTCCCATTTGGTAATATATACTTCCTAAATTGTTAAGAGTATCAATATAATCAGGATGTTTCTCACCTAACACTTTTTTTCTAATTTCTAAAGATTTTAAACTACATAGTTCAGCAGATTTGTAGCTCCCCTTTTCATAGAATACAAAACCTAAATCAAACAGGTTAGATGCATAATCTGGATGTTGTTCACCTAGCACTTTCTTATTAATTACCAAAGCTTTTTGGTAATAAGATTCTGCAGAATTGTAATCGAACATTGAACAGTATAAAGCACCTAGTTTATTTAGACTTGATACATAATCTAGATTAAGCTCACCTAATTTTTTTTTGCGTAATTTTAAAGCTTCTATAAAATAAATTTCGGCAGATTTATATTCTTTCATATAGGTGTATAACATACCCATTTTAAAGAGACTTGTAGCATAGTCTAGATGTTGTTCACCAAGTACTTTTTTTTTGATTGACAAAACTTGTTTGAGGTATAATTCAACAGATTTCCAATCATTCATTTCACTATATAAAGACACTAAGTTATCTAAAGTAGATATGTAATCTGGATGCTCAATTCCAAGTGTTTTTTTTCTTATTTCTAATATTTCTTTATATAAAGGTAATGATTGCTCGCAGTCGCCAATTTCATGAAAAGTTAATGCCATTATATTTAAACAACTAATAAAATTTACACTATCAACCTCTTTTGTTTTTTCGAAAATTTTCAAAGCTTCTTTATATAATGGTAATGCAGATTCATAATTTTCCAAAAGTGTATATATATTTGCTAATCTAAATAAGCTCTCTGCAAAATCTAAATTTTCGCTTTCTTTTTTTACTTTATTAATTTCTACAACTTCTTTATATATAGGCAATGCAAATTGATAGTTTTCCATCTTAAAATATAAATTACCTAAATTATTTAAACTATTTTTATAATCAGGATGTTTATTTCCAAGTGTTTTTTTTCTAATGTCTAATACTTCTTTAAATAAAGGGAGTGCATTTTGATAATTACCCATATCTTGCAACAAGCCTGCTAAATCATTTAATCCATTAACATAATCAGAATTTTCGATGCCAAGTATTTTCTTTCGTATTTCTAGTGATTCTTTGTATAAAGGCAATGCTAATTGATAGTTACCCATCTCTTTATATAAAGTTGCTAAATCATTTAAACTATAGGCATATTCAGGATTTTCTATACCAAGTATTTTTTTTCTTATCTCTAATGTTTCTTGATATAAAGGTAATGCTTCTTCATATTTACCCATATTTTCATATAAAAAAGCTAAAACATATAAACTACTTACATAATCTAGATGTGTTTTTCCTAATACTTCCTTTCTGATTTGCAAAGCTCGTTTATAATAAGATTCGGCAGATTTATAATCACTTTCATAGTAGTATAAAAGTCCAAGATTATGAAGGCTATTTGCAAAATCGGGATGCTTTTTTCTTTTCTGTAATTCTAATTGGGCTAATGACCGGTTATAATAAAAAATTGCCGAATCTTTAAGTTTTGGAGAAGGATAAGAATTTCCAATATATCTAAAACTTACCGCATATCGTAAACTAGTATCTTTTTCAATTTCAAAAGCCCATTTATTCATTCTTTTAGCAATAACTAATGCACTATCTTGTTTTTCAATTTTTAGATAGTTGTCGTATTGCTTTTTCATTTCATCAAACTTAGTTTGTGAAAATAAAGTAGTTGCAAAAAACAAAGTAATTAGTAGGTAAAGCTTCATAATTTAAATTTATCTCACTAATACAAACCCCGCCCATAAATCTGGTTGAGTTGGGTATCTTTTACACATTTCTTTTTGAGCTTTTTCAAAAGAAACAATAGCATTTTGAGTTGTAGTAAGATCTTCGTAAAAAAACGTCATCAATTCCATAGTTTCATTGTCTGGTACTTCCCATAAACTAACAATTATTTGTTCTACTCCAGCCAATTTAAAGGCTCTTTTAAGACCAAATACACCTTCGCCGCCCTCTATTTTGCCAAGTCCTGTTTCACATGCAGACAACACTACTAGTTTTGTTTTTTTAAGATTAAGAAGGGCTACTTGTGCTGCAGTTAGAATTCCGTCTTCTGCTTCAGGGTTACGCTTGGTAAATTCATCACTTCCTATCCATGCCCAATTGCCCCCTGCGAAAATTAAACCACAGCGTTTCATTGGGTTTGTATTGTTTGAAAATTTATATCTAATACTATTTTCGTCAATAGATGCAGAATTGCCTGTTGCATCTTCAAACGCAAAACCATGAGTAGCTATATGCAAAACACCTTTTGCATTTTGATTTTCTAAATTTTCAATGTTTTCTTCTGTTGCTTCATTCTGTACGAGTAATGACGTTTCCCAACCATTCAATTTTAAGGATTTATTAATTATTTCAGCTTCCAGTTTAGTTCCTTTTAGAAATTCAAATGCAACTGTTGGATTAGCTCCTCTTGAGGCAAAATCCGAACTTTTATTTATTTCTATATTATCACCGGGCAAATAATCATAATTCACTCCACCAACCAAAGTTATAGACTTTTCAATTTTTTCTATTGCTTTATCTTTAAGTCCCATGGCTAAATACCTGGTAGATGTTAGTTGATGTAAGGTGTATTTATTTATTAAAAATTCATTGGATTTTTTTGAATATAAAGCGTTAAAAGGAATTGTGTTAAGTGTACCTACAGGGCTATAATAAATGGTATTTATATTTTTAAGATATTCTTCCAATGGCGCCCATACCAATGGATAAAAAGAGCTAAATCCTTCTTTGGGATTAATTCCCTTTAATTGTTTTTCGGTACATAAATTAACTAGTATCGGATTTACATCTGATTTTCTAATTATTAAAGCATTATAATGATATAAAGAATCTTTTTCTTCTTTATATCTTACAAATTCTATTGCTACTTCATCTTTGGTTAAATTATTTTGTACTTGATTCCATGTAATCGATAAATTATTAATTTCCTGAGCAAATTCAGGCCAAGATTGTGTTAATTTTCCATTCAATTCATTTGCTTCCAATTCTATTTTTTTATATTCCTCTCTATTTGAATCTTCATTCATTTTAGCTAGTTTTTTTCTTAAAATAGACAATCGTTCTCGAGTTGCTGCAATTTCATTATAAAAATTTTCTTCACTAATTTTAGTTTCCAATAATTTACTTTTTGTAAATAAAGCAGCATTATAGTTTAGTTGACTAATATTTGTGTTTTCCTCTTTTGATAAATAAGAAAATTCATGAATATTTTCAAAGAAAGGATCGTATTTTTTCCAATAAGCATCCTTTTCATTATCCGTTAACCATTCAAAATTAGATACAATTTCATTTTTTATTATTTCAAAATTATTTTGGTAAATAGTATTAGCTTCTTTATATCGATTGGTCTTAACATATAAACCGGCAAGATCATTTAAGGATATTATATAACTGATATTCTCTTTACCTAATTTATTTTTTTTTATTTCTAATGATTGATTAAAAAGAGGTTCAGCGGCAGAATAGTTGCCCATTTTTGTATAAAGTTCAGCTAAACACAATAAATTGTAGGTAATAACAGGATTGTTTATGCCAACTATCTTTTTTTGAATTTCTAATGATTTTTTAAGTAAGGTTTCTGCATCAGAAAATCTATCCATTTTCATATACAATTCTCCTAATGTATTTAAAAACTTTGAATACGATAAATGTTCTTCTCCAACAGCTATTTTTGATATTGCTATTGATTGTTTACTATTTATTTCTGCGGCTACATAATTATTCATATTAGTATAAACTACGGCTAAATTATTTAAACCTCTAGCATATTCTATACTTTCACCACCTTTTAATTTTTTTATTATTAACAGATTCTCTTTAATTACACTTTCGCAAGCTTTATAGTTCCCCATTGCGTTATAAACTCTTCCCAATGACAATAATATTCCAGCATATTTTGGGTGCTCTAAACCTAACTTAATTTTATAAATTTCTAATGATTTTTTTAATAAAGATTCGGCAATTTCTAAATTACTAGTCTCAATATTAACTTGCGCAAGATTTGATAAACAGGAAGCAAAATCAGGATGTTTATCACCTAATTTTTTTTTCCTAATTTCTAATGATTGCTTTAAATAGGTCTCTGCATTTGTATAATTACCTAATAATCTGTAAAGTATTCCAAGCGAAATTAAACTAGATGCATATTCTAAAGATTCTTCCCCTGATATTTTTCTTTTTATTTCAAGAGATTCTTTATATAAAGGTTCGGCAGCAGTATAATTTCCTATTTCTCTATAAAGTGTTGCCAAATCATTAATACTTGAAGCATAATCAGGATTTTCTGTACCTAATATTTTTTTTCTAATTTCAATAGATTGTTTATAAATGGGTTCTGCAAGTTTAAAATCCCTTCTTTCTTTGTATAGATAAGCCAAATCATTTAAACTCGAAGCAAATTCAAGATTTTTTTCTCCAAAAAGCTTTTTTCTAATTTCAATACATTGCTTTAAAAATGCTTCGGCAACATCATAATCGCCCATAAATGTATATAGATTTGCCAATTCATTTAGACTTGATAGATAATCAATAGTTTCAATTCCTAATAGTTTTCTTCTAATCTCTAGTGATTGTTTTAAAGGTGATTCGGCATCTTTATAGTTACCCATTTGTTTATGAAGTATCCCTAAATTATTTAAGCATGAAGCATACTCTATATGGTATTTTCTGTTTTGAGTTTCTAATTTCTGTAATGAAAGGTTATAATAAAAAATAGCAGAATCTTTAAGTTTTAAAGAAGAATATGAATTTGCAATATATCTGTAGCTAACCGCATATTGTAAACTAGTATCTTTTTCAATTTTAAATACCCACTTATTCATTCTTTTAGCAACAACCAAAGCACTGTCCATTTGTTTTTCTTTTATATGAACATCATATTGGTTTTTCATTTCAAAAAACTTCGTTTGTGAATAATTTGTAGTTGCAAAAAAAAGTGAACTAAATAGTACTAAATAAAGTTTCATATTTTATTTTTTTAAATAATATTTATTCTTTTCTAAAAAATCATTCAATAAAAGTTCTTTAGTTTCATCACTTAAGCAAGTTTCAGATGTTGCACAATCATTAAGATTGGTTTTAAAATTAGCAATTTCTTTTAGTTTGGCTTCTTTTTCATTGCTTGATGGGATAATAAAAGTATATGAGAAAGTGATACTTTTCTCATCCGATTCAATTTTATAATTCCAAGTATATTTACCTGATTTTAAATAATTTAACTTTATCCAATTATTTGTTGGTTTATCATTGTAAACAACTTCATTGTTTGTGGTATTCGTAACAACAATATTGGTGGTCAATTTTGTTTCTTTACTTCCAAATGAAAGCACCAGAGAATCGGATAAAATTATAGTTTCGTCAATAGGGGAGTATACTGAATTTTCATCTGCAACACCGCCTCTGGATACTGCTCCAATTGAAACGCCATAAGAATTATTTTGCGCTTCTAAATCAGTATACATTTTATCCAAATACGCAATAAAATTTTTAGTTAATGTAGTTGACTTATTCTTTTTTAATAGTTTATTGATTTCTACATAGCTAAATTTCTTTTCAGTAGCAGTTCCTAATTCTATTTTCGCAGTTGAATTGTATAAAATTGCAGAAGAATTTTTATTCATAACAACTAATGAATTTTCTGGGAAAGTCATTTTTTGCCCCCTGTTAATTTTTATACTCTCTGATGTGCTCTTTTGTAAAATAGCATAGCCTTTTAATACCACAATTGATATTTTTTCTTGGCTAATAACATTATAACTTATTAAAAGTGTTAATGTAATAATTAGGTTATTAATTTTAATTTTCATTATTTTTTTTATTAAATTTATTCACAAACCCTTCGTAAATCTCAATGAATTCCTCTAAAAATATGATAAGACCAAAAATACCACCAACTTTATAATAGATACCCATATCCATTAAATAAACACAGCATATATAAACTATTGGGAAAGTAGAAGCTAAAATTAGTATAACATTTATTAATTTACTCAAATGAAATTTATGATGTATGTAATAGAATAAACATAAATAAATAAGCAATATAATAGAGGTAATTATTTCATAAGACCATCCCTCAATTGTAATGATTTTATCTTTATTAAGCATCATTTGAACGGCATTTGCATGAATAACACTACCTGGCATCGTGAGATTTCTATTAAATAATGATTTGTCAGTCGGTACTCTAAATTTATCTTCAGTATCGAATGGATTATGCATATTTCCACTTCCCAAATGCCCTATAATTACAATTTTATTTTTTATTATATGATTTAGTTCATTTTGATGACTTTCGTTAAAAAAATCACTAGCTTCAATTGCTGGGAAATTTACAGGGTTAATTTTTTCATTTTTATTTAAAATATTATAAAAACCGGTCTTTTCTGTACTGTATTTTAAATAACTTAAAGTATCTTTTGATGTTGATTTACTCAAAATTGCGCCAAAAGAAGGAATAGTATCGTTATTGATTATTTTGTAATTATAATATTCACGTACTGTTTCATTTTTTTTACCAGGAAAATTTATTAGTCCTTTTTTATCAGAAAGAAAAATACTTTTTTTGTTTTCCTTAGCATCAATTACTGTAACAATATTATTTCTGATAATGGCATCTTTTAATAGGCTGTCATTTACAGGGTTTTTTGGTTTTGGGAAATAAATATCTAAACCAATTGCTTTAGGTTTACTTAATGCTACTTTATCAATTAATTCTGCTAAATTTTTGCGAAATAAATCATCATTTGCTAAACTCCCTGTATTAATTAATACAACCTCTTTACTTTTGAATTCTGAATTTTTATATTGTTTAGTTGCATAATAAATGTCATTAAATTGAATATCCTCTGTCGCAAGATGTTCAAAGTGAAGTAGTTGTAATGGAAGGTTGTGGTATAAAAATCCAATTAATAAAATTAGAATTTTAAAACTAAAAAAAATGATAATAATTTGTTTAATATTTTTCATTGAAATATAATTTGATATTTTTGTTAAAAGTAATTTAAAATTTCATTTTCACTTTACTTATTTTTAAAAAAACATTATTTTCTCAAATTCGAGTTGCCTTAATTAATTTGGTCATCATCCATTTAAAAAAAAAGCAAATAAAATTTTATAAACAAATATTAAACGATTTGTTTCATTTTTTTTGAATAAGTTTCAAGAAAATTGTATGACTTTGAATTATTATTTTTGTTTCGATATAGAACTCAAATATGCTTGTGCATTTTTTTCAGTTGTAAATTTAAGTGCTTTCAGTTTCATTAACTCGGATGCATTACCATTAAAAAGATTAACTTTATTTTCCAATACATAATAAAGTTCATAATTGACATCTCCATTATTCATTTTGTTTGGCTGAATTATTCTTGAGCTATATGCATCAATAAGTGACGATTTTCCATCCCATTCAATTTCATTTCCTGGAATAATTTCTGTAAAAAGTTGTTCGGAACTCATTACTGTTCCTTCTCCTCTGGTTTTAATATTTGGACAAGTAAGTGTTGTTACAACCATATTATTTCTGGAATCGGGAACATTTTCATAGAAATTTGCCATGTTAGGGCAATTGGATTGCGAATTATCATAAATCGTGTGTGCATTAACTCGATCAAAACATAAATTTGTTCCATTGACATTATCAACCCAATCAATATACTGTCCATTATTGTTAGCGGTTGCCATCCAATATATTTTATTTGAGTCGCGATCGCCTATAGGTAAATCAATATAGCTTCCACCAGAAATAGCATACCAACCTCTTGTGACCCAATTTTGCCCAACGTTTTTGGTTAAAGTTATATATGTAGTTAGTGAACAATCATTATAGAATCTGTAAATTTGATCTGGATTTTTTTCTTTTATAATCTCTATTTCATTATTAAAATCGTCATCACTTTGATTCAAATTAGTTTTGAACTGAGAAGCGGCATAAACAACTTTAGAAACATCGTTATAACGAATCCAAAAATATCCATTGTCTCCCCAATTAGATCCCCAACTATTCTGAACTAAAAAAGCACCGCCTGCTTTGTAATCATCGTAACCTATAATTACCATTGCATGCCTATTTTCACTAAAGCCACTACCATTACAGTAACCATTCCATACCCCTGAAACTAAATTTGCCGAATTACCCCAGCAATTATCAAAATAGTTAGCTGATATAACAATAGGACTTTTTTCCTGAGATAATACATATTTAAAATCATATGTGTTAATAGACAAATTTTCGTGACCCGATAATTTGAAATCATATTCATAATTAGCTGGCACATAAGAGCATGATTGCTGATATACCATTTCTGGGCAGCCATTTGACATTAAAAGTGATGCTGCTTGTTCAACATAATTACCATTATCACAAGGATTTTCTGAATTAAGCGCCTTTAAACGACTATGTAAATTGACGGGATCAAAAGGCCCAATCACAGAGCCAGTTTCAATTCTTTGACAAATAGTTAGTGCGCAATAGGCCGCTGACCAAGAGGTGCAACTCCCCAGCTGTCCTTGATAACCTACATTTGGGGCAAAATTCTTTAAGGAATAACTTTGAGGCAATCCGCTTATTCCGCCTCTAGTAACAGGAATTTTTTTATATATTATTTTTGATGTGTCAAAATCGGTTTTACTTAAACCCATAGCAAACTCCTGAGCGTTTGAAAGGTAGTTGGATGAAACTAAAAGGAATAGGGTAATTATTAACTTTTTCATACAAGATATTTTTTATTAATTTTTAGAATATGTTAAAATTAAGCTTCTACAAATCTAATATTTTAAAATTTAAAAAAAAATAATTTACAATTTATAATTTTGATTCATAGATGTTTAGAGTAATAAATCATTAGTAAGAATTGATATTACAAGAGAATATTTTCAAAATAAAACTTAAAAACTACGGAGCTCAACAGTCTTGAACTCTTCTGTAATTATCAATGTTTTCATTACTTCCCGTTTTGTTAATCGCCATAGGGTAATGCATAGGGTAATTACTTTTATTTGGGTTACACTATTTAATCATCTGCAAACAATTAATAATAAATTATCTCTTTTATTCTATATTTTTTCAATTAAAACCCAATATCTTCAAAAATATCTTCCAATCTTAAATCATTTTCAGATTTAATAGAAATAAAGTGATATTCATCATAATTAATCAATTTCAGAATATAATCATTTTTATGCTCTCCTTCCCAAATAGTATGAAACCATTTGTATTCAACATTATTAAACTTGTGCTCGGTCAATGTTTTTGTTAAATCACCTTCAATTTTCCATTTGGAATTATTTAATTTATCACAATAAACTTCTCCCTCCAAAAATTCTGGTTCCTTTTCGTAAAATTCTAAATGTTTATATATGCAAAATTGCTTTGACATTTTAAACAAATCTTCAAATGATTTAACATTTTCAGTTTCAAATTTAACAGAAAATATAGGTTCATCATGAAATTGATTTAATGAAGTATTTACTTTATAAAATAGAACCAAATTAAATTCCATTAATTTATTTAACTCACTTTTATCAAATTCTTTTGAATATTTTTCTTCAAAGGTTATCTTAATTTCCTCACTAGTTGCCAATCTTGCATTTGATGTTAATTTAAATGTAAAAGGTTTCCCTTCAGGATAGTCTAGGGTGAATACTTCTAATTTATTATATAAATCAATACCAAATTTATATAAATCAATACCTTCTTTATTAAATAAATCAATACCTTCTTTATTAAAATCAATACCTTCTTTATTAAATAAATCAATAACTTCTTTCATTAATGAAATATTTTTTATTTCAAAATTATTAATTTTATAATAATCATATATTTTTTGAGATAGTTCTCCGAGCTTAAATTCTTGTGCTTCATCAGTAATAATTCCAGCTTTTTCCATGTGATGACCAGTCATTAAAACTATCAATTCTTGTGTAATATTAAACCCTTCATGCATAATACTTTCATCAATTACTTCACCATTTTCATCAAGTAGTATTTTGACTCCTTCTAATTTGTCTTCAATAAAATTAGCTCTTAACTCTAAGTTTCCATTTGGAAAATATTGTTCCCGTAATCCATGCTCTTTTCCATCTTTAAAATTTGTAATAATATTGAGCATTCCATTTTCATAATACTCACAAAATTTTCCGTCTCTTACACCATTATTAAAATTACTCTCTATAAACAAATTTCCATTTTCAAAATAATTTTTATTAGTCCCATGTGGAGTTCCGTGATTAAAACTCTGATCTATAGAAATTATCCCATTTAAAAACCACTCTTTACAGTTTCCATGAATTTTACCATCAACATCTACAGTTGCTTGGATTTTTAAATTTCCATTTTCATGATAACGTAAAATTTGTTGTAATTCATTATTTGATGTTTCAGGTTCATACTGTCCTACTTTTCTTTTAAAAAATTCATATAGTCCCATTTTTTATTTTTTTTATTTTTTTATTTTCCTAAAAATACTATCAATATTTTTGACTAAATCAGTACACCATTAGCAGACGATTTAAAAACCTAATAAGGATTTTATCAAACTTAAAATACATGTGATTTCTGTAGATATTTGTATATTCCATTTAATAAAATTATTTTTGATAGTATCAAATTATATTATCAATAAAAGCCTCTCATTTTGGTATAACGTATTTTGCTAGTTTAATACCTTTGGATAATTCAGTGATATAAGATTGTGAAATTCCTGAAACTTGTATAATTTCATTTTTTGCATTTTCAAAATTACTTATTTCATCAGCATACATAATACCAAATAAATGAATCATAGCAACGGCGTCACCTTTTGGAGCATTTAAATACATTTCTCGTAATTCTCGTCCTAATTCTTTTATAGTCATTTTACTTTTCTTAAAAGATTAATATTTTTTTATTAGTATATAATTTTTAAACTTACGATAACTTATAGAATTGAAAATAATTATTATTATACCAATCGTCATCATTCATTAAATTTGTTGATGTTATTGCAAGTTCCAATGATATATTTTTATAAAAAAAACTACTTAAATTGTGACCAATTGCTTTCTGATCTCTAATTCCTCCTTCATCAACAAAATATGGAAACTCATCTTTTATTTGATCGAAGTAACTTTCTAACAAGTAATATACGCTCTTTTCGTCACTATCCTTCAACAACTTCTTTTTGTTTTCACCCCATTCTTCAAGAAATATTTCTGTAATCTCTTTAAACAATTCTGTAACGTCTTGATATAATTTTATCTTAATTGTCTCAAGTCTTAAATTTGGAATATCTTCTGTTTTTATTTTTCTACCTAACAATATTAAATCATCACCTTCATAATTCCAACAAGTAATTTCTTCACTCAATGGAGTATCATCATTGGTTACGAAATTCTCAATATCACCAATAGACAAAGTATTACCTTTAGTAATTTTATCAGATATTATATATGCGTTTACAGTACATTCTGTCATACAACATATTCTTAGGTTTTCATCCTTTTTTAATTTATCAAGTGTATCCTTGTTAATATCAGAATAACTAAGTATGGCACCAAGTTGATTTGTAAATTTTTTATCTAACTGGGGAAATTCTCCAAAGTATACAGTTCTATCTTTACTGTTTATTTTATCGCAAAATTTTTGTATTATTTCCATTTTCTTTGATATTTAAAGTTATTTTTACAATTATCAAAATGTTGTCGTTTTTACTCTGCAAAAATATTTATTTTAATTTAATGTAACGAATTTGTCTATTCAGCTTAATAAATTTGCTTTTGATAGTGTCAAATGATATTATCAATAAAACCACCATCAATACTTTCAAAGACTTACCCTCCGCTACAGCATGTAGAGATTTAAAAAAAGGAATTGAAATACAACTGTTTGAATGTATTGGAAAGCAAAATAAACTAAATATGTTGTGAATAAATAGCCAGATATATGAAGTGATTTATTTCTTCATATATTAAACCATGCTAAATAAATTATATTTTAATTATTACCTAATAAAATAGGTTTTAACTCTAAAACTTTTAAGTCGTATTCTTCTTTAGAAATAACACCTAAGTCTAATAGTTCTTTCATTTCTTTCACTTTTTCAAGTGCAGTTTCTTTTGTGAAAACATAATTTGAAATCAAAGGTTTTAATATTTCTTGATAGCTTAAATTTTTAGATATTGATTCATAAATCACATTCTCATTTGAATTTTTAATTGAAAATTGTGTAATTCTATTAACATCTCCTTGAGCCTCTCTTAGCCAACTAACAAATAACACTTTTTTGTTTTTTATTAAATTACTAGGTATAACTTTGTCATTTTCAATTTTATTACCATTTGATTTAAAATCTGGAGATATATCTATAATTTGATATTTTTTTGCGTTATTTAATATATTTAAAATATCTTTTTTATTTTCTTTAGACATCCATCCGCTAACACTTTCAACAACTACATATTCGAAGTTGTTTGTTTTATTTATAAGACTATCTATTGAAATTTTAGAATAATTATCTTTCATGGCTTCATTATAAACTGCACTTTCAGCAGCAGAAGCTTGCCTTGAAGCAGCTCCAGCTTGAATTCCTTGATTAAATTGACTTGAAAAGTCATATGGATTTTTTTTAACTTCCACTTCCACTTTTGTAGAAGTTGGATAAGGATTGCTGTAGGTTTGACCCTTAACTATATTACAAAATGTAACTACAACTAAAATAAAATAATATTTTTTCATATAAATAATTTTTAACTATAAGCTCATCAATTAAATTTGTCTAAACAAATTATACTTTAAAATTAAACATTTATTTCATTATTATTTAAAAACTCCTGAAAATCTTTGATTAAATCATTATCAGCTCCCAATTCAATTGCTTTATTATAATATTTTAATCCATTAATTAAATCATTCTTTTTATAATATATTTTTGCAGCAGTAAAATTATGTTCTGTATTTTCATCATCTTCAATAGCTTCAATTTGTAAACATTTTATTATTTCACTTTCTGCCTCAATTAATCTATTATTTGATAAATATAAATTTGCAATTGTATCATAAACATGCGGAAGGGTTTCATCAACAAAAAAGTACAATATTTTTTTTAATAATTCTGCATGTTTTAATCCTTCAGGAAAATTATTTTTTTCTACATAATTTATAAAAATTTCATCATTATAAGAAGTCTCTAAATTATTAATAATATCAATTTTTTTATTAATACTATTACTATTGTCATAGTCTTTAATACTTTCTAAGTAATCAAGTGAATCAATAAGTATTATTTTTAAATCATCTGATAAAATAGATGCAGAAATAAAACTTTTTGAATTTGATAGAAAATTTAAAAAATCCTCATTTTTGATATCATTTAAATTAATAACACTTGTTATTCTATTTTTGATATTATTATTATCTGCTTTATTAATCAATTCTGTAAATAATAATTTGGCATATTCCTCTTGCGTTTTATTTGTTGAATCAAACGCAGAAGCTTTTGAATTTTCATTAACATTTAAAGTCTTGGCTTCAATAAATTCAATTAAATAATCTTTATCAGATAATGGAAATTCAATTAATCCTTTTTCATCAACAAAATAACCTCCATTTTGCTTTGGATTAATTGGTTTAAAATATATTAATTTTTCATTATGTTTAATTTCATGTAATTTAACAATACAGTTCTTCTGATTATCTAAGTAATATAATACATCAAACTTTGCATTTACATAAGCAACATTATTTATTGTTGAATCGTTTTCCATAATTTTTGTTCTAATTCTACTTGTTATATTTGAAAGAATTGAAATTTTAAATTAATCGTATTGAAGAAAATCTATATAAAATTCTTTAAAATTTATGTGCATTATAGTTTCAATAAATTGAGTGTCGTGAACATTAAATAATAATCTAAAAACCGGCTTGTCTTTTCTAACATACAAATTCTCATAAACTGAGTGATTTGCTGGTATTCTAAAAACATGTAGTTTCTTTATTTCGTTATTATTTAAAATTAAATATAGTTCATTATCTTTTCGATTAAGATTTGGCTCCATAGACCAAATTCCATCAGAATTTATGTTAGACCAATTCGTATTTTCTCTGTCTAATTTTAATTGAAACTTTTTATTTATTAATTTAATTGCATTATCTTTAGTTATTGTATTTTCATTAAAATATTTATCCGATTTAAATTGAACTGGGTTTTTTAATGATAAATTGTATTCAACTGCAACTACTACTTTTGCAATATTTCCCTTTTGCCATTTCCCGTTTCTAAACTCCTGCCTAGATCTTATATTGCCCAAAATATTAGAGTTTTGATTAATCTTTGATGCATTCCAAATTTTACGTTCATTATCACCATTATTATAATAAATTGTAATTACTGCTTGTTTAGATTTTAATAGTTCTGATCTAAATAATTCTGAATCTGAAGGAAATAATTCAATAGGCAAAATATTAATCTCATTTTGCTTATTGTTATTATTGTCTATTTCAAAACCATCATTTTCATCTAATAAATTCGATATCATCTCATATTGTATATTTAAATCCTTCTCTATTGTTAAAATTTGTGAATCATGTTTTCTTAATTTTTTATTTAAATTGTAAATAATCACTAGTATTGCTACTAAAACAATAATTAAAATATTATAAACGTTTATAAATTCCATAAATTATTTTTTTTAATTAGTTTAAATGTATAATTTTTTTTTCAAATATAACACTAGAACAATTTTCAGAATGTTTAATTATTTTTTGTAGTTGTTCATTTTGGTCAAAAAAATAACAATATTTATGTATTTCGCCATTTATTATTGGAATAATTGATTTAATTTTTCCATTCGGATGATATGTAAATACTACATCATTAATTTTTTTCAATTTATTATTCCAATAAAATTTGCCCTCAGGAGCGATATTAAAATCAAATGCACTTCTCATAGAGTAATAGGCAGATTTATTTTTATTTCTATTGAAAAACATTCTAAATCTTTTGGTATTTGCTATAAAATTATTTGTTTCTTCATGAGTTAAATGATTCTTTAAATATTCTTTTAGCGTTATCATATTTTAATATTTAGTTAATGATTCTCTTATAGATAATATATCCTGGTGCATCACTTACGATATCAGCTACCATTGTATTTTCGTCAATTATGGTGTACATTGAAATTGACTTCCAATTATTAATTTCAGCTTCCACGCATAATTTGTTTTTTGATATCTGGTAACCTAAAATAATTAATGTTTCTCCTGAATTATCAAATTCAGTGATTTCAAGTGTTTTTTTGCCAATTTTTTTGAATGTAATTTCAGTAGACTCGCCATTCGAAGTCCAATTTCCATCTAAATAATCAGTTGTCATTTTTTGTGCTAGAATTAGTTGTGAAACTAACAAAAACAGTAATAAAAGATTTTTTTTCATTTTAATTAATTTTTAATTGTTTTTATATATTATCAAATGTCTCTCGTATTTACTTTGTATGATGTGTCTTGTTTTTAGTAATTTTTTTGATAATTTTGATGAATATTGTAAATCTGTTTATTTATTTAAATTTTCCTATATAATCATCCAAATTTGTTATTATAATTTAAAAATAGTTTTTTTATAAAAATCTGAAGTTTCAATTCCGTGACTAATATCCAAGCTATATTTCACTCTTGAAATTTTTTCATGTTTAAACATTTTTACAATTCCTTCACTATCACTAGAGAAGTTTAGAACGTTAAAAATATCTAAATCGTTAGCTGCTTTTGTAATGTCATGATTTGTTCCTATGTAAGTGAAAGTCCAATTATTTTTTTTATACTTTTCGATTAACTTTTTTATACCAATTGCATCATATGCTATTGATGCGTTTTCTTCTCCATCAGTAAGAATTGTTACCAATACA
>NZ_JBIIWV010000200.1:0-3532 GCF_044338735.1 Flavobacterium sp. | reverse complement strand
CTTTTCTGATAATAGCACCAAGTGGGGCACCAATAAAGAACATTAATAGGCAAGAGTATGCAATTACAAATTTTTCATGAATAGCGAACCAATGTGCATTAATGTTTTTTGATTTAAACTCTAAATCTAATTTGGTGTTTTGAATACTAAAATCGGTGCTAGAAATATTATTTTTAGCCATTTGGATAACTTGTTTTTTCTCATTTTTAGAAAAAAGAGACAATAAATCTTCAACTATTTTGTCTTTTTTAGGGACAGTTAATTGAGTCTTAAGAAGTTTTTTGTTAAATATATTGTCATTTCTTGTGGATAAATTATCGGCAAAGGAAACAACATCTTTATCATAGTTTTTTTGAAGCGAATCAATTGTATATCTAAGTTCAGGTATTGTTAACATTTTTTCAGAAGTGATATCTCCTTGATCCATTTCTGCTTGATTCAGCTTAGTTAAATCAATATTTACAATGTATTTCTTAAAACTACTTTTTGCAAAAGGTAATTTATTGCGCTCTTCATATTTTGTTGGTTGTATGTCTTCATAATAATTACCGTCATACAATTCTAATTGTAAATAATTAGAATCATCTTCACTAGTCAGTAGTCCATTCTTTGCTTTAATAATCGTGTTTGCCCCTAATCCAAGGCTAGTATTTTTAACATGCATAGTAACGCCATCTAAAATTTCGCCGTTATCGCCTGATTTTTTATCTACTTTAATACTTGAATTTCCTATTGTGTTAAATTGACCCTCGGTGATTGCCATTGCTGGTTTTTGTTGTACAATGGTTTTTCTAAGATTAATAAATTTATATTGTGCTTCTGGAATTACGTTATTAGCAAAAAAGAAGGAAACAAAAGCTAAAATACCAATACTTATGGTGAGCATCTTCATTGCTCGTTGAAGAGAAATTCCCGATGATTTCATAGCAGCAAATTCATAGTTTTCAGCAAAACTACCAAAAGTCATTATTCCGGCTAGCAATATTGATAATGGCAATACTAAAGGCACAATTGTTGGTGCGTAATAAGAAAGAAATTTGATTATGGTAAACAAGTCTAAATCTTTTCCGGCTAATTCAGCAATAAACAACCAAATTCCTTGTAAAACGAATATAAAAAATAAGATTACAAATACGGTAGTAAATGTAATCATATAGGATTTAAGAATGTATTTATCTAATATTTTCACCCGAACGTTTTTAGTCTAATTTATTGATGTAATAATTAGGATATTTTGATTTGGTAAAGGTAAAATGATTTTTTGATAAAGGTTGATTTGTTTTAAAAGAATTAACAGTTAATGTTGTTTTAGTCCCATTTTTGCCCACCTCAATCACAGTATAAATGTGCTTGGTTTGAGTGTCAATTCCGATAAGGATCTCTTTTCGATTATCTTTTGAATTGTTTGGCGTTAATTTCACAAATTGAATTTTTCTCCCTTTGACATTTTGAGGAATATCCCAAGCATATTTGTATCCCGAAGTAAAAAAGGTCAACATTTTGTTTGGAGAAATCGCTTTTTCATCATTAGCATCAAAATTTTCTTGAGTAACTTCTTCGTCTTCAGGAACAATCGTAAACACTTTTTTACCGTCAAAAATTTTGGTAACTCCCATAAAATTTAAGTGATATAAATTTCCTTGAAGTGCAACATTACCATTACTCTCTTGATTGATGCGTTCTTTTGGGTTGTTTAAAGAATATTTAAAATCTATGACTATGTTATTATATGATTTCACTTTTGAAGTCACATCATCTAAAAGTTCTTTCGCTTTTTTGGCATCTTGTGCGTGAAGTGAAAACCCAATAAAAGATATAAAGATGATACTTAAAAGGTGTTTCATTTTATAATTAATTTTGTTCATTATTTAAAAAGTGATCTAAAGCAACTAAATCAGGAATCATTACTGATCGTGCTTTACTTCCTTCAAACGGACCTACAATTCCAGCGGCTTCTAATTGGTCAATTAATCTTCCCGCTCTATTATAACCTAATTTTAGTTTTCTTTGAATTAATGAGGCACTTCCTTGTTGTGCTGTTACAATTACTTCGGCAGCTTCTCTGAACAAAGAATCACGTTCAGATATATCTATATCAAGTTTTATGCCATTTTCTTCGCCAATATATTCAGGAAGTATATAGGCTTCAGGATAGGCTTTTTGCGATCCAATAAAATCACAAATTTTATCTACTTCTGGTGTATCAACAAATGCACATTGTACTCGAACAATTTCGTTGCCTTGCGTGTATAACATATCACCACGACCTATTAATTGATCGGCACCACCAGAATCTAATATCGTTCTTGAATCAATTTTTGAAGTTACTCTAAACGCAATTCGCGCAGGAAAGTTAGCCTTAATCATACCCGTGATCACATTTACCGAAGGACGTTGAGTAGCAATAATTAAATGGATTCCAATGGCACGTGCTAGTTGCGCTAAACGAGCAATAGGTGTTTCTACTTCTTTTCCTGCAGTCATAATTAAATCGGCAAATTCATCTACGACTAAAACGATATAAGGTAAAAATCGATGCCCATTTTCTGGATTTAATTTACGCTGTTTAAATTTTTCATTGTACTCTTTAATGTTTCGAACCATTGCGTCTTTTAGTAACGAATAACGGTTGTCCATTTCTATACAAAGTGAATTTAGCGTATAGATTACTTTTGTATTATCTGTAATAATTGCATCGCCACCATCAGGAAGTTTAGCCAAGTAATGACGTTCAATTTTATTAAAAAGGGTTAATTCTACTTTTTTTGGATCTACTAATACAAATTTTACTTCTGCTGGGTGTTTTTTGTAGAGTAGGGAAGTAAGCACCGCATTTAATCCAACTGATTTTCCTTGTCCAGTTGCTCCCGCCATTAATAAATGGGGCATTTTAGCTAAGTCTACAACAAAAGTTTCATTTGAAATGGTTTTTCCCAAAGCAATAGGTAATTCCATTTCAGCACTTTGAAATTTTGGTGAAGAAATCACACTTTTCATTGAAACCATTGTTGGATTATTATTAGGAACTTCTATACCAATAGTACCTTTACCTGGAATAGGAGCAATGATACGAATGCCTAACGCCGATAACGAAAGAGCAATATCATCTTCTAAGTTCTTAATTTTTGAAATTCGAACTCCAGCATCGGGAACAATTTCATATAAAGTAACCGTTGGTCCTACTGTAGCTTTGATTTGGGAAATACCAATGCTGTAGTTTTTCAACGTATCTACAATTTTATTTTTGTTTTCTTCTAATTCGGCTTGATTAATCGTAATACCTCCTGTTGAGTACTCTTTTAATAAATCGATTGGTGGAAACTGATAATTTGATAGTTCTAATGTTGGGTCAAACTCTCCAAAATCTTGAACTAATCGTGCCGATAAATTTTCTTCGACTAATATTTCTTCTTCTACTTTTTCAATAACGAATGCGTCTTCATTAATAAACGGTTCATTTGGAATACTTCGGTCTTCAATAGAAAAATTAGTAACTTCGGGTGTTTCAGATTTTAGTTTTGGATCTAAATTT
>NZ_JBIIWV010000199.1:0-3557 GCF_044338735.1 Flavobacterium sp. | reverse complement strand
TTTCAAATCTAGAAACTTATATCCAAACGTAGATTTTTATTCTGGAATAATTTACCGTGCTATGGGAATTCCGGTTGAAATGTTTACCGTTTTATTTGCCATTGGTCGTTTACCTGGATGGATAGCACAATGGAAAGAAATGCGCATTAACAAAGAGCCAATTGGTCGCCCAAGACAAGTGTACACTGGGTATCCGTTGCGCGATTTTAAAGAGGTTAATAACAGATAATTTTAAACCCATCGTTTGATGGGTTTTTTTATTTTACACGTTTTTTTGGACTCACTTTCTCAATTCAATTTACTATATTTGCTTTAGAGCGAAAACCAATAAGCACAACTAAAAAATAAAGTATGTTACCTTTAAATGTTAAAAACGAAACTTCCCGATTAAGGGCGGTGGTGTTAGGAACTGCAATAAGTAACGGTCCAACCCCTACAATTGAAGAAGCCTATGATCCAAAGTCATTAGAGCACATTAAAGCAGGAACTTATCCTGTTGAAGTTGATATGGTGAATGAAATGGAGGCTTTTAATGCAGTGTTCCAAAAATACGATGTTAAAGTTTTTAGACCTCAAACTATTGATAATTACAACCAAATTTTCGCAAGAGATATAGGTTTTGTAATTGATGATGTATTTATAAAAGCGAATATATTACCCGATCGTGAGCGTGAATTAGACGCTATTCAGTATGTAATTGATCAAATAAATACAAAAAAAGTAGTCCGTCCTCCAGAAGAAGTGCATATCGAAGGCGGCGATGTAATGCTTTGGAATGATTATATTTTTATTGGAACTTACAAAGGTTCAGATTATAAAGATTACATTACTGCTAGAACCAATTGGCAAGGAGTCAACTATATTAAAGAATTATTTCCAAATAAAATAGTTAAGGAATTTGATTTAGTAAAATCTAAAATAGAACCTCGTGATAATGCTTTACATTTAGACTGCTGTTTTCAACCAGTAGGAACAAATAAAGGGATTATTTATAAAAGCGGTTTCCGCGAAGAAGCTGATTATATGTTTTTAGTGAATTTGTTCGGAAAGGAAAATCTGTTTCACATTGAAAGAGAAGAAATGTATCACATGAACTCCAATGTATTTTCCATTGCACCAGATGTCGTAGTTTCTGAAAAGAATTTTACTCGATTAAACAACTGGCTTCGCAAAAACGGATTTACGGTTGAAGAAATTCCGTATGCCGAAATTGCCAAACAAGAGGGCTTGTTAAGATGTTCAACTTTACCATTAATTAGAGAATAAATAAAAAGTTATCTGTTTTCTGTTTTCAGTTTTTTAGTGTTGTGTAATAAAATTTGGTTATGAAGAGTTATGAAGATTTAGATATATACAAGATAAGTTTGTCTTTGTTTTATGAAGTTCATCCCGCATCACTTTTATTACCAAAGTATGAATTATATGAATTAGGTAGTCAATTAAGAAGGTCATCAGATTCAGTTAATTCAAATATAGTTGAAGGTTATGGAAGAAAACGATATAAAGCAGATTTCATTAAATTTTTAGTTTATTCACATTCAAGTTGTTTAGAAACAAAAGGACATTTGTTAAAAATAAAGAATTTATATGTTGGTTTGATTCCAGAAATTGAAAGATATATTAATGATTATGATATTTTAGGAGCTAAGATTTTTAATTTTATCAAATATGTTGAAAACAACTGGCAAACCTAATAAATTATTAATTACCTACAACCATTTACACAAAGCTGAAAACCGATAACAAATAACGGATAACCGATAACAAGAAAAACATGAACCAAACCACTAATTCCATATTGATGATTCGTCCGGTAGCATTCCGAATGAATGAACAAACTGCTGTAAATAATTATTACCAAAAAGTTTTGGATAATTTAACGCCAACTTCAGTTAATGCTAAAGCGCAAGAAGAATTTGATACTTTCGTTCAAAAATTAAAAATGATCGGGTTGCACGTTATCGTAGTTGAAGACACGCTAAGTCCTGATACACCCGATAGTATTTTTCCAAATAACTGGATTTCGTTTCATGAAAATGGCGATGTTGTTTTGTATCCAATGTTTGCCGAAAATCGTCGTTTAGAGCGTCGCGAAGATGTTTTAGATAATTTAGAAGCAGCGGGATTTCTTATTAATGAAATAATGGATTATACTTCAGCAGAAGAAGATGATGTTTTCTTAGAAGGAACCGGAAGTATTGTTTTAGATCGAGCCAATGGAAAAGCATATTGTGCTTTATCGCCAAGAGCAGATGAAGAATTATTTATTGAATTTTGCGAAGATTTTGAATTTACACCTGTAATTTTTGAAGCTTTTCAAACAGTAAATGGAGAAAGAAAACACATTTATCATACCAATGTAATTATGTGTGTTGGCGAAACATTTGCAGTTATTTGTGCCGATTGTATTGATGATAAAAAAGAGCGTAAAATGGTTTTGGATAGTTTAAAAGGTGATGAAAAAGAGGTAATTCTAATCACCGAAGACCAAGTGAATAATTTTGCTGGAAATATGCTCGAAGTCAAAGGAACAGATGATAGAAGATATTTAATTATGAGTGCATCGGCAAATCAAAGTTTGACTAAAAAACAAATTGCGCAATTAGAGGAGCATGTTATTATTGTGAGTTCGAGTTTAGATACAATTGAAGCGTGTGGAGGTGGAAGTGCTCGTTGTATGATGGCTGAAATTTTCTTACCAAAGGAGTAAATTTCAATATAAAAAATTCCAAATTCCAAAAGTGGTTTTATTTAACTTTTGGAATTTGGAATTTTTTTAGTCTGTGTCCAATAATTGGAATTTGGAATTTTACTTTTGGAATTTATTAATTAAACACCTCTTACAATACTCAAAACTGAACTTATGATGTATTGAATACCAATTGCTATCGTTAAAAATCCAATAATTCTTGAAATAGCCACAATTCCTGAAGCTCCTAATATTTTAGCTAAATAATGGGCACTTCTCAAAACAAAATAAATCGCAAAAGCAACCACAAAAATTGCTAGTGTAGAAATAATGATTTCATTGGTGCTATGATGATCTTGATAATAAGCAATTAATAGCGAAATAGACCCCGGACCTGCTAACATTGGCATTGCTAAAGGAGTAAGTGCAATATCATTTCTATTGTGTGCATCTTCTTCGGTTTTCTTGTCAATTCCTTTATTTTTAGAAAATTTTCCATTCAATAACGAAAAACCAGAACTAGCAATAATTATTCCTCCTGCAATTCTTAGTGCCGTAATTGTAATTCCAAAAAATGATAATACATATTGACCAATAAAAAAGGATACTAAAAGTATAATAAACACATTAAATGCAGTCCAAAGCGAAACTTTAGATCGCTCTTTCTTAGTGTAATCTTGGGTTAGTCCTACGAAAATAGGTACTGTTCCAATTGGGTTTAATACCGAAAAAAGTGCTGCAAATAAATAAACGAATACTTCCATATCTGATTTTTTGTAAAGATACAAAACAATTTTAGAGTGAAATAAAATTTTAGAATTCTATCGGTAATTGTGTAAAGATTATTTCATAAATTTATAAAAAATAT
>NZ_JBIIWV010000198.1:0-3562 GCF_044338735.1 Flavobacterium sp. | reverse complement strand
ATATTATACCTTCAAAGAAAACGATTACAGAGAAAAAAAGCAAAGTGCCTAGTAAAGTTGAAAAACCATCAGCAACTATAACTACACCAAAACCAGTAGTGAGTAAACCAGAAGTTTCAGTTCCTGTATCAACTACTTCTATGGTTTGCGAAGACGAATTAGGAAACACTATTCATACGGTTCAAAAAGGGGAAACTTTATATAGAATTGCTAAATTATACAATGTTAAATTGAATGTTCTTAAAGAACTTAATGAAGAAGTGGTTGAATATTTACCGGAAGGGTATTTACTTATAGTAAAATTAGGTAATTTAGAATTAGCCAAACACGAAAATATTCTAGTTGAGAGACCAAATGTAGCTCCAATTTCTTTAGAAAATATGTCTAAAGTTGATTTTTTAATTGCTAAAGCATCAGAACATCTTGGAACTCGTTACCGTGGTGGTGGAACAACTTCTGCAGGATTTGATTGTTCAGGATTAATGTTTGCAACTTTTAAGAACATCGACATGACTTTGCCACGATCTTCAGGATCAATGGCAGTAGGCGCAGGGGTAAAAATTGAACGAGATCAGGCTCAAAAGGGCGATTTAATCTTTTTTACTACCAATGGAAGAGGAAGCATTAACCATGTGGGTATGATAACTGAAATTATTGGCGATGAAATAAAATTTATTCATTCCTCGGTGCAATCTGGAGTGGTTATTTCATCTACAAAAGAACCGTATTATGCCAGACGATTTATTCAAATCAACAGAGTGTTAGAATAGCTAAATTAAAAGCTATTCGTTTTTAAATTATTTATTTTTCGCTATTGAATACAGATTAAATAGGCTCTGCGTATAAATCAAATTCGGTGGCATCTATTATTTTTAGATTTACAAAATCGCCTGTTTTTAAATAATATTTTGAAGCATCAACTAACACTTCATTATCCACATCCGGACTATCAAATTCGGTTCTTCCAATGAAATATTGACCTTCTTTTCTGTCGATAACACATTTAAAAGTATGTCCTATTTTTTCCTGATTCAAATCCCACGAAATTTGCGATTGTAAATCCATAATTTCAGCAGCACGCGCTTGTTTTACCTCTTGTGGAACATCATCAACTAAAACATAAGCGCCCGTGTTTTCTTCATGCGAATACGTAAAACAACCTAATCGTTCAAACTTCATTTCTTGTACCCAATCGCGTAGAATTTCAAAATCTGCTTGTGTCTCACCAGGATAACCCACAATTAGTGTAGTTCTAATAGCCATTCCAGGAACTCGTTCTCTAAATTCTTGTAATAATTTTGTTGTTTTTTCCTTCGTGGTGCCACGTTTCATCGATTTCAAAATATCGTCAGAAATGTGCTGCAGCGGAATATCGATGTAATTACAAATTTTAGGTTCGCGTTTCATAACATCTAAAACGTCCATTGGAAAACCACTAGGAAAAGCATAATGCAAACGAATCCATTCTATTCCGTCAACTTTTACAAGATTTTCTAATAATTCGGCAAGATTGCGTTTTTTATATAAATCTAAACCATAATAGGTTAAATCTTGAGCAATTAAAATTAATTCTTTTACCCCATTTTTAGCCAAACCTTCAGCTTCTTTTACTAATTTTTCAATAGATTGCGAAACGTGTTTTCCTCGCATTAATGGAATCGCACAAAAGCTACATGGTCGATCACAACCTTCGGCAATTTTTAAATAAGCATAGTTTTTGGGGGTAGTAGTTAAGCGTTCGCCAAGCAATTCATGTTTGTAATCAGCGCCTAAAGCTTTCAATAAAAGCGGCAATTCTGTGGTGCCAAAATATTGATCCACATCGGGAATTTCTTTCTCTAAATCTGGACGATAACGCTCAGATAAACAGCCGGTTACAAATACCTTATCAACTAAACCTTGTTCTTTTTTGTCAACATATTCCAAAATCGTATTTACCGATTCTTCCTTTGCATTGTCAATAAAACCACAAGTGTTAATTACCACGATATTACCTTCTTCTTCGTGTACTACTTCTTTTCCGTTGGCTTTTAATTGTCCCATTAAAACCTCACTGTCGTAAGTATTTTTAGAACATCCAAGGGTAATTACATTGATTTTATTTTTCTTTAACGATTTGGTTCTCATCCCTATTAATTTGAACGGCAAAATTACATAAAATAATCAGTTGAAGCACCAGCGTTTTCAAATTTTTTAAAGGCATGGTCCCGCTGTTCGCTATATCCGCTAAGGCGGGATGTCGCTTCCATCGGGGCTAAATACAATCTTTTAAGCATAAAAAAACCACTTCGGTTGAAGAAGTGGTTGTAGTATAAAAATTGATTTTATCAGATTAAAAATAAATTGAGTAAGTAATTGTGATATTGTTATTGGTAGTTCTAATTCTTGCGGCATCATTCATTCCTGATGAAAGAAATGCTACATTTTGGCTTCTACTATCATTTGCAAAGGCAAAATCTAGTTTGGTTTCGCCAAAATTGTATCCCAAACCAGCTGAATAACCTTTTAAATCACTCATTTCTGAAGTTGATTTATACGGACTTTCTTCAAAACGATAACCACCACGAACACTCCATTGCTTAATTTTATATTCGCCACCAATTCTTAATTCATAAGCATTTTTAAATTGTTGACTCATTTGTGTGTTTAAATCGCTGAATAAACTTACGCTTGTTGGTCTAAATTTAATATTACTATAATCTTTCATGGCATAATCTAAACTGATTAGTCCTTTTTTATTGAAAATATAAGCACCACTAAACGTAATTTTACTTGGTGTTTGAATTTTATAAGCAGGGTAAACATTAATTACATTTGGAGCAACTACTTCTTTAAAATTAGCAATACCGTCTGTTGTGTTTACTATTAATCGTTGCGATAATTCATCATTTAGTTGGTACCAAGTAGGCGACTCATAAGCAATTCCTGCTCTAAATGCCTCCGTAACTTTTAGAATTGCACCCAGGTTTAATGAGAATCCTGTTCCATATGTGTATAGTTCGTTATCAAACTGAATATTTCTGGCAGTATATCCGGTAGAAAAAAGTGGATTATTATTACTTTCATAAACCGAAGTTGTTTTTACATAGTCAGTGAAATGGGCATTTAAATTCATTCCTAAAAACAATCTATTTTTATAAGATGTTGCAATATTTGCAGAGAATTTTCCATTATATCCTGTAGCAGAAACATAATTTTCTTGTCTAAAATTTCCTCCAGTATAATTAACATTTGAATAATAAGAACCTGGCCCATTAGATTCTAAAAGAAATGCTTGATAGCCCAACATGGCTTGTTGTGCAGGAAAGCCTAAACCACTTTCTTCACCTAAATAAGTATACAAATCGGTTATCGATTCACCGGGTTGCAATTCAACAAACTCGTTTGGTAAACCTTGTGCTTTGTCTAAAAAATATCGATCTATTGAATTGGAAAGATTGGTTCCTTTTGAAAAAATTTCGGTATCAAAATTATTAGTGTTGTCATAGTTTAGAGCAACTGCAATTTTAGACCAATCAGTTTTTCCTGATTTATCATTAAAAACCAAAACAGCGCCAATTTG
>NZ_JBIIWV010000060.1:0-12194 GCF_044338735.1 Flavobacterium sp. | reverse complement strand
AAAACTCTTGAGAATGCGTCCAAAATAAGTATTGCAAAATATAACAAAGGGAATTGTTTTATATTAAGCCAACAAAATGTGCTTGCTGAGCAAAGTTTTAAGGAGGCTTTACAAATTGCAAAAAAAGTTAATGCAAAAAGCTTAGAAGCTTTTGCATTAAAAGGAATTGCACAAATTTATACTTTAAATGGAGCCTATTTAGATGCTATTAACGAGTTAAATCTTGCTTTTTCTATTGCAAACAACGTGAATGATCTGGTTTTGAATAAGGAAATATATAAAGGATTATCAGAGAATTATTTAGCTCTAAATAATCCTAAAAAATACCAAGAATACCAGCAAAAATTAACTCTAACACAGACCAAACTTAAAGAAAACGAGCGTGCTTCAATAGAAAATTTATTGCTAGAAAACTATAACAATTTAGAAAACAAAAGTAAAACTGAATTTTCATCTTTTTGGATAATTGTTTTTCTTTCTATGGGGGTAGCAATTCCAATAATTTTCTTTTTTATTAGCAAAAATGCAAACAATTCCATTCGAGAATTAAAAGCAAAAATCAACAAAATTAATTCAAAGTTTTTACGATAGGTTTTTTATTTTATTAGTGTTTATATAGCTAGAAAGACATTCGACAAGTTCTAACTCTTCATATAAGCTGTTAGATATTTCACTTGTTAGGTGTACAAAACCTTTCTTTTTTTAAGAGAGGTTTTTTATTTTAAAACACTTTTTGTAACCGTTCCTGAGGCAATCCACGAAGAAATAATTCCCAATAAGAAGATAGTTGAAACTACAATAAATACATTCTCCCATTCAAATAAAACAGGGTAGGGCATCGATTCAGTGATCATAATAAATGCAAATTGTTGTTGTGCTAAAATAATTAAGATAGCAAGTGCTAAACCAATGGTTAATCCAAAAACAGTAATGATAATTCCTTGGGTAAAAAAGATATTTCGGATAGCAGTTTTGGTTAAACCAATATTAAAAAGAGTCTTCAAATTTTCTCTTTTGTCAATAATTATCATAACAATAGCTCCGGCTAAACAAAATAGCGTCAGAATAACTACTAATGTGCTAAATAAATAAATAAATAAGTTTTCAGACTGAAGCATTTTATAAAGTGAATCATTTAATTGGGCCCTATTTTTTATTTTTACTGAGGATCCAAAAATGTCTTCTAATTCGCTTCTAACTTCTTCTTCGGTGATGTTTGGAGCAGCTTTTACTTCCAACGAAGTATATTGATTAGAAGCTAATCCTAATAAATTTTGGGCTAATGTGATATCACAAAATACAAACCGACCATCTAGTTCTTCATTAACTGAATAAACACCCGAAGGGAAAAGTGCCGCAGTATTAAATGCGTCCATTGGATTTTCAATAGCTCCTTTGCCTGGTTTTGGCGCATATACTTGTAATTGATGGTTAAAATCAAACAATCCTAGGGCTAATTTCCGACTGATTTCGGCACCCACAACTACTTCTTCAGTATTCGGCGAATGCCATTCACCCAAATATAAATGTGCATTAAAATTGGTAACAGCTGCATAACTTTGGTCTACCCCTTTAATTTCGGCAACAATTTCTTTTTCGTCATAAATAAAGTACACGCGCTCGGTTACTACTTTACTGAAGGCAGTTATGGACTTGCATGCTTTTAATTTATTTTCTTGATTTTTAGTTACCAAAAAATGCTTTCCTGAGGTCGTTTCTATTTTAAAATCTGGGTCGGTTGCATTGGCAAAATTAAGGGTGAACTCTTTTAAGCCACTAAAAACAGATAAAAAAACAAATAGCGCCATAGTACTGGCAATAATTCCCATAGAAGCAATGCCAGTGATAATATTAATGGCTTTGTTCTTGCTGAAACTTATAGCATAACGTTTGGCGATATATAAGGAAAGGTTCAAATTATGATTTCTTTCTTTTTTCTAATAAATCTGGATTTTCAATAGGGTTTTCTTCTCCTGCTAAGGCTTTGTCAATTTTTTCAATATAATCTAAACTATCGTCAATATAGAAAATCAAATTAGGCACTTTTCGCAATTGATTTTTTACGCGTTGGGCTAAATCGTGTTTAATTAAAGGAGCATTACTTTTTACGGCAGCTAAGATTTCTGCTGCTTTTTCGGTAGGAAAAACACTCAAATGTACTTTAGCGATAGATAAATCAGAAGTAACATTTACTTTTGAAACCGAAATTACCAAATTATTGATGTTGTTTTTACGAATTTCGCCTTGTAAAATGGACACCAAATCGTTTTGTAAAAGGGCTCCTATTTTTTTTTGTCTGTTTGTTTCCATGAGGCAAAAATACAATAAGATTTTCGATTGAAGATTAACGATTTTGAATTTTTGAAGTTTTGGTTTGTTTTTTATTTCATAATTTTACGGAAATTAGCATCATGAGAAAAATCGAACATATAGGTATCGCCGTTAAAGATTTAGCAGCCTCGAATACTCTTTTCGAACAATTATTGGGTCAGCCTCCATATAAAGAAGAAACGGTAGCAAGTGAAGGAGTAAAAACCTCCTTTTTTAAGAACGGGCCTAATAAAATAGAACTATTAGAAGCAACCAACCCAGATAGTCCAATTGCAAAATTTATCGAAAAAAAAGGAGAAGGTATTCATCATATTGCTTTTGATGTGGAAGATATTGTCGTAGAAATTGCCCGATTAAAAAAAGAAGGTTTTATTGTCCTTAATGAAACACCCAAAAAAGGTGCCGATAACAAATTAGTAGCTTTTTTACATCCAAAATCTACCAATGGGGTTTTGATTGAGTTGTGTCAGGAAATTATTGAATAGCAATTGTTTACTAGAAAATAGAAGAGAAGTAGTAAAAAAATTTGCAGTAAATATAAAATAGCTGTAATATTGCAGACTCTTAACTGGTCCTATAGCTCAGTTGGTTAGAGCACCTGACTCATAATCAGGTGGTCCCTGGTTCGAGCCCAGGTGGGACCACTAGTAAAATCAAGGGTTTCAAGATTTATTTCTTGGAACCTTTTTTTATAAGCAAGATTCAAGCAAGATTTTATAAATTCCCTAACACACAAATAACCAAACAAATACAATATTTTTTGTAGATATAAAAAGTAATAATTATTTAAGTTTATTGTTTTATAGATTTTTATTTTTTTAAATTTGTAACACATGAAATAATTTATTAAAAACTATTATTAATTAGGTTCCTTTTTCATTTCAATAAATAATATCATTATGAAAAAAATTCAAATTTTATTCTGCTTTTTATTTTTTAATTCAATTGTATTTGGACAACAAATTCTTTGGACAACCATAGAAAATACATCTTCAAAGTATGTTGCAAAAGAGAATGTAGCAAATGAAGTTTTAAGTTTTTATAATCATTATAGATTTTATAATGATGGTTCGGGTTATACTAAGAGCAATTTTTTAAATGCTATAGAAAAATATGGAGACAAAAGCGAGAAATGGAATAGTTTTAAGCAGTCCATTTTGAAAATTGAAAATTTAACAGTCTTTGCTATTAGAAGCAATACGGGTTATGGGTCAATTGTATTGGTTATTTGTGTAACAAAAGAGAATGTGAACTTTGTAAGTTTTTCAAATAACTCCGAACGGGGTAGTCAGTTAGCAAGTGGAATAGATGAAAAAGAGTTCTCAAATTGGTTTCAAACTTTGTTGAATTAATTTAATTATGATTTCATACTAGGGAAATTATTTTTTCTCTTAGATATTTTATATTACAATTTTGGGCATTTTAGAAGTAAGTAGTAATTGTTGTAATTAAAACTTGATAGATTTCCTTTTATAAGCATTACTTTCTAAAATGCTAAAGGTTATTGTATTACAATATTGTTTCCTTAAAATACCCAATTTTTTATTATATTTGTCAAGTATCTAAAAATAGAAACTCTTATGAAAAAATTACTTTTCTTTTTATTATTTGTAACGTTTCCCTTGTTTTCACAAACCAATGGAATTAATTATCAGGCAGTAATTTACAGTCCTACAGGACAACAATTGCCAGGGGCAAATAATCAAAAATTTCCACTTTCAAATAAGACCATTTGTTTGTTGTTTAGTATTATTGATAGTAACAACGTCACAGAATACGCTGAAAAAATTGTAATTACCACTGACCGCTATGGCGTGGTAAATCATTTAATAGGATCAGGTACTCAAGTAGGCGGGTATGCCACTAATTTTAATGGCATATTATGGAATAGTACTGCTAAAAATTTAAAAGTAGAATTGGATATACTTGCAAATTGTTCTGATTATACTTTTCTGAGCAACGAACCTTTTACATATGTCCCTTTCGCTTTATATGCTGCAAATGCAGGTACGCCTGGACCGTCAGGCCCAGCAGGCCCAGCAGGCCCGCAAGGACCAACAGGTGCTCAAGGTCCGCAAGGTATAGCTGGTGCTACAGGACCTCAGGGACCAATAGGAGTAGCAGGTGCTAATGGAGCTACAGGTGCTAATGGAATTAACGGAATTTCTGCCTATCAAGTAGCGGTGAATAATGGATTTACGGGAACGGAACAACAATGGTTAACTTCTTTGATAGGTGCAAGTGGACAAGCAGGTGCAAATGGTTTAGATGGAATAAAATCTCTAATAAAAACTACAACAGAAGTAGCTGGAACAAATTGCACAGCGGGTGGTGTTAAGATTGAGGTAGGTTTAGATACAAACAACAACAATATTTTAGATAGCACAGAAATTGATGCAACGCTAACCAAATATGTTTGTAATGGTGTTCAAGGGGTTCCTGGACCACAAGGCCCAGCTGGTAATTCAAATAGTAGTGTTGGGAGTAATGCAGTTTTTTCAAATTCTATAATTGAGTATCAAACATTAAATTGGTCGCCAAGTCGAATGAGTATAAGTAAAGATGGAAAATATATTATTCAATCAAATTCTTCAAATAGTATTTATAATACATCTGGACAGCAAACAACATCTCAAGCTGGAGAAATACGAATCATAAAATATGAAAACGGGAATATTTTTCAGTATGGGCAAATAATTAATGGAATTGCTAATGAACATCTTGGTGGATATATAGGGATCAGTAATGATGGGCAAAAGATTTATGCATCAAACAATAATAATGAAATTAAAATTTTTATTTATTTAAATGGTGCTTGGGTGCTTAATCAGACTTTAAGCATAAATTCAATTCAAAATATTTCGGGTATTTATAATGATGATTTTTTAAATAATTTGTTTATTGTAAATCATACGAGTGGAACTATTGATATAATGAATAATAATGGAACTAGTTGGTCTACAATACAAATAACTCCTCAAGTTTCGATAAATGCAGCTAACAGACTTTCTGTAAATTCTATTGGGGATGTTATTGCTCTTTCATTACCTAATTACAATTCTGGATTTGGAAAAGTACTAATTTATAAAAAGAATTTAAATACATGGATTCTAAATGGATCTATAGATGGTGTTTCTAATTTGCAATGGGGAGAGACTATTGATTTAAATGATGATGGAACTAAAATTGCAATTTCTACTTCCATCAATCCATTAACTGGTACAAATAGAATAGCTCCATCTTATATTAAGACATTTGCATTTAATAGTGTTTCTGCAAATTGGGAGCAATATAATAATACAATCACTATTAATTATACAGCACAAAATGGAAAGAAAGGATGGAGTTCATTTATTGAATTTAGTAGTGATTCAAATAAATTAATTGTTGTAAATCAAGAGTTGATATATAATGATGATGGATTAAATCAAATAGTTTGTTATAATAATTATAATAACAATTGGGCACAATTAGGCTCAAATATTAAATTACCACTATGTACTACTTGTAATAATTTTTTTAAAGAATTAGTAGATTTTAACAATAATATTTTGGTTTATTATAATAGATTTGGTGAAGATGTTTTAAATATCAAACATTTCAACTAATGAGAAAAATACTTCTTTTACTAGCACTTCCTTTAGCTTCTTTTTCACAAGAATTGAATAGACAAATGATAGCCTCACAAGGGAAATCATTTGAAACACCATCAGGGTTTTATGTATCACAATCTGTGGGTCAATCTTCTGTTATTGGTAGGGGAAATGATATGGATATAGATCTGCTGCAAGGATTTCAACAACCATTTTTTAACCGCTTTAACATAGCGGTTGATCCAGGAATCAATGTTATGCTGTATCCCATACCAACAGAAAATGTGCTAACAATCTTCTTCAATAAGTATTCAGAATCCAATGCCAATATTCTAATTTTTGATGTTGTTGGAAAACTGATTTTGGAAAAGAAATTGTCCATCATTGAAAATACAGCTTCACTTAACTTGAGTCAATATGCTGCTGGAGCTTATTTAATTCATTTAAAAGGTAAAAATTTATCATATCAAACGCAAATCATTAAGAAATAAAACAAATTTTATGAAAAAATTATTGTTATTATTATTAATTCCTATATTCTCAAATGCACAAGAAGTGTTTTTTTATTCCGGTAAAAATTTTACTAAATATGATTACAAATCTTCTGATGGTTCCAAGCCAGATTTGTTTAATAGAGTAGGAGATTATTATGAAATTGGTTATCAAGACGAACTTATAGAAGAAAAATTGAATTATCAATTGAGTTTAACTTACAATGAGTTCAACTCAAGTGGAGGAGATAGTGCTAATATTTACAGATGGCAATCGTCTTATGCAGGTATTAAAGGAAACATTGTTTATAATTTATTTGATGCTTACCGTAGTGGTTTTCAAGTTAATTTGAAAGCAGGGGCAAATTTTTCTACAATTGTAAATGGAGAACAAGAAATTAATGGAACTTTATTTGACTTATCCGACGAGGACGAATTTAAAGGATTACAAATTCAACCCACTTTTGGTTTTAATGTAAACTACGCCGTTTCTGATATTGGGTATTTGAGTGTAGGGTATAATTTTTCAAAATCCTTTAGACTGGGTTCTACTACTGAAGAAAAATTATCTTTTAACAATAGTCAGCTACAATTTGGAATCCATATACCTATAAATTAAAATGTTCAAAAAAGTAATATTGATATTATTACTAACATTTTCAATTTCTTATTCTCAAGAAACAAACAATCACGTACATGATGAACGCGATATTAGTTCATATTTTGATCGATTTAATAGTACTGTTATAGGGGAGCAATCAATAGATTCGTTCCTTGCAAATCGTGGAATTTCATCAAAAAATTTCATCGAAATCAACAAATACTATGTTGCGGTTTTTTTCAAATTACATAGTGCTCAAATAATTAAGGCTTTTGATGATCATAATTCTATTGATACAGAAATTGTAACAAGTTTCAATGTTTTTTTACAGAAAAACAGTAGTGAATTGCTTTTTAATCCCATGGAAGTAGATTTAGAAGGTAAGCATTACATTTCCAAAAATATTTTTGTACCAAATCAAGAGAGCGCATCCTTTGCTAGGCTAAATTATTGCGATAATTTAGATTTTTCCAATTTAGATTTTTCTAATTGGGATACATATTGTGCCACTACTTCGGGTCTTTTAGGTGTTTTGCAAAATATTACACCTTATTCACCCCCAAGTTTATGTAATGGTAGATTGCAACATTCTTTAGTAACTGGAGGAACAGATCCAATTGTGCCTTCAATGTCTCGAACGTATCCAGGTGGAAATAATTTAAGTGTATTGTTGGGGGATAATCAAGGAATAAATGGAAGGGCAAGTATTATTAGAAGAACTTTTAATGTAACTGCTCAAAATAATAAGTTGATTTATCGCTACGCTGTTGTACTTGAAAATCCTGACCATACAGATGACGAACAGCCATTTTTTAGAACTCGATTAATAAAACCAGACGGTACATATGATGCTTGTGCCGATTATTTGTCGTTTGCAGGTGATGGATTACCCGGTTGGAATAGTATTCAAATTGGAGTAGAATCATTTGAATATAGAGATTGGACAACTGTATTAGTTCCATTAACTGCTTATATAGGACAAACCGTTACAATCGAAATTTCTGTAGCAGATTGCGATCGTGGAGGTCATTTTGGTTATGCCTATTTGACTTTTGATGGATGTGATAGTTCTGATAACCTTCAATTGTTTTGTGAAAATGGCATTTATAAATTAAAAGCACCAGATGGAGGGATATCGTATTTATGGAATACAGGAGAAACCACACCAATTATTAATTTAAATCAGCCTGGAAATTATAGTTGTACTATAGTTCCTTTTGGGGCTACTCAAAATTGTAATTTAACGTATAATTATAATTACCAACCCATAAGTTACACCCTTACAAATCCTACTAATTTTTGTAGGGCATCTAATAATTCAATTCAAGTAAACATTAGTGGAGGAATACAACCATTACTTTTGAATTATTCTATAAATGGAGGTACAAGTATTCAACAAGTAATTAATAGCAATACATTTAATTTACCTATAGATAATTCGTTACCCAATCCATTAAACTATAGTATAAGTGTAGCTCAAAATAGCAATACTCTTTCTTGTGCGGTACCATTAACTACTAGTATCAATTTAATTGACACAGTAGCACCTTCAGGAAGTCAAATGCAACAATTTTGTGCTCCTGCCACTTTATCTGATATTACTGTTAATGGAACTGCAATTCAATGGTATGCAAATGCAACAGGAGGAACGGCATTACCAACTAATACTGATTTAGTTCATAATGTGACCTATTATGCCTCTCAAACATTAAGTAGTTGTGAAAGTTATATAAGACTTCCCGTAACAGTTTCGTTGATTAATCCAAATGCACCTACTGGACAAAACACTCAAAGTTTTTGTTACAGTGCTACCATTAATGATTTAGTTTTAACGGGTAATAATCTTCAATGGTATTTATCTGCAACAGGCGGAACAGCTTTGCCAAGTAACACAAACTTAATTAATAACACAATTTATTATGCTTCACAAACTCAAAATGGGTGTGAGAGTATCAATAGATATCCAGTATTAGTTACAATTACAAATCCACAAGCACCTACAGGTACAAATCAGCAAACATTTTGTAACAATGCATCCATTGCAGATTTGTCAATTACTGGTAATAGTGTACAATGGTATTTAAATGCTACGGGGGGCTCACCTTTACCAAATACTTTTAATTTATCAAACAATACTACCTATTATGCTTCACAAATTGAAAGTAATTGTGAAAGTAATACGAGATTTCCAGTTTTTGTAAGTATTATCATTCCAATGCTACCCAATGGAAAACCCGTACAGTATTTTTGTATTGAGAACAATTCTACGCTGAATGACATTGTTTTAAATTATAATTATAATTTGGTTTTTTATGACAGTCCAATAAATGGAAACATTTTGCCACAAGATTATTTATTAGTAAATGATGAAACAATTTATGCTTCTTCCTATGATGTAATTAATAATTGCGAAAGCATTGGTCGATTTCCAATTAAAACAAAAATTGTAAATTCTGAATTAACCTTCTATAACTTAATTACTATAGATCAAAATGATTTAAACAAACAACTTATAATTGAGGGTATCGAGTATTTTCCAGAGAATAGTATTGAAATTTTTAATCGATATGGAAATTTAATTTGGAGCGGGGTTAATTATGATAATATAAATAACGTGTTTAAAGGAATGGCAAACACCGGAAATGCTATTTCCGCATCTAATTATTTGCCTTCTGGAACTTATTTTTTCATTTTAAAATTTCCAAATGATTGCAAATACTCTGAACTAAAAGGGTTTATTCATATTGATAATAAGTTATAATGTTTAAATGGAATCAACATAAATCTTATTTGCAAATAGTTACATTTCTATTTTCAACCCTTCTATTCAGTCAATCGGATGTAAAACTATCAAGTTTTTTTTTAACACCATTAACACACAATCCAGCATATGCTGGGAGTTATGAGGGGATTAGTATCACTTCTTTGTATACCTCCCAATGGGTAGGTTTTGATGGTGCACCTAAGACACTTTTTTTTAATGCACATGGTACTTTTTTTGGTCCAAACACAGGAATAGGAGTAGAGGTGATGCACGATGAAATAGGAGTAACGACAGACACAAAATTTCTAGGAAATTATGCCTATCATTTGCAATTGAACGAAAATTGGCGTTTGGCTTTAGGAATAAAAGCGGGTGCTGTTTGGTATTCGGTTGATTACAATAAGTTAAGAATCCAAAATCCAAATGAGTTTAATAATTTTGAAGGTACCTTAACATCAATTAATCCAAATCTCGGTACTGGAATTTATTTGCACAATAAAGATTTTTATTTGGGATTTGGAGTGCCTAATATTTTAAATTCAACCTATATAGATTCTTACAATACTACTTTAGCAAACTCGAGACCAAATTATTATTTCAGTTCGGGATATAAATTTAATTTGCAAGACGATATTTCGTTACAACCTAGTGTGTTATTTAGAATGGTAAAAGGAGCACCTCTAAGCGCTTTATTTGCAGGAACACTAAATTGGCAGGACAAAATGTATGGAAGTCTTAATCTTGATTTAAATGCTACTGCAGGTGGTTTTGTAGGGATTCGCTTTGCTGAAAAATTTCTATTAGGGTATTCTTATGATTCGTCCATCAATAAATTTTCGGGAAGTAATGGAGGAATTCATAGTTTTTTCTTAAATATAAGATTGGAAGATTTCTGGCAACGCGAACGTTGTGGATGTTATACTTTTTAGTATAAATTAGTTTTTTTAAAATATTATGGAATTAGGTTAATTTATTCTATGATTAATGGATTTATTATTAACTAAGTTTTATAATCAAGTTATAATGGGAGTAAAGATTTTTTGAATTGTAATTTTTCTAAAAGATCGTCATTATCGTCAAGTTGTATTACATCAATTATTTCTTCATATTGATTAATAAATAGTTCGATGAACTTATTACCATCTATAAGTTGGATACCCTTATACCCCTCTTTGTTTGAACTTTCAATTGCTTTCTTTTGAAATTTTGATAGAGTTATGAAACAACCTTGAAAATCCTGTTTTAATGCACCTCTAAAGCTTCTAATTTCTCTTTCTCCTATAGAATTGTTATCATATCTTTTTACTTGTACTTGAAGATTTATTGATGCAATCCCATTTACATCTAATATACCCTCAAAATCAATTCCTCCATCTCCAACTTTTCCCGTTTCTTGTGTTGGTTCAAAACCAAGTGTTCTAAGAAGATATGAAACTAATAATTCAAATTCTGTAGGATCAAGTTCTAAAAACTTATTTTTAATTAACTCATTAATTGATTTTGAATCAAATTTTATGTCATAATTTTCTTTTTTCGAATGGGGAATATCATAACCAAGCGATTCAAATATTTCATCTTTTTGTTTTACTTCAAAACATGTTAAAGTAGCTCTCAAAGTATTTTGAATAGGTTGAGAAAATGAATGTCTATTAACATTATCCTTAATCCATTCCATTTTTTTTCTCCAAGGATATGGAGATGAATTGTCATTTTCAAAGTATAATTCACCAGTAATTTTACCAATTAGTAAATCATTTGTATTATATGGTGAAATAACAATATCTCCAATTTGCATCTCATTTATGAAGCGATAAATTTGTCCTACATTTTGATTTACTCTCATACTTGCATCACCAACATATTTTTCTCTGTATTTTTCTTTAAGAAATTCTTTGTCCGTTAAATCCCATCCACCTTCAATTGGATTAATTTGTTCAAACCAACCAATTCCAATATAATTATTATTTCTAAATACGTCCGTGTATCTTCCGTAATCTGCTCTTAATACAAATACTCTCATTTATTTAATTTTTAAAGATTGGATGTAAATAAATTTACTTGAAGTGTAAGATTCTACAACCTTCATTCCAATTGATTCTATTTCAGTAATTAACTTCTCTGATTTATTTTCCCATTTCTTTTTGGGTTCAACTATAAACATACTGCCATAAGGTTTTAAAATTCTGTATCCTTCCTTCAAGTAATCAATATAATTTGATCCCATAAGTGACAAACAAAATACACTCACATCAACTTTGTTTCCTTCAAGTGGTATATTTGAAATATCACATTCTATAACAGTTTCATCTATACCAACATAATCAAAGGAATAAACTTTATTTGTAATTTCTTTTTTGAGTAGGTTCTCACCACAACCAAGGTCAGCAACAATCCAATCTTCTCTGTCCTTGATT
>NZ_JBIIWV010000197.1:0-3587 GCF_044338735.1 Flavobacterium sp. | reverse complement strand
TTTATATAATCTTTTCATAACTCCTTCTTAATGCTTTTCAATTACTTTAACTTCTACTGCTCCCGTACTTTTGAAAAAAGAAACCAATTCTTTTTCATTTCCGTGAACACCTACTTCCATTAAAAAATGGTCATCTGTAGTTCTAACATCTGGATTTTCGGCTTTTTTAAATGGCCATAATTTACTTCTCAAATAAAATGTAATTACCATTAAGTGGGCTGCAAAAAAAACAGTTCCTTCAAACATAATAGGCACAAATGCAGGCATATTATCAATATAGTTAAAACTTGGCTTACCGCCAATATCTTGTGGCCAATCTTGAATCATAATAAAATTCATCAAAGCAGTATAAACTAAAAGTCCAGTTATTCCGTATAAAAATGCAGCTATTGCAATTCTTGTAGGAGCTAATCCCATTGCTTTATCCAAACCGTGAACTGGAAATGGAGTATATACTTCCTCGATATGATGATGTGCTGCTCTAGTTTGTTTTACAGCATCCATTAAAACATCATCATCATTATATATAGCGTGTATTACTTTATTACTCATAATATTAATGATTATCTGAATGATTGTGATCGTTTTCTTCTCTTGCTTTCTTGTAATTATCTCCTGATGCTTTTAGGATAGTTTTAACTTCTGCTTGAGCAATTACTGGGAAACTTCTAGAATATAATAAGAACAATACAAAAAAGAATCCTATCGTTCCAATATAGATACCTGCATCGACAAAAGTTGGTTGGAACATTGTCCATGAAGATGGTAAATAATCTCTGTGTAAAGAAGTAACGATAATTACAAAACGTTCAAACCACATTCCTATGTTTACTACGATAGAAATTATAAAAGAGAAAGCAATATTTGTTCTTAATTTTTTTGACCACATAAATTGAGGAGAAAAAACATTACAAGTCATCATCAATAAATAAGACCACCAATAAGGACCCGTTGCTCTATTTAAAAATGCATATTGTTCATATTCAACTCCTGAATACCAGGCAACGAATAATTCTGTAATATATGCACAACCTACGATTGAACCTGTAATCATAATTACGATGTTCATTAATTCGATGTGTTGTACAGTAATATAATCTTCTAAATTTGATACTTTTCTCATGATAATAAGCAAGGTATTTACCATTGCAAATCCTGAGAAAATAGCTCCCGCAACGAAGTATGGAGGAAGAATTGTGGTATGCCAACCTGGTATAACCGAAGTAGCAAAGTCAAAAGATACAATAGTATGAACAGAAAGTACCAATGGCGTAGCTAAACCAGCTAATACAAGAGAAACCTCTTCAAAACGCTGCCAGTCTTTAGCTCTACCCGACCATCCGAATGATAAAATAGAATATACTCTTTTAGTAAATGGAGTAACAGCTCTATCACGAAGCATTGCGAAATCAGGCAATAAACCAGTCCACCAGAAAACTAATGATACAGATAAATACGTTGAGATTGCAAATACGTCCCATAATAAGGGCGAGTTAAAGTTTACCCATAATGATCCAAATTGATTTGGAATTGGTAATACCCAATATGCTAACCATGGTCGACCCATGTGAATGATTGGAAATAATCCGGCTTGAATTACTGAGAAAATAGTCATTGCTTCAGCAGAACGGTTAATGGCCATTCTCCATTTTTGACGGAATAATAATAATACGGCTGAGATAAGAGTTCCGGCGTGACCGATACCTACCCACCAAACGAAGTTGGTAATATCCCATGCCCAACCTACTGTTTTATTTAAACCCCATGTTCCAATACCAGTAGAAATAGTATAAACCATACAACCTAATCCCCAAAGGAAAGCGGCTAATGCAATTGAAAATACTGTCCACCATTGTTTGTTTGCTCTACCTTCTACAGGTCTAGCTACATCTACCGTTACATCGTGGTAAGATTTACTTCCTACTACTAACGGTTTTCTTATGGGTGCTTCGTAATGAGACGACATAATCCTTTATATTGTTTCTGTTAATTAATACTTATTTATCGTTTCTAACTTTTACGTGATACATCACGTTTGGTTTAGTTCCTATATGCTCTAATAAATGATACATTCTTTCATCTTCCAGTAATTTTGCAACATCAGATGTTTCATCATTTACATCTCCAAATTTCATTGCTCCATTTGTACAAGCTGCAGAACAAGCTGTTTGGAATTCATCATTTCCAACTAATCTTCCCTCGCGTTTTGCTTTCAACTTAACCGCTTGAGTCATTTGGATACACATTGAACATTTTTCCATAACCCCACGAGAACGAACATTAACGTCTGGATTAAGAACCATACGGCCTAAATCATCATTCATATGATAATCAAACTCGCTGTTTTTGTTATACAAGAACCAGTTGAAACGTCTTACTTTGTATGGACAGTTGTTTGCGCAGTAACGCGTACCAACACATCTGTTATATGCCATGTGGTTTTGACCTTCTCTACCGTGTGATGTAGCTGCCACTGGACAAACAGTTTCACATGGTGCGTGATTACAGTGCTGACACATTACAGGTTGGAATGCAACTTGTGGGTTTTCAGAAGGATCTTCCATATCTGAAAAAGTACTTATTGTGTCTAATAAACCTGAAGCTTCCTCTTTTTCAACAATATCACCCGCAAAAGTTTCTTGAGAAGAGTAATATCTATCAATACGCAACCAGTGCATATCTCTACTTCTTCTTACTTCATCTTTACCAACTACAGGCACGTTGTTTTCGGCATGACAAGCAATAACACACGCTCCACATCCAGTACACGCATTTAAGTCAATTGATAAATTAAAATGATGACCTATTGAACGATCGAAAGATTCCCATAAATCAACTTCAGTAGCTGCTGTAGGTTTGTGATCTAAAGAAACCATAGGAATTGGATTCCATTCTTTAGCATCTTTTGTATTAAATACTTCTAGAGTAGTTTCTTTTAAAATATCACCTCTACCCATTAATGTTCTTTGCAACTGAACTGAGGCAAATTCATGCTCTCCATCAGCAACAGTAATAGTGGCGTTTTGATTAGAGTTTAAGTTAGCGTATAAAGCATAAGCGTTTACACCAACTTGCATTTCTTCTTTTAAACCTAATTTTTTACCATATCCAAAAGCCAAACCTAAAGTTCCTTTTGCTTGACCTGGTTGAATAATAACTGGTACTTTTTCTAAAGTAGTATTACCCACTTTAATAGTACCATAACTTCCGTTTAAACCACCGTTAGCTACGTTCCAATTTTTAAAATTACCTTTCTCAGCATCTGCTTTTGAAATAGTTACATAATTATCCCAAGATACTCTTGTAATTGGATCAGGGAATTCTTGTAACCATGGGTTATTTGCTTGTTGTCCATCTCCCATTCCAATTTTAGAATATAAAACTAAATCAAAATTAGAGGATTTTGCTTGCGCTAAAGCCGAAGCCGCAGCACTATAATTTGCACTTGATGCAGACAATGGACTTGCAACAGAAGCAACAAAACCATCGTGAACCGCTTGATTCCAAGATTTTCCTGCTAAAGAAGTGGCGGAGAAAGATTTCAAGAAATCATAATAAGCCACTGAATTATCAGTCCAAGTTAATAA
>NZ_JBIIWV010000059.1:0-12259 GCF_044338735.1 Flavobacterium sp. | reverse complement strand
TGTAGGTTTTGCAGATGGTGTTTGGTCAAGAAGATTAACTCCAAGTCTTTCAACAGTTAGCCAACACGCTCCAGAAATCGGAGAAAATGCTGCAAATCTTTTAATTGATAGACTTGAAGATAAATCTTATATAGAAATTCCGGAATACAAAACCGTTGTTATAAAAACCGAATTGCGCCAAAGAGAATCTACTAGAAAACTATAACTGTCTTTTTTTATCATCGTTCCAGGTGATATAACCTAAAATTGCATTGACCATATAAAACACATATTTTATGGTATTTGCGATATTAAGCAACATCAAATTTTGCACGATTTTAAATGCATTATAAACTTGCCAGTTGAACCAATTGTCGGGATACATGCGACCTAAATTAAAAGTACCCCCAAAGCTTATACCCGCAGGGATAGCAATGATAAAAAACAACTTCCAATCAATTGCTCCTGTTGAAAAATTTGTAAAAGCAATATAATTCAACACAAAAGACAACAGTATTCCAATGCCCATATTTCTAAAAAAAATCAAATCAATAGTATTCAAGTATTGTTTCTTTTTCCAAATTTTAAAGGCAAAGTAGTTTCCAAAAAATGAAACAGGATAGGTTAAAACGGCACCTATATTCCCTAATAAAAAATCAATCCCACCACTTAATAGGGTATTACAAGTGCTGATTAAGTTTCCAAAATTATTTTTTTTGGTTACCAATCGGGTGGCAAGCATCGATAAAATAGTATTTACAATCGAAAAATAACCTAGATAAAAAGAATAGCTTTTTTGATTCCATTCAAAATCATATAGCGTTTCATGATATTTTAATAGAAAGGAAATACTAACTACTAAAACAACACCAATATAATCTAAATAACGACTATTGGTTATTTTTTTAATACTAGTAATTATATTATTACCCATTTATTCTTTACTGAAGTTAAAACTCATACCGCCTTGTTTCAATACAAAACTGTTTTCGCCAAAAATCATTTCGATTCCTGCGGGTGCAAATATAAATGTTTTTTCTTCTTTAAAAGTCAATGGAAAAGCACTTTGCCCTGTGGCTTGAGCAATTAGTTCATTGTTTTTTTCTGTGATGGTAATTTTTAAAGGCAAGTCTTTTGAACCATAGGTTCCTGTATAGTTTGCTAATATAGCGGGATCAACTTTATTAAATTTTGGAAACGGGAAAGGCATTTTGTAATAAATACTCAACACACCAATCATAATATCATTTCTGTTGAAATTATCCCCGTTTACAATTAATGAAACGCCTAATTTTTCAGTAGGGTAATACCCAACAACTGCTCTAAAATTTTCTATTCCACCCGTGTGACCATAAAAACGACGTTCACCAAAAGGAAATTGCATTAACGCTTTTCCATAACCTTCTTTGATTTCTTTCATTTGTTCTAAAGAAGAAGGTTTGATCAATTTTCCATCAAAAAGAGCATACATAAAACGTGTTAAATCGGCAGGAGTTGATATTAGTGCACCGGCTGAATAAGCAATAGAATTTTCCCATTCTTCCACTTTTTCCCATTTGGTCCCATTGAATAAATAAGAATAACTTTCTCCAACAGAAGTCTCTATTTTTCCTTGTGGAAAATACGTATTTAATAGGTTGGCTTTTTTAACAATTCGTGTTTGAATATTTTCTGCATACGATTTTTTAGAAAGCGTTTCAATAATGTAGCCTAATAAATTATAGTTTGAATTACTGTATTCGTGTTTCGTTCCAGGTTCAAAAAGTGGTTTGTAATCGGTTATTTTTTGAATCATTTCTTCTTTGGAATGAAAACTATAAATATTTTTTGCGGTAATTGAATCGCCATTTATATAATCTACAATACCCGTTCTATGATGTAATAAATCATATATTGTGATTTTTTCAGCATTTGGTATTTTCGGATAAAAACGATTTAATTTGGTTTGAAGATCTAATTTTTTTTCTTCAATCAATTGCATAATCATTACCGCTGTAAAGGTTTTAGTAACCGATCCAATTTTATATTTTGTCATTCGATCTGCACTTATGTTTTTTTCAACATCGGCAAAACCGTAGGCTTTATTAAATACTACATTTTCGCCTTCGCGAATACACAATGAACCCATGAATTTATCATTCTTATTCAAATACGTCAGCAAACTGTCTATCTTGGTGAATCGATCTTGTGCAGCAGTAAATAACGAATAGGTTAAAGCAAAAATAAGGGCTAATTTTTTCATCTAAAATTTAATTTATTATTGGTAATAAAAAGAATGTTTTTGTTACGTTCTCTAATATAATATCAATGCGCTTCCAACCAATTTTTACCCAATCCAATTTCCACATCTAACGGAACTGCCATTTTGAAGGCATTTTCCATTTCGTGTTTGATCATTGGTTGAATTTTTTCTAATTCGGAGTTGTGCACGTCAAATACTAATTCGTCATGGACTTGCAATAGCATTTTTGATTTCCATCCCGAGCCGTCGGGATTCTTTTCATTTAACTTCTTATGAATATTAATCATCGCAATTTTAATAATATCTGCAGCCGAACCTTGAATTGGTGCATTCACCGCATTTCGTTCGGCACCGCCACGAACAATTGCGTTGGCCGAGTTGATGTCTTTTAAATAACGTCTTCTGCCTGAAATCGTTTCAACATAACCGTTTTCTCTAGCAAAATCTACTTGCGAAGTCATAAACGATTTTAATTTTGGATAGGTTTGATAATACGCTTCTATTAATTCCGCACTTTCCTTGCGAGATAAATTCGTTTGGTTGCTCAATCCAAATGCCGAAACCCCATAAATAATTCCGAAGTTCACGGTTTTAGCATGACTTCTTTGCTCTTTCGTTACTTCGTCTAAAGGCACATTGAACACTTTTGCAGCAGTACTTTTGTGAATGTCTTCGTTGTTTTGAAATGCTTTAATCATGTTTTCTTCTCCACATAATGCAGCAATAATGCGCAATTCAATTTGTGAATAATCGGCAGAAAGTAAGGTGTAATTTTCATCACGCGCAATGAACGCTTTTCTAATTAATCGCCCTTTTTCTGTTCGAATCGGAATGTTTTGTAAATTAGGATTTGTAGAACTCAATCGGCCTGTAGCGGCAACGGTTTGCATGTAATCGGTATGAACGCGACCTGTTTTTTTATCAACTTGGTTGGGTAAAGCATCAATATACGTACTTTGTAATTTCACCATTTGGCGCCATTCTAAAATATCGCGCACAATTTCATGTTCGTTTGCCAAATAACTCAACACTTCTTCACCAGTGGCATATTGACCGGTTTTGGTTTTCTTTTGTTTTGTTCCTCCAATTTTTAGCTTATCGAATAAAATATCGCCCAATTGTTTTGGAGAAGCCAAGTTGAATTTCTCACCAGCGGTTTCATAGATTTGTTGTTCAAAAGCATCGATTTCTTTTTGCATCTCAACTGACATGCTTTTTAGAAATTCCACATCTAAACGAATTCCTTCTTTTTCCATATCGGCTAAAACAGGAACCAGCGGAATTTCGATTTCGTCAAACAATTTTTTAGTGCCTACTTTTTCTAAAATCGGTTGAAAGTGTTCTTTTAGTTGGAAGGTAATATCGGCATCTTCAGTCGCATATTCTTTAACGTCTTCCAGTGGAACATCGCGCATCGATAATTGATTTTTTCCTTTTTTACCAATCAACGTTTCAATCGATTTTGGTGCATACTTCAAATAGGTTTCTGACAAAATATCCATATTATGACGCATATCAGGATTAATCAGATAATGCGCAATCATGGTGTCGAATAATTTTCCTTTGACTTGAATGTTGTAATTCGAAAGAATTTTCAAGTCGTATTTTATGTTCTGACCAATTTTTTCGATGCTTTCATTTTCAAAAAACAGTCTAAATTTTTCAATTAAATGTTTTGCTTCTTCCTGATTTTCTGGAAACGGAACATAAAATCCTTTTCCTTTTTCGAAAGAGAACGACATTCCTACTAATTCGGCATTTAAAGCGTCAATTCCAGTAGTTTCGGTATCAAAACAAACCGAAGTTTGATTCAATAAATTCTGTAACAATAACTTCACTGGCAAATCACCTTGAATAATTTGGTAAAAATGCGTGGTGTTTTCTAAAGTGGCAAGCCCCATCCCAACCTTCCCCGAAAGGGAAGGGGTAGATTCGCCGTCTTCATAAAATCCGAATAAATCAAACTGTTCATCATTTGTTTTTTTAGAGACAATTTTTTTTTCAGTCTCTTCTTCAGCTCCCCCGTCGGGGGTTGGGGGGCTATCATATAACTTATCAAACTGAGCTTTCATTTGACGAAATTCTAATTCCTGAAACAATGTATCGGTTTTCTCTACATCGGGTTTTGATAATTCATAATCGTCTGCATCAAAAGTAACCGGACAATCGAGTAGGATAGTGGCTAATTTTTTGGATAAAATTCCAAGTTCTTTATTTGCCTCAATTTTATCTTTTATTGCGCCTTTTAATTGATGCGTATTGGCTAATAAATTTTCTAAAGTACCAAATTCAGCTAAGAATTTTTTAGCGGTTTTTTCACCCACACCTGGTAATCCCGGAATATTATCGGCGGCATCTCCCATCATTCCTAAGAAATCGATTACTTGGTCTGGACGTTCAATTTCAAACTTAGCTAAAACTTCTGGAATGCCCCAAATCTCGATATCGTTACCCATTCGGGCAGGTTTGTACATGAAAATATTTTCCGAAACCAATTGGGCAAAATCCTTATCGGGTGTAACCATAAACACTTGAAAGCCTTCTTTTTCGGCTTGTTTAGCTAAAGTTCCAATTAAATCATCGGCTTCAAAACCTGCTTTTTCAACAATAGGAATGTGCATGGCTTTTAACAATTCTTGAATATAAGGAACGGCAATTTTTATAGCTTCTGGCGTTTCATCGCGGTGCGCTTTGTATTCTTGATACATTTCAAAACGATAATCGCTTCTGCCTTTATCAAAAGCAACGGCCAAATGATCGGGTTTTTCGCGTTTGATAACGTCCATTAATGAATTCATGAAACCCATAATTGCCGAAGTATCCATTCCTTTAGAATTGATACGAGGATTTTTTATAAATGCATAATACCCCCGAAAAATAAGCGCGTAGGCATCAAGAAGAAAAAGACGTTTTTGAGCAGACATAAAAGATAATTGAATTTAATTTGTAAAAATACAATTCTTAATTTATATACACTTTGTTAAATTTCATTAAATGAAGTAGATTTTTCAACAAGTTGTGCTTTACTTTGCAAAAAAAAGGACTAATGATTCGTTGGATTATTTTTTTAGTATTTGTTATCATTTTGGAAATCTATGCTTTTCAGGCATTTAGGATGTTGATTAAATCCAAATGGTTTTTTATTTTCTATTACATAACCTCTGCAATTGCATTAACTTATATCGTTTATCAATTGTATCATTTTGATAGAAGCGTGGGTCAAACCCCAAAGACAATGATTACTATGGGATTGTTATTGTTGCTTTATGTGCCAAAATTACTGTTGACTTTTATTTTATTTGGAGAAGATGTAGTTCGTTTTATTTCAGGATTATTTTCATTGGCAACTAAAAGCGGTTCGGATAGTTTTTTACCCGAGCGTAGACGTTTTGTGAGTCAAATTGCTTTAGGCGTTGCTGCAATTCCGTTTGCATCATTTTTATACGGAATTACCATTGGGAAATACAATTTCAAAGTAATTAAGCAAACATTGTTTTTTCCAGATTTACCCGATGCTTTCGACGGAACTACTATAACTCATATTTCCGATGTGCACAGCGGTAGTTTTGATGATGCCGATAAAATTCAATATGCAATTGATTTAATAAATGAGCAAAATTCTGATTTGGTTTTGTTTACAGGTGATATAGTGAACACACTCGCAACCGAAATGGATCCTTGGATAACTACTTTTAAAGGAATTCATAATCCAAAATTTGGGAAGTTCTCTATTTTAGGAAATCATGATTATGGTGAGTATGTGGATTGGAAATCGCAAACCGAAAAACAATTAAATTTTGAAGCGATAAAAGACATTCATCGTAAAATGGATTTTAAATTATTGTTGAATGAGCATGTTACAATTTCAAAAGACAATCAAAAAATTGCTATTGTAGGTGTTGAAAACTGGGGACGAAAATTTGGAGAGCGAGGCGATTTGAATTTGGCTTCGCAAGGTTTAACGAAAGAAGACTTCAAAATTGTAATGAGTCACGATCCAAGTCATTGGGATGAGAAAATTCAGCACGATGAAAAGCATTATCATTTAACACTTTCGGGACATACGCACGGATTTCAATTTGGAATTGAAATCCCAGGTTGGTTTAAATGGAGTCCGGTGCAATATGTATACAAACAATGGGCAGGATTGTATGAAAATGTGGGAAGATATGTTTATGTAAATCGTGGATTTGGCTTTCATGCCTATCCAGGAAGAGTAGGAATTATGCCTGAAATTACGGTAATTCAACTAAAAAAAACAGAAAAAGTAGTGTAATTCATTAAAAATGCTACATTTGTATATTATTTTCATGTGAAAAATATTTTTTTTGATACTAATAAATTCAATTTATGTCAAAATTTGGAGAACTTATCGATGCTCAAGTACCTGTATTGATAGATTTTTTTACAGAGTGGAATGAACCTTCTGTTGCAATGAATGAAGTAATTCGTCATGTAGCCGCAGCATTAGGAGATAAAGCTCGTGTAATTAAAATTGATGTGGATAAAAATCAGGAATTAGCTGATGCACTTCGTATTAAAGGGTTGCCTACATTGATGATTTACAAAGAAGGCCAAATGGTGTGGAGACAAAGTGGAGAACTTGACGCAAACACATTAATTTCTTTAGTGCAAGAACAAGCTTAAGCACCTAAAAAGAGACAATTCCTTAATTTTCAGCTGTTATTTTCAGTGTAATTTTTATAATTTCTGCTATTGATTTATAGTGGATAATTTTTTGTTTTTGTATTTCAGAGTATATCAATAAAAAAATGTTCCAAAAGAAAGAAGTTTCATTTGGAACATTTTATATTTTTAAAAAAGGAATTATTCCATTTTCCGATTAAAAACAGCAAATCGTTTATTGAAATTATTAAACTTTATTTTCTCTTTAGTATAGAATTCTGTATCCTTTGCATTTTTAGCAATTTCAAGTAAGCCTCTATATTGTTCAATATCGCCCACAATATCAGATGCATAATAATATTGTTCAGCTAGTTTGTAGCCACTATAAAAAGTAAGATTCTCTTGATATTTTACTATTAATTCTGATAAAATTTTTCTTGCTTTTTCTTTTTTACCCACTTCATAATAACCCATTGCAAACGGATCAACCATTGAATAATATTCAAAATAAGCTATTGGCATTTTAGTCATGGCCAAATCAATTACTTTTTCGGCTTTTTCATTTTTACCTTCGTTGATTAAAGATTCCATTAAACGAGCCAAATTGGTGCGATAAGAAATGCTGTTTTTTCGTGTCTCAGGATCGTGATAGATTTTTGGATTGCCACTGTTTCCCCAATCCCATTTCATTACAATTGAGTACATTTTATCGGCATCTATTTGTCCCATTCGCATCGGGTTTGGATCTTCAGAAGGAGTTTTTAGCGGCACTAGTTTAAAACACATTCCGTCTAATTGTAAATAGTCTTTCATCCAAATATAATCGTCTTCCCCAAAGCTTCCACCTGTGAAATAAATAGGTCGTTTCCAGTTATTTTCATTAACAATGTCTAACATCATTAAACGGTTTTTATATAATGCTTTGTCTTTGATTGTAAATTCTATTTGAGGCACAATTGAATCATAATATTTCGGATGAACCACTCTGTTTTTGATGATTGTGTTTTTATCAATAGGAAGAATTACTTTTTTAGAAGGAAAATAATTCACTTTATTGCCGCTGTCTAATGTAATCTTTGCTCTTTCATCGTCTAATGCCACAAATTTTATTATTTCACTCAATAGTAAAGGTTCTTCGGTGCGTTCTACAAACAAACTATAATCTCTGAAACTTCCTTTGTATTGCTCTCGATTAAACGAACTTGGTATGGGATCAGAATCGTGTGTTTTCATTTTCATTTGGTCGATATACCAATCGGTCATGAACAAGCTTGTACATACAATTCGTATGTCGGTTCTATAACCTTCAATTTCTTGCATATACCACAAAGGAAAGGTGTCATTATCTCCAATAGTAAATAAAATTGCATTAGGCTCGCACGAGTCTAAATAAGCCTTTGCCATTGCAAGTGCTGTATACTTGTTTGATCGATCATGGTCGTCCCAATTTTCTTTAGCTAAAAGTACAGGTGATGCTAAGAAACATACACTTAAAACTAATGGTATTGCAACTTTTGGCGCGAGGTATTTTTTTATCCAATCAAAAATAGCATATACTCCAAAAGCAATCCACATGGCAAAAACATAAAACGAACCTACTAAAGCATAATCACGTTCTCTTGGTTCAAAAGGTCGTTCATTCAGGTAAATTTTGAGTGCCAGCCCAGTAAATAGGAATAAGGCAAGTAAAACATAAAAGCTTTTAGGGTCTCTTTTAGCATGAAAAAACAATCCAATTAGCGCTATGATAAACGGAATTCCATAATAGATATTTCGGCCTTTATTATTTTGCATATCAGAAGTAAGATTCTTTTGAGTGCCTACTAATAATTCATCAATAAATGAAATTCCTGTTATCCAATTTCCATTTGAATTGTCATATTTTCCTTGGTTGTCGTTTTGTCTTCCTACAAAGTTCCAAAGTAAATAGCGACCATACATATAGCCAAATTGATATTGAAACATAAATTTGATATTGCTGGCAAAAGAGGGTTTTTCTACAATTAAATATTCTCCATAAGTGGTTAAAAACTTATCGTAGTCTTTTAAATCATATTCGCCACTTGCATATCCTTTTCTAAATTCAGAAATTTTTTGTTGAATTTCATCTCTTAGTTGTTGTGTGTATTGAGCGAGTTCTTCTTCGCTTATTGTTTCAGGATCGATGCCATATTTTGGTAAATCGTCTTCATAAGTATAGTTAGCATTTAAACTAAATTCCAAAGGCGCTCCAAACGTCATATAATTTACATTGTGTTCGTTGCTCCACATTCTAGGCAAAAACGCTTTATGCGCATCATCAGTATTTTGTTTGGCGTTTTTGAAGTTATTTGTAATTATATAAATTCCCGTTTTATAATCACGTTCATAATTTGGTTTGTCATCTAAATAAGGTGTTTCAGAATCTAATCCCGAATAAGTATCAGAGAATTGTGGGCCATAAAACAATTTTTGTTCGCCATATTGTTCGCGATTGTAATACGCTAAAACTTCGGCAGCATCAGAAGGTTTGTTCTCGTTAATAGGCGTATTAGCATTGGCACGAATGGGCAACATTATCCAAGTTGAAAATCCGATTAAGATAAAAAGCGTAGATAATATTAAAGTATTGTAAAAAACATGTCCTTTTTTCTTGGTATAATTTAATCCAAAATAAAACACTGCCACAATAAATAAAAAGGCAAAAATAGTTCCTGAGTTAAAGGGAAGGCCTAATTCGTTTACCATAAATATTTCGGTTTTACCAAAAAATCCAAGGGTAAAAGGCAATAGTAATTTAAATATAAAAAGTAAAATGGCAACAATGATTACATTGGCTAATAAGAAACTTTTTATAGTTACCTTTTTGTATTTTTTAAAGAAATAAAGAAAACCAATTGCTGGAAAGGTCAACAATGCCATAAAGTGAACCCCAAATGATAAACCAATAACTAATGAAATGATCAACAACCATTTATTACCGCGTGGAGTTTCTATTTCTTGTTCCCAACGCAATCCTAACCAAAACAATAAAGCGATTAAAAAGGATGCCATCGCATATACTTCGGCTTCAACAGCATTATACCAAAAACTATCGGTGAAAGTAAACGATAATGAAGCAATTAGTGAGCTTCCTAAAATTACAATATTTTCCTGAGTTGAAATTTCTTTTGCAGAGCCAAAAAGTTTTTTTAGCAATAAGGTTAGCGACCAAAACATAAAAAGAACGGTAAACGCACTTGAAAAAACAGAAAGATAATTCACCATCAACGCAATTTTATCAGGACTTAAAGCAAACATAGCAAAGAATGCACCTAACATTTGAAACAAAGGAGCTCCAGGCGGATGACCTACTTCTAAATTTGCAGAAGTAGCGATATACTCGCCACAATCCCAAAAACTGAGTGTTGGTTCAACGGTTAACGAAAAAGTAAATAACGCAACTGCAAAAGCAAACCATCCTAGAATGGTATTCCATTTTTTAAAATTGAATGAAGTCATACAAAAATTAGGTTTCTTAATTTCAACTACAAAGAAACTATTTTTTTACAGATATAAAATGTTAAATTATATTTTTAATATTTTTTTTGGAAAAATTTGTGGAATACAAAATATGTACTACATTTGCACTCGCAATCGAAAAGGTTGTAGGGTAATTGGCCCATGGTGTAATGGTAACACTCCGGTTTTTGGTACCGTCATTCAAGGTTCGAGTCCTTGTGGGCCAACAAAACTCCGCTTATTTTAAGTGGAGTTTTTTTATGCACACATGTGATTGATTTGGTGCACTATAAGTATAAAAAAGACCGCTAATTTAGCGGTCTTTTTTAGGGTAAAAATTTGTATTTTTATATTTTAAAAGTAATTACTGGGCGTTTTGCATGATTTACTAAATCTTCGCTAATACTTCCGTTAAAGAAGTGTGATAATCCTTTTCTTCCATGGGTGCTCATCCCAATTAAATCGGCATCGATGCTTTTAGCAAAATGCAAAATCCCTTTTTCAACATTAACATCATTATAGATATGTGAAGATATTGCTGAGGTGTCTATGCCAATAAGAAATTCAGACATAATTTGTTGAGCTACTTTAGTGGATTTAAAATTGTTTGGCGTATTGATGTTTACTAAATGTAAGTGCGCTCCAAATCCTTGAGCAAATGCGAATGCTTTTTCAAATGGTTTTTTTGCTTCTTCTGAAAAATCTGAAGCAAAAACAAATTTTTGAGCACTAAAAGGGTCTTCATCGCGTTTAATTACTAATACAGGAATATCCGAATTTCTTACTACTTTTTCGGTGTTTGAACCAATAAACATTTCTTGAAAACCACTAGCGCCGTGGGAACCCATAACAATTAAATCGGCATTATGAGCTTTTCCATTTTTAACAATTCCTTCAAAAGCCATTTCAAATTGAATAATTTTTGTAACCTTTATGCCTTCAAGAAAACTGGAATTCATTTCGGAGTCTAATTTATTAACAGCAGCGTTTTTAAATAACATAAGTTCTGGTATTTCATGAGCAGTGGATATTGCATCATTTCCAGAAGTTGGAAGTTCTAGCATGTGAATTAAAAAAATTTCACCATCATTCTTTTTTGCAATTTGGGCAGCTACCTTTAAAGCATATTCAGCGTGTTTAGAAAAATCGGTGGGTACTAAAATTCGTTTCATAATATTGTTTTAGGTTATAGAATCGAGTGTGATTTAATCACATTATAAAGGTACAGAAAATATGTGAATTTGCAATATTTTTTTAATTCAAATTTAATTTATATATTTGCCGAGTTATTTAGAAATAAATGGATAATGAGGCACGCATAGCGTGCCTCTTTTTATAAAGAATATGACGTTTAAAAACAAAGTTCAAGAGTTATTAGATGTTGCGTTAGCAGAACGTCCTGAGTTGTTTTTGGTGGATTTATCAATCAATGATGCCAATAAAATTAGTATTAATTTAGATGGTGATCAGGGTGTAAATCTTCAAGATTGCATTGATATTAGCAGGTCAATTGAAAACAACTTAGACAGAGAGGAACAAGACTTTTCTCTTGAAGTAGCATCAGCTGGGGTTTCAAGTCCGTTAAAGTTTGTAAGACAATATAAAAAAAATATTGGTAGAACGCTTAATGTTAAAACAAATTCCTCAGACGATTTAGAAGCAAAATTAGTTGCTGCAGATGAAGAAAAGATTTCATTAGAGTGGCAAGCTAGAGAACCAAAAAAAATAGGTAAAGGAAAAGAAACCGTTCAAAAAAAGGTTGACATTCTTTATGAGAATATAAAAGAAGCAATTGTAATAGTATCATTTTAAAATAAAAAAGTTGACATGGAAAATATTGCGTTAATAGAATCGTTTTCAGAATTTAAAGACGATAAACTCATCGATAGAGTTACACTAATGGCAATTTTAGAGGAAGTATTTAGAAATGCT
>NZ_JBIIWV010000196.1:0-3605 GCF_044338735.1 Flavobacterium sp. | reverse complement strand
GAGATAGCTTGACCTACAGTAGCAATGTTTTCCGCTTGGTCGTCTGGAATTTGAATATCAAATTCTTTTTCGAACTCCATAATAAGCTCAACAGTGTCTAATGAATCAGCTCCTAAATCATTTGTGAAGCTTGCTTCTGTTACAACTTCGTTTTCGTCAACACCTAATTTGTCTACGATAATCGCTTTTACTCTTGATGCAATGTCTGACATAATCTTTTATTTTTTAATTTAATTTGTTGGCAAAAATAAAAAACTTTATTTTAAAACCACCTTTTTGTTGCTAAATATGACAACGAATTTAAAAAAAATAATTCATAAAGGCTTCTTTTTTTTATTTTTTACCAAATATTATGCTTTTTTTTGTGGAAAGAAATTATTTATAAATGAAGAATATTGTGCTTTTCGCTTCTGGTAATGGTTCAAACGCCGAAGAAATTATTAATTATTTTAAAAATAGTGAAAATGCAAAAGTAGTTGCTATTTTTTCTAATAAGGCCGATGCCAAAGTGTTAGATCGAGCAAAAAACCATAACATTCCATCGGTTGTTTTTTCAAAAGCGCAATTAAATGAAGGTTTTGTACTCGAAAAATTGCAGCAGTTTCAGCCCGATTTAATTGTTTTGGCCGGATTTTTATTAAAATTTCCCGAATCTATATTAAAGAAATATACAAAAGTGATCAATATTCATCCAGCATTGTTGCCAAAATATGGCGGAAAAGGAATGTATGGAATGCATGTGCATGAAGCCGTTTTAGATAATAAAGAACAAGAAACCGGAATTACTATTCATTTTGTAAACGAACATTATGACGAAGGCGAATTTATTTTTCAAAAAGCAGTAAATATTGAAAATTGTAATACGGCTGAAGAAATTGCACACAAAATACACGAGCTAGAACATCAATATTTTCCTGAAGTTATAGGAAAGCTAATCACTAATCACTAATCACTTTTTACTTGAGTCACGAAGTCCACATATACACAGACGGTGCTGCCAAGGGAAATCCTGGTCCGGCGGGCTATGGCGTGGTAATTGAACTCGTAGGAACGCCGTATAAAAAAGAATTTTACGAAGGTTTTCGCATTTCCACTAATAATAGAATGGAATTATTAGCGGTAATTGTAGGTTTAGAAAAATTAAAAAACCCAAAAACGAAAGTTTTGGTCGTTTCTGATTCTAAATATGTGGTAGATGCCGTAGAAAAACGTTGGGTATTTCAATGGGAAAAAATCAACTTCAAAGCGAAGAAAAACCCCGATTTGTGGCTGCGTTTCTTAAAAATTTATCGCCAACACCAAGTTGATTTTCAATGGGTTAAAGGACACAACAGTCATCCACAAAACGAACGCTGTGATGCATTAGCGGTTATGGCTTCGCAACAAGAACAATTGTCTATTGATGAGTTTTATGAAAGAGAAGATGAAAAGTTGTTGTAAATAGATAAAAAAAGGAGCTTTTCAGCTCCCTTTATTATTTTGTTTCTTTGGTTAAATCAAATCGATAAATTGCATCAAATCCTACATAAAGTGAAGAATCAAATTCTGAATTAAGTCGATTTCTTTTATCTGTGCTCAGTGGGAACGTTAAAACTTGTGCGCCTACCTTTTGATTACTGTTAAAAACGCCATAATCTGTGGTATCAAATCCTACTTTTCCTCTTAAAATAATTGAATTATCCATTAAACCAAGTGCTGCATAAAGCGCAAAGCGAATGGATTCCTCTTGAACATAATTGTCAGAATTTAATTCGGAAAGATTATATGATTTAATAGAAGTTGCTAAATCAGAACCAACGCTGAAATTTTTTGATAACGCATAATTAGCATCCATACGAATTGGTAAAGTGGCATTAATATAAAATTTATTGTCTTTAGATCGGTGCCATAATCCAATTAATGGTGTAATTGTTGATCCGTGATTTTCAGAAGAAGCATACATTCCAAATTTAATTTTGTAGGATTCACTATATTGATAATCTAAAACTGCTATACCTCCAAATTGGAAGTCATTAGATCCAATATTGTCAAAATCTGAGGCAATTTTTGGAAGAAAAACATAGGTTCCAGACCATTTCTCAGAATGTTGGTATTTCATTCCTAGATTTAAACGCGTCATGGTTAAGCTGCTTCTATCAGAGCTTGGACTTAAGTTTAATCGTGTATTTTCAACGGTAAAACCGGTTAATAAGACGGCTTTGTCTGATAATTTTTTTGGATAGTAAACTTCCATGTTCAAGTTGTTTACGCTGGTTTCATAATTATTATCAATGTTGCCTAGTGTTGCATTATTTGTAGATAATTTTACAATATCTACATAATCTTGCGAATAAATTAAGTTGGCACTCATTAAGAATACAACTACTACAATAATTTTTTTCATACTTTTATTTGATTAGTTTATCAAAAATACTACATAATCAAGTTATCTATCACTACGAATTACATTAATAATTGTTATAATTACCATTATTTATTTTAATGATTTAATACTAAATAAACTTGTCTAGCACGCATTTATCTTTTTATCGAACTAAAATTACGTATTTTTTAAATTATTTCAATTTATTTAAAAGTATTTTTTGCTAATGCATAAGCTGTGAATAACTCTTTAAGCAATGCCGCAAGAACTATTGTTGATGGTTTCCTTTTGCAGAGAAAACAAGTAAAGTTGTTGTAAAGAATAACTTTTAAACTTTAAACTTTGAAACTAAAGTTTTATCTTTGCCTATTATTTCAATTTCAATTTAATGAACAAATTATTAATTGTAGGTACGGTTGCTTTTGACGCTATCGAAACACCTTTTGGTAAAACCGATAAAATTTTAGGAGGCGCTGCAACTTTTATAGGACTTTCGGCTTCGCATTTTAATGTAAAATCAGGAATCGTTTCAGTAGTTGGAGAAGATTTTCCACAAGAATACCTGGATTTATTGACCGCAAGAAACATTGATATTTCAGGAATCGAAATCGTAAAAGGAGGAAAAACCTTCTTTTGGAGCGGTCGTTACCACAATGATATGAACTCAAGAGATACATTGGCTACAGAATTAAATGTTTTGGCTGATTTTAATCCGGTAGTTCCACAAGATTTTAAAAATGCCGAAGTAGTAATGCTCGGAAACTTACACCCACTAGTTCAAACGGGTGTTTTAAATCAAATGACTACAACGCCTAAATTAGTGGTTCTTGATACCATGAATTTTTGGATGGATTGTGCCTTACCCGAATTGCTAGATGTTATTAAACGTGTAGATGTAATTACTATCAATGATGAAGAAGCACGTCAGTTATCTGGAGAATATTCTTTAGTAAAAGCGGCTGCTAAAATTCATACCATGGGTCCAAAATATGTCGTAATTAAAAAAGGAGAACACGGAGCGTTAATTTTCCATAACGAACACATTTTCTTTGCTCCAGCATTGCCATTAGCAGATGTTTTTGATCCAACAGGCGCTGGAGATACATTTGCAGGAGGTTTCTCAGGATTTATTGCACAACAAGGCGATATTTCTTTCAACACCATGAAAACAGCAATCATTCAGGGTTCAAATTTAGCCTCTTTTTGTGTGGAAAAATTTGGAACAGAACGAATGGTTAGTCTA
>NZ_JBIIWV010000195.1:0-3618 GCF_044338735.1 Flavobacterium sp. | reverse complement strand
GTTTCTTCAAATGATTTTCTAGCATCTTCAACCCAAAGTGCAATGACTTTAACGCCATCTCCATGTTTTTTAACATGTTCTCCAATAGGTGAATTACTGTTTAAAGCGGTTGTTAATACTAAACGTATTTTATCTTGTTTTAAAACATAAGATGCTCTGTCTTTTACACCAGTTTCTAATCCTGCATACGCTAATGATTGAAATCCGAAAGCAGTTTTGTAAAAATGAGCCGCTTGTTTTGCATTTCCAACGTAAAACTCTACGTAATCTGTTCCTAATAAAGGCAAGAAATCTTGTGCGCCTTCAAATATTTTTTCTAAGCCGTATTCGACTGATTTTAATTGATCTGACATAATAAGCCCCCTAACCCCCGAAGGGGGAATTCCTATTAGGGGTGAATAGGATTTTTAGTATTAATTATTTTATTTTCGTTTTTCAAAAGTCCCTCCTTTGGAGGGGTTGGGGAGGCTACTCCACCCAAGATTTGTAGTATTTTCCATCGTCTATTCCCATTGCTGCTTCCGTAACCATTAATGGACGAAACGTATCTACCATGACAGCTAATTCTTTTGTTTCGGTATGACCGATACTTCTTTCCATAGCGCCAGGTGCCGGTCCGTGAGGAATTCCTTTTGGATGTAAAGTGATATGACCTTGTTCGATATTGTTTCTACTCATAAAATCACCATCAACATAATACAACACTTCATCAGAATCAATATTACTATGATTATAAGGAGCTGGAATTGATTTTGGATGATAATCGTACAATCTTGGTACAAAAGAACAGACTACAAATGTTGCTGTTTCAAATGTTTGATGAATTGGCGGCGGTAAATGCACACGACCTGTGATAGGTTCAAAATTATGAATTGAAAATCCGTATGGGAAATTATATCCGTCCCAACCAATAACATCAAAAGGATGTGTAGCATAAACTACCTCGTGCATCATGCCTTCTTTTTTGATTTTGATTAAGAAATCACCTTTTTCGTCATAGGTTTCTATTTCAGATGGTAATTTAAAATCTCTTTCGCAAAATGGAGAATGTTCTAAATGTTGACCCGATTCGTTTTTATATCTTTTTGGAGTATAAAATGGCGCATAAGATTCGACATAAAATAAGCGATTATCTTCTGAATTGAAATCAATTTGATAAATCATTCCGCGTGGAATAATTAAGTAATCGCCATATTCAAAATCTATATTTCCCATCATAGTTCTAAGTTTACCAGAACCTTTATGGATAAATATCATTTCGTCTGCATCGGCATTTTTATAAAAATAATTGCGTAATGATTTTTTTGGTGCGGCTAATCCGATAATACAATCTTTATTAACAAGCATGTCTTTTCTGCTTTCTAAAAAATCGTCAGTTGGTTGTAATTCAAAACCTTTTAATAATAGCGATTTAATGTTTTTACCAATGGCTATTTTTGGTTCAACAGAATAAGATTTAGTAATCTCTTTAACCTGTGTTGGTCTGTGCACATGGTATAATAATGAAGAATGTCCATGAAATCCTTCGGTACCAAAAAGTTGTTCATAGTATAATCCGCCGTTTGGTTTTTCAAACTGGATGTGTCGTTTGTGAGGGATTTCTCCTAATTTATGATATATTGGCATTTTTTTTTAAATTAGATAATTAGACAATGAAATAATTAGATAATTTGCAAATGGACATAGTATCTAATTGGCACATTAAATTACTCACTCAGGATTTCTCTTGATGAGGAATTTCAAATGGGCTAATAATCCGTTCCAACTTTTCATAGTACAAATGTCGTAAAAAATTAAAAAAAGCCACTAAAAAGTGGCTTATTTTTTATTACTCTTTTTTGCCTAGTTTAGCATTTCTTTTTCCATAAAGGAAATACACCACTACGCCAATTGCTAACCAACCTAAAGACAACATTTGCGCATCTTTACTTAAGTTAATCATCAAGTAGGTATTAATTAGTATTCCGCAAACTGCAATAACAGGAAGTGCCGGTACTTTAAAAGTTCTTTCAAGATTAGGTTGTTTTACTCTTAGAATCCATACCGCAACACACACCATTGTAAAAGCAAATAATGTTCCGAAACTGGTCATATCTGCCAATTTATTAATTGGAGTAAACGCTGCAACTACAGCAATAATTCCGCCAAGGATCATTAAGTTGGTTTTTGGTGTTCCAGATATTGGATTAATTTTTGAAAACACTTGAGGGATAAGACCATCTTTAGACATTCCTAAGAAAATTCTAGACTGTCCCATAATCATAACCATCAATACAGAAATTAATCCTACTGTAGCGGCGATTGTAATAATATATCCAGCCCATGCTTGCCCAGCAATATCAAATGCATAAGCTACTGGCGCTTTAATTGCGTCTGGATATTGTCCTAGTGGATCAAAATCTTTATAATTCATCATTCCAGTTAACACTAAAGAAACTAGAATGTATAAAACCGTACATATTAATAAGGATGTAATGATTGCAAATGGCACATCTTTCTTAGGATTTTTTGCCTCTCCAGCTTGTGTTGAAACGGCATCAAAACCAACGTATGCAAAAAAGATTGCAGCTGCACCAGAAACGATACCTTTAAAACCATATGCTTGATGAGTGGTTTCGCTATCTACAATTTGAGTAGCTTCTGGAATAAAGGGTGTCCAATTTTCAATATTGATAAAGAAAGCACCCGCAATAATTACAAATATAATTGCAGAAACTTTAAGTATAACAATCATATTGTTTGCTTTAGCTGCACTTTGAGTCCCTTTTATTAATATTGAAATTACAAATAATACAATTAATAAAGCCGGTAAATTCATTGAAAACCCTTCTCCTGTATAACTTGCTGGATCTGATGTTAGCCAATCGGGGAGCTTTATCCCAAACATTTTGAGCAACTTATTAAAATAGCCAGACCAAGAAACTGCAACAGTCATTGAACCCATTGCATATTCTAATATTAATCCCCAACCTATGATCCATGCAAAAATTTCACCGATTGTTCCATAGGCATAGGCATAAGCAGAGCCCTCAACAGGTAAAATAGAAGCAAACTCTGAATAACAAAGCGCTGCAAAAACGCAGGCAATTCCAGCAATTATAAAAGAAATAGCTAATGCAGGCCCAGCATGATAATAGGCGCCTGTTCCTGTTAGTACAAAAATTCCTCCTCCAATAATAGCTCCTACACCAATAGCAGTCAAACTCCATTTTCCGAGTACTTTCTTCAATTCACTTTTTTTCATATCAGCCTCAAATGCTGAAACTGGCTTAACTCTCCAAATAGACATAAGTAATTATTTTAAATTTGAATTCCAAAAATAAACTTTTTTGAAAACAATCTGACAGAAATTTACATTAAATGTATTTTTTTTGTTATTTTTTTATTTTTAAAACCAAAAACCAACTGAAAACCAAGTAAAATGATTTCCTGTTTCAGGGGACCATGAATGTTTAATTTCTATTGGTCCAATGATCGATTCCATCCCATATCCTATGGCATATCCTGTATGTTTTGGTTTTTTTAACCAATCTTCTAAATGTTCAAAAATTCTATTGCCCACATTTGCAAAATTACCTGTAAAATTAATGTGGTGCTTTTTATAAAATTCATAATCAA
>NZ_JBIIWV010000194.1:0-3641 GCF_044338735.1 Flavobacterium sp. | reverse complement strand
TTGATGAAGTATAAAAAATATCATGAACTTTATTAATTTCGGCTAATAATCTTGCTTGATTTTCCAATAAAGTATCAGAAATTACAAAGGTGTAGTCGGTTAATGAAGACCGAACTGTAATTTCCCCAATGTTCTTTAATACTTTGGAAATTTTATAATTAATCTTAAAATCTAATTCTTCCGATAATCGCTTTAATGCCATAACTATGGCTCCTTGTTTTACTTCTTTTCCTAAGTGCGATTGTAACTCAGGCATCATGATTCTTGACAAAGAAGTCAAATTTATTATTCCTTGCGAAAGGGAATTTAATAAAAAAGGTTTTGATTTAATGTATTGTTCTACTACAGAAGAAATAGTATTCATGTGAATTGTGCTTTATTAGGGTTTAAGTTGAACAAATGTATAAAAAAATACTATTTGTTATAGATATAACATCAGAAATAATGAAAAGCATCTTCAATATGCTCTAGTATGAATTCATTATTTTCTTTATGAATCGCAACAATATCAAATCGGACATTTACATCTATTTCATTTTGAATAATATACTCATTTATCGCCTTCACTAACAATTGAATTTTTTTTGGTTTTACAAATTCTTGAGGTAATCCAAAATCAATACTCGAACGTGTTTTTACTTCTACAACTGCTAAAACTTCTCCTTTCTTCGCAATAATATCCACTTCTGCTTTCTGAAACGTCCAATTAGTTTCTAAGATTTCATAGCCGTTTTTTTGTAAAAAATCAACTGCTAATTCTTCTCCAATTTTTCCTAATTCGTTGTGTTCTGCCATTTTTTCAATGTGTCAATTTTCAATGTGTCGATTTGCCAATTTTAAATAAATTGAAGTTTTACTTCTCTTTCATTTACTTCAAATGCTACTTGTTGACCAAGAATTAATGTTCGATTGTCTTTTTGATGTCCGGCAGGAAATTGAAACGCTATTGGAATGGAAAAATCTTTAGCTATTTCTGTAATAATTTGCACTTCATTTTGACCAAAAGGAATTTCATTATCGTGCATATCCGTCATACTTCCTACTACAATTCCTTTAACTTGTTCAAAATAACCATTACGTTTTAAATTATACATCATTCGGTCAATATGATATAAATATTCGTCTAAATCTTCAATAAATAGAATTTTATCTTTTGTATCAATTGCTGATTTTGAACCTAACAAACTGTACAAAATAGAAATATTTCCGCCTACCAATTCGCCCGAAGCGGTTCCTTTTACATCATAACTTTTCGAAGGAATTGTATAAGAAATCGTTTCTCCAAAAAGTGCTTTTCGCAAAGTATCCTTTACTTCTTCAGGAGCATTTGGAACAGTAAACGGCATTATGGAATGTAAGGTTGCCACACGTTCTATATTTAATTGACTATGCAAAACGGTAACATCAGAAAATCCCATTATCCATTTAGGATGTTTCTTAAATTTGGAAAAATCTATTGAATCAATAATTCTAACCGTACCATATCCGCCTCGAGCGCACCAAATGGCTTTTACGTTTTCATCATCTAATTGTGTTTGAAAATCTGCCGCTCGTTCGGTATCTGTACCACCTAATTGAAAATTGTCTAATCCAATTGTGGCTCCTAATTTAACGTTTAGTCCCCAAGATTCTAATAAATCAATAGCTGGTTTGGCATCTTCGGGAAAAAATTTACGTGCTGTACAAACAAGAGCAACGGTATCTCCCGCCTTTAAAAATGGTGGTATAATCATATAAAGTTCAATAAGAATTCAAAAATAAGGAATTTGAACAGAAAAATTCGTCTATTCCTCTTAAATGAATTATTTTTGTATCAAATTTAATGACAATATGTTAAAAAATCCGAAAAGATATACCATTACAGCAGCACTTCCTTATACTAATGGACCCATTCACATTGGTCATTTAGCAGGTGTTTATGTGCCTTCAGATATATATTCAAGATATTTACGATTACAAGGAAAAGACGTGGCTTTCATTTGCGGAAGCGACGAGCACGGTGTGGCAATTTCTATGAAAGCGAAGAAAGAAGGCATCACACCTCAACAAGTAATTGATAAATATGACGGAATTATTCGTCAATCGTTTTTAGATTTTGGAATTTCTTTTGATAATTATTCCAGAACTTCATCGGAGATTCATCATAAAACGGCTTCCGAATTTTTCAAAAAATTATACGATAAAGGTGATTTTATCGAAGAAACTACCGACCAATTATACGATGCAAAAGCAGATCAATTCTTAGCAGATCGTTTCGTAACTGGAACCTGTCCAAAATGTGACAACCCAGAAGCGTATGGCGACCAATGTGAAAAATGTGGTTCAACATTAAATGCAACCGATTTAATCAATCCGAAATCGACTATTACAGGAGAAACTCCGATATTAAAATCGACAAAACACTGGTTTTTACCTTTAAATCGTTACGAATCTTTCTTAAGAGAATGGATTTTAGAAGGTCATAAAAACGACTGGAAACCCAATGTTTACGGACAAGTAAAATCGTGGGTTGATGGTGGTTTAGAACCAAGAGCCCTAACTCGAGATTTAGATTGGGGGATCGATGTGCCTGTTCCAGGTGCCGAAGGAAAAAAATTATACGTGTGGTTTGATGCGCCTATTGGTTACATTTCGGCAACCAAAGAATGGGCAGCTCGCGAAGGAAAAGATTGGGAACCCTATTGGAAAGATGCCGATACAAAATTGGTTCATTTCATTGGAAAAGACAATATTGTTTTCCATTGTATTATTTTTCCAGCGATGTTAAAAGCAGAAGGAAGTTATATTTTACCCGATAATGTTCCTGCAAATGAATTTTTAAATTTAGAAGGAAACAAATTATCGACTTCAAAAAACTGGGCGGTTTGGTTACACGAATATTTACAAGATTTTCCTGAAAAACAAGACGCCTTGCGTTATGCTTTGACAGCTAATGCTCCAGAAACAAAGGATAACGACTTTACTTGGAAAGATTTTCAAGCCAGAAATAATAATGAATTAGCGGCGATTTTTGGTAATTTCATCAATCGTGTTGTGGTTTTAACCAATAAATATTACGACGGAATTGTTCCAACGCCAAACGAATTTTCAGAAGTTGACGAGCAAACTTTAGCCGAGTTAAAAGCGTATCCAGCGGTAATTTCAAGTTCGATTGAACGTTATCGATTTAGAGAAGCATTAGGCGAATTAATGAACGTAGCCCGTTTAGGAAATAAATATTTAGCCGACGAAGAACCTTGGAAAATGGTGAAAGAAAATCCGGCAAGAGTGCAAACTCAAATGTATGTAGCGCTACAAATTGCGTCAGCATTAGCCATACTTTCTGAACCGTTTTTACCATTTACATCTTCTAAATTGTGCAAAATATTAGATATTAAAATCAATAATTGGAATTTAGAATTTGAAAACTGGAATTTGACAAAACCCGGACATCAAATTGGTCATTCCGAAACTTCGGGAGGAATTTTGTTTGCCCAAATTGAAGATGCCGAAATTCAGAAACAATTAGATAAATTAGAAGCAACTAAAACCGCCAATCAAGTGGAAAACGCAAAAGCTGAACCGCAAAAAGAAATCATCACTTTTGAAGATTTTGCCAAAGTAGATTTACGAATCGGGACGATTATTGAAGCCGAAAAAAT
>NZ_JBIIWV010000193.1:0-3648 GCF_044338735.1 Flavobacterium sp. | reverse complement strand
TATAATTTTAAATTTTAACTATGAAAATATTTCAAAAAATAGCACATATTTTATTAGTAACATTTTTACTATTTGAAACAAGCAGTTGTACAGAACCCTATGCATTACAATCTAACAATTATCAAAATTATTTAGTTGTAGAAGCTACAATCACCAATGGAATAAAGCATCAAGAAGTTAAATTAACGAGAACGTATCGATTAGAAGAAAATGAACCTACTATTGAAGAAAACGCTGTAATAAAAATAATTGGAAGCAATGGATCGATTTTTCTATTTACGCAACAAGGTGAAAGTTATTTTTCTAATAATGAATTTGAGCCACTGCCTAACGTTGACTATAGATTAGAAATTGAAACTTCTAATGGGAAAAATTATATTTCTACTGTTCAAACTTTACCTACCATTTCAAACTTAGAATCAATTGTAGCGGTTCAAAAAACCAACGAATCAGGAATAAATGGAGTAGAAATTCAAGCTAATAGCTTTGATCCTTCAAACTCTTCAAAATTTTACAGATATACTTTTAAGGAAACTTATAAAGTAATTGTTCCTTATTGGTCAGCAAATAAATTGCTGGTATTAGACGACAATACTACTGCTTTTCAACTTAGAGATGGCCAAACAAGAACATGCTTTTCAAATGACACATCAAAAAAGATAATATTAGAGAATACATCAGCCAATCTTGAAGATCGAATTTCAAATTTTCCAATTCAGTTTATTGCTAAATCCGATTATAAAATAGCAAATAGATATAGTATAATAGTGTCTCAATATATTCACAATGCCACATCCTATGATTTTTATAAAAACCTAAAAAACTTTTCAGAAGACGGTAGTAACTTATCTCAAGTACAACCTGGTTTAATTGCAAGTAATATAACTTGTACAAATCAATCAGACGAAATAGTTGTTGGATTATTTGACGTTGCTTCTGTTTCAAGTAGAAGAATATTCTTTAACTATGAAGATGTTTTTCCAAATTCTTTACCTCCAAATTATTTATATGAATGCGATACACGATCATTTAACCCAAGAGATTTTAATCCTTTAAACACAAATGATGGTTTCTTTGCTTTAAAATCATATGTAAGATCAAATCAATTAATATTTTATAGAGAAAATGGTGTCATGTATGAAATGGTGAAACCAATTTGCGGAGATTGCACGACTTTTTCTTCTAACATAATACCTTCCTTTTGGCAATGAAAAAACAAATGATATTATTATTCACTTCGATTATGCTTGTTTTTAATAGCTATGGGCAAATCGAAGATTTTGAAAGTGAAACAATTTTTCTCCATACAAATGAAACAACTTTTGTAACGGGAGAAACACTACTTTATAAAATCTATTGCATGAATGCAAATTCTAAAGAATTAAGCAAAATTAGCAAAATTGCATATATTGAACTTATAGATTTAGATGGTAGATTAATCAATCGCAGTAAAATTGCTTTAAAAAATGGAATAGGATCTAATGAAATTTTTATAAATACTTCATGTCTTTCTGGGAACTATAAATTAATAGCATATACCAGTTGGATGCTAAACAATCAAAAATCTAAATATTTTGAAACCGAAATTTCAATTATAAATCCCTTTATATCTATTAAAAACATAGTCAAAACGACTGAGGTAACTTCCGAATCAAAACAATATGTAACTAATAATACCAAAAAAGAAGATATTGAACTTAAAACTTCAAAAAAAATATATTCAAAAAGAGAAAAAATTACATTAGATGTTATTCAAAAATCGGAAAGATTTATTGATGGTAATTTCTCAATTTCTGTGAGAAAAGTTGATCATTTAAAATTCAACCAAAAAATAACAAGCCAACAGCACATAGATAATATTACAGATAAATTTATAAACACAAATAATGTCAATTTTCTTCCTGAACTAAGGGGTGAATTGCTTTCGGGCAAAATAACCTCTAAAAACGAATCTAAAACTAATAGTGATAAGCATATTAGTTTATCTATTTTAGGCGAACCATTTGATCAAAAAATTGTAAAAACAAACGCAAATGGAGAATTTCATTTTATTTTAGAGGAAGACATAAAAAAATCAGATATTATTCTACAAATAATAGAAAACAACGTAAATGATTTTAATATTTCAATAAATAAACCTTCATCTGCAGATTACAAAAATACTGCTTCAAAAAACAATTTTACCATTTCAAATGAAAATATTGATGAAATTGAAAAACGATTGGTAGCATGCCAAATAGTCAATTCTTATCGTTTAAAAGACAGCCTGTTAAAAGGTTTAATGCCATTTGATCCGTTCTATAAAAATAATGCTAAAGAATATATTTTAGACGATTTTAAAAGATTCCCAACATTTAAAGAAACTATTACTGAAATTGTACCAGCAGTGTATTTTAAACAAAATGGAGAAGACTATTCCTTGCACATTAGAGATTATATAACTGGAGGTCAGTCATTTGGCGCTGCTTTAGTGCTTATTGATGGTTTATTTCTGCAAGACGTAAATGAACTTTTTAATTACAATACTAATAATATTTATAAAATTTGTGTAATCAACAGTGCATTTAGTTATGGTTCAAAAATTTTTAGCGGCGTAATATCTATTGTTACATTTAACAAAGCATACAATGGTAAATCAAGTAATGTTTTACCTCTGCAAATTGAACGTTGTGAGTTTGATAAACCATTTCAAAACATTAATTATGACTCAGAATTTGATTATTCTCGAATACCAGATTATAGATATCAACTCGCTTGGGACACTAATTTTTTAATAAATAAAGATTCAAATGTCTATCATTTTTTTGTTTCAGACCTTGATGGTTTTTATGAAATTAGTTTAGAAGGTTTTTCAAAAAGTGGCGAACCATTATCAATAAATGAATACTTTGAAGTTAAATAAACTATTTTTTTTAACTTTTTGTAACTTTTTTTTCATACTCTACGTATAACTATCAGAACTTTTAATAAGTAAGGAAATTAAATGAGACAACTTAAAATTACCAAGCAGGTAACTAATCGTGAAACTGCTTCTTTAGACAAATATTTACAAGAAATTGGAAAAGTTGACCTTATTACTGCTGATGAAGAAGTAGAATTAGCTCAAAAAATTAAAGCGGGAGACCAAAAAGCTTTAGAAAAATTAACAAAAGCGAATTTACGTTTTGTGGTATCAGTTGCAAAACAATATCAAAATCAAGGACTTACACTTCCAGATTTAATTAATGAAGGAAATTTAGGATTGATAAAAGCTGCGCAACGTTTTGACGAAACACGTGGTTTCAAATTCATTTCCTATGCCGTTTGGTGGATTCGTCAATCGATTTTACAAGCGTTGGCTGAACAATCTCGAATTGTGCGTTTACCGTTAAATAAAATTGGATCTATCAACAAAATCAACAAAATGTATGCCTTGCTTGAACAATCGCAAGAGCGTGCACCATCTGCTGAAGAGATTGCCAAAGAATTAGACATGACCGTAAATGATGTAAAAGAGTCTATGAAAAACTCAGGTCGTCATTTATCAATGGATGCGCCTTTAGTAGAAGGAGAAGATTCTAACTTATACGATGTGTTGCGTTCTGGTGAATCACCAAATCCAGATAGAGAATTAATTCACGAATCACTTCAAACTGAAATTGAACGTGC
>NZ_JBIIWV010000192.1:0-3690 GCF_044338735.1 Flavobacterium sp. | reverse complement strand
TAATTAAAAATCGAATATTTAAGAGATAATTATATGAGCGAAGAAGTTAAGAAAAACAATTATTCGGCAGACAGTATTCAGGCGTTAGAAGGAATGGAGCATGTAAGAATGCGTCCTTCCATGTATATTGGAGATACTGGAGTAAGAGGTTTGCATCACTTGGTGTATGAAGTAGTAGATAACTCAATTGATGAAGCTTTAGCCGGTCATTGTGATACAATTCATGTAGCTATAAACGAAGATAATTCTGTTACTGTAGAAGATAATGGTCGTGGTATTCCAGTAGATTTACACAAAAAGGAAGGTGTGTCTGCATTAGAAGTGGTAATGACCAAAATTGGAGCAGGAGGGAAATTTGATAAAGATTCGTATAAAGTATCTGGAGGATTGCATGGTGTAGGTGTTTCGTGTGTAAATGCACTTTCAGATCATTTGAGAGCAACCGTTTATCGTGAAGGAAAAATATACGAGCAAGAATATGAGAAAGGTAAGGCAATGTATCCAGTTAAGCAAATTGGAACAACCGACAAGAGAGGTACCATGGTTACCTTTAGACCTGATGCAACCATTTTTACACAAACATTAGAATATGCTTATGATACTTTAGCTTCTCGTTTACGTGAACTTTCGTTTCTTAATAAAGGAATAAATATAACCTTAACTGATAAGCGTCACTTGGCAGAAGACGGAAGTCAGCCTGTAGAAACTTTTCATTCTAAAGAAGGTTTGAAAGAATTCGTTAAGTTTTTAGACGGTAATCGTGTGCCAATAATTAGTCACGTTATCAGTATGGAACACGAAAAAGGAGAAGTTCCAGTTGAGGTAGCATTGATTTACAATGAAAGTTATACCGAAAATATTTTTTCATACGTAAATAACATCAACACTCATGAAGGTGGAACGCACTTACAAGGTTTCCGAATGGGATTAACGCGTACGCTTAAAAAATATGCCGATTCATCAGGATTATTAGATAAATTAAAATTTGAAATTTCTGGAGATGACTTTCGCGAAGGTTTAACAGCTATTATTTCGGTAAAAGTGCAAGAACCTCAGTTTGAGGGGCAAACAAAAACTAAATTAGGAAATAGAGAAGTAGTTTCTCCAGTTTCTCAAGCGGTTTCAGAAATGTTGGAAAATTATTTGGAAGAAAATCCAAATGATGCAAAAATTATCGTTCAAAAAGTAATCTTGGCTGCTCAAGCCCGTCATGCTGCTAAAAAAGCGCGTGAAATGGTGCAACGTAAAACCGTTATGGGTGGCGGTGGATTACCAGGGAAATTGTCAGATTGTTCTGAACAAGATCCAGCAAAATGTGAAATTTTTCTTGTCGAGGGAGATTCTGCAGGTGGAACGGCAAAACAAGGCCGTGACCGATTTTTTCAAGCCATTTTGCCTTTACGTGGTAAAATTTTGAATGTGGAAAAAGCCATGCAACACAAAGTATTTGAAAACGAAGAAATTCGAAATATTTTTACTGCATTAGGTGTTACCGTAGGAACTGCCGAAGATTCAAAGGCACTAAACTTAGAAAAATTGCGCTACCACAAAGTAGTAATTATGTGTGATGCCGATGTTGATGGTTCTCACATTTCTACCCTAATATTAACGTTCTTTTTCCGATATATGAAAGAGTTAATCGAACAAGGACACGTTTATATAGCAGCACCTCCATTATATTTAGTAAAAAAAGGAAACAAAAAAGAATATGCTTGGAATGACAATCAAAGAGATATAGCTAACGAAAAAATGGGCGGAAGTGCTACAATTCAACGTTATAAAGGTCTTGGAGAAATGAATGCAGAGCAATTATGGGAAACTACTCTAAATCCAGAATACAGAACATTTAGAAAAGTAACTATTGATAGTTTAGCAGAAGCAGACAGAGTTTTCTCAATGTTAATGGGTGATGAGGTTCCGCCACGTAGGGAGTTTATCGAGAAAAATGCAGCTTATGCAAAAATTGATGCTTAATTTTCATTTTTAATCATAATAACAGATATCAATTTAACATTTTTACTTTAAAAAGTAGTTTACTTTTGGTAAATTTGCAAAAAAAATTAAACGTTTAATATAATAAAATTAAAAATGAAAGTAACGATAGTGGGTGCGGGTAACGTAGGTGCTTCATGTGCAGACGTAATTTCTTACAGAGGAATTGCAAGTGAAGTTGTATTAGTAGATATCAAAGAAGGTTTTGCTGAAGGTAAAGCTATGGATATTATGCAATGTGCTACTACAACCGTATTTAACACTCAATTAAGTGGAACAACTGGTGATTATTCAAAAACAGCTGGAAGTGAGGTGGTGGTAATTACATCAGGGATTCCTAGAAAACCAGGGATGACACGTGAAGAATTAATCGGAATTAATGCTGGAATTGTAAAATCGGTTGCAGATAACGTTTTAACACATTCTCCAAACGCAATTATAGTAGTGGTGTCTAATCCAATGGATACCATGACCTATTTAACTTTAAAGGCAACTGGATTACCAAAAAACAGAGTAATTGGAATGGGTGGAGCTTTAGATAGTTCACGTTTCAAATATTTTTTGTCAAAAGCTTTAGATAAACCAGCTAATGATGTTCAAGGAATGGTTATTGGAGGTCACGGTGATACTACCATGATTCCATTAACACGTTTAGCTTCTTATAATGGAGCACCAGTTTCTAATTTCTTATCACAAGAAGCTTTAGATAAAGTAGCGGCAGATACCATGGTAGGTGGAGCAACTTTAACAGGTTTATTGGGCACATCGGCCTGGTATGCACCAGGAGCTTCTGTTGCTTATTTAGTAGATAGTATATTAAACAATCAAAAAAGAATGATTCCATGTTCGGTATTTTTAGAAGGAGAATATGGTCAGGATGATATTTGTATGGGAGTTCCTTGTATAATTGGTAAAAACGGAATTGAACAAATTGTTGATGTTCAATTAAATGATGCTGAAAAAGCAGCTTTTGCTAAATCAGCCGATGCAGTTCGTGCTATGAATGCAGATTTAAAATCGGTATTATAACTTAAATTATATAATCTAAAAAAAACCATCAAGAAATTGATGGTTTTTTTTTGAAAAGTAAATTCGAAAATATTTATAATTATGTCTTACTTTTTTTAGATATTTTAATGCTTAAATAACTCATTTATAGCTAATAATCTTTATATTATAGAAAACTTACATAAAAAGCGCATTTTAATCTAAAATAAAATTGCTTAATCCTATTGTAAATTATATATTTGTCCGTTTTTATAATATAGAATAAATAAATTTTAGAGTAATGCAGAATAGAGGACTTATTAAATTTTTCGCAATTATCTTTGCCTTGGTATGTGTATACCAGCTTTCTTTTACTTTTGTTGCTAGTGGTATCGAAAAAGATGCTAAAGCTTTTGCAAAAGGAGATTCAAAAAAAGAATTAGCATATTTAGATTCAATCGGTAAAGTAGAGGTTTATCCTGTTTTAGGATATACATTCAATGAAGTTAGACAAAAACAATTAAATAAAGGTCTTGACTTAGAAGGAGGAATCAATGTAATTCTTCAAATATCTGTTAAAGATGTTTTGAAAGGATTGGCAAACGATTCTAAAAATGCTGCTTTTAATAAAGCATTAGCAGATGCTAAAACAAATCAACAAGGAAATCAAGATTATATTGATGCTTTCTTTGTTGAAGCAAATAATGCAAA
>NZ_JBIIWV010000058.1:0-12574 GCF_044338735.1 Flavobacterium sp. | reverse complement strand
CAAAACAGAAACTTATTGATAATAAACCAATAACACCTGAGTAACTTATTAACTCGTTATTTGCAACAAAATAATATTGTAATAATATGAAGATAAAATTTCTACTTTTAACAGTACTTTTTTCGGCTATCTCTTTTGCTCAAAACGCAACGGTAAGCGGACAAATTTTAGACAAAGAAATGAACAACGAACCGCTTCCTTTTGCAACGGTTCTTATAAAAGAAACAAAACAAAATACTGCTACCGATGAAAATGGTAAGTATTCATTTTCAATTCAACCTGGAAATTATACTTTAGTACTTTCCTACTTAGGCTATGCAACAAAAGAAATTGCTTTTGCAGTAAACGCTGGCGAACTTAAAACCATCAACCACACATTAGCTTCAACAGGCGGGGAAGAATTAAAAGAAGTAGTAATTGAAGTACAATATAGTAAAGAGAAAGAAAGTGCTTTATTACAAGAACAACAAAAAGCGGTGGAAATTAAACAAAGTATAGGATCGCAAGAATTATCAAGAAAAGGAATTAGTGACGTAGAAGAAGGATTAACTAAAATTACTGGAATCTCAAAAGTAGAATCAAAAGGGTTGTTTATTAGAGGATTAGAAGATCGTTACAATAATTTACTTATCAATAATTTAGCAGTTCCTTCAAACAGTCCATTCAAGAAAATTGTACCTCTTGATCAATTCCCAACAGATGTTGTAGGCTATATTGATGTTTTTAAAACCTTCAATCCTAATATATATGGAGATTTTGCAGGAGCAACTATTGATGTTAAAACCAGTCAAAGCACAAAAGAACAAACAAAAATTTCGTTTGGAACAGGTTTTACAACAAATAACAATTTAAGTGATTTTTTATTGTCGGAAGATGCTGATAATACCAAAAGTAAATTTGGATTTGGAGGTCAAGAACGAGCGTTACCTGTTGGTTACGGAAGCATACCTGCGGGAAGAATTAACAACGATTACACATCAAGCTGGAATGTAAACAAAGTCAAATCACCTTTAAACACCAGCACAGGAATAAGTCACACAGGTAAATTTGATGTTGGATCAAATAAATTATACTATGTTTTTGCTACAAATTTTGACAACAAATATCAAGTAAGAGAAGGAGTTGATAGAACTTTTTCGCAAGGTCAAGGAATTTATGATAATAATCTAACTAAAAAACAATACAAATTTCAAACTCAAGCATCGGCTTTAATAGGATTACAATTTAAAGCAGATCGTTTTAAATTTAACTACACTGGTTTGTATTTAAAATCTACCGAAAATTTAATTCAAGACCAAGTTGGATACACTCGAACTGCTGTTCAAAATCCAAATGAATTTATTCGATTAAATCAATATGAACAATCGGATTACTTTGCGAATCAATTTTTTGGAAGTTACAAACTTTCAAAAGATGACAAACATTCGATAAATGGTGGTTTATCATACACGAGAACAAAATACAGTCAGCCAGACAGAAAATTTATCACTGGAACAAAAATTTCTGATACCGAAATCAATACACAATACGGAAGTAACAATTTATTACGTCAGTTTTTTAATATTGACAACAACTTCCATATGTCGGGCAATATAGAATACAATTATAAATTTGGAAAAAACGAAGATCGATTAAATAAATTATCAGCAGGTTATAGCGGTTTTGCAGAATATATGGTTTCTAAATTTCGATTCACGTTCGGAAATCCAAATAATGGCGCTATTCCATATAATGTACCTGTTAATGACATTGACGCTTTTATTCAAAACGATATTGCAAGTAATTTTATTTCGTTCACAGAACAATCTACTGCAGAATGGAAAACAAAAGTATTTCAAAGAGCTGATGGAGCTTATACCAATTTACTTTTAAATGTAAACGAAAAATTAGAATTTAACGTAGGTCTTCGTGCTGAAAATACAATTAGAGAGTATAAATACAAGTCTATTGTTGACCCTATTTCAAATCCTTATCGCACTAAAACAAATGAGAATTTGTATATTTTACCTTCCTTAAATGTTAAATATGCAATGAAAGATGATCGTAATTTACGTTTAGCAATTTCAAAAACGTATACAAAACCAGTTCTTTTTGAAAGTCTTGACATTAATTTAATTAATGCCGATGGAACAACAGAATTAGGAAATTCAGATTTAGAAAATAGTCAAAATTATAATGCAGACTTAAAATTTGAAGTATTCCCAACGAGTAAAGAAATGTTTGCAGCTACTATTTTTGCAAAATACATCGATCAACCTATTGAGAGAACAATTTTAGCAAGTGCTACGGGAAGTGGACAAACGATTACTTACTTTAACAACAAAAGCGCAACCTTATTTGGTGCCGAATTTGAAGCAATACTTCAATTAAGTAGATTAACCGATAAATTAGAAGGCTTTTCTTTCGGATTTAATACTTCATTAATGATAACCGAATCGACAATCGACAAAAAAAGACCTGGTTCAGACTTTGATACATTTACCAAAAGAAATTTACAAGGTGCTTCAAATTGGTTATTAAATTCGGACATTAAATATGAATTTGATTTAGGTAGTACTTGTAAAAATACTGCTTCATTAGTATATAATGTGTATGGCGAACGCATTTATGCAGTAGGTGTTGCTGGATATGACCATATCTATGAAAAACCATTTCATAAACTAGATTTTGTTTGGGGAAGTTCAATCAATAAAAAATGGGATTTGAAATTTTCTGTAGATAATATTTTAAATCCATTGTATACCAGAGAACGTGGTACTGAAAATAAAATATCCATTGAAGAATCATCTTTAGTAGAACAATCTTATAAAAGAGGCGTTGGATTCTCAACCAGCATTTCTTATTCATTCTAAAAAAAGAGCAGTTAATAACTGCTCTTTTTTGTTTACATAAAAGCAACATTGTTTTTACGATTATATGATTTTTCAATAACCTTTTTATAATAGTAAAAAAACATTTATAAAACATACCCTGACTAAATTTGTAAAAACAATTAAAAAAACAAACACAAATGAAAAATTTATTTTTAAGTCTAACTATTTTAGGAACTTTATTTACAGGTTGTTCAACCGATGATGAAGAAGGTGCAATTGCACCAGTTCAAGGAGAACTTACAGGTTCTATCACCACAAACAGAACACTAGCTTATGGAAACTACACTTTAAACGGTATTGTTACCATAGAAAATGGTGTAACCGTAACTTTTGATGCAGGTTCTACAGTTACTGCAAACGCAACTAATGGTGTTGATGCAATTGTGGTAAAAAATGGTGGTAAATTAATTATGAACGGAACGGCTGCTCAACCAATCGTTTTAACTGAATCTTCTGCTGTTCCAGGATCATGGGGTGGTATTATTATGTATGGTGATGCACCTATTAATGGATCTGGTGGAACAACTACTAGAGCATCAGAAGATGGTTTAAATTTAATGTATGGTGGAACAAACGCTACACATAATGGTGGAACGCTTCGTTATGTAAGAGTAGAATATGCTGGAAAGAAAATTACTGACGGAACTAGTGAAATGAATGGTTTTTCTTTCTATTCAGTAGGTTCAGGAACAATTTTAGAAAATTTAGTTTCTTACAAAGGAGCCGATGATGGTTACGAATTTTATGGAGGAACAGTAAGTGGAACAAACTTAATTTCTTACGGTAATTTTGATGATTCATTTGACTGGCAGGATGGATGGAAAGGACAAAACAATTCTAACTGGTATGCTTACCAAACTGGAACTGGTAACTTTGGAATGGAAATTGAAGCTTCTAATAACAATAATTCTTATTTCCCAGTAGTTACAAATATTACTTTAAAAAGAGCAGCTGGTACAATAACAGAAGGTGGTTCATCTGCTGCAGAATATGATGCTATCCAATTTAAAAAACAAGGAAACGGAGATTTTTCAAATATTCTAATTTCTGGATACACAACTTCAGGAGCAACAGCTGTAAGAATTCAAGATGCTGGAACAAATACTGATCAAGTGAATGGTAGCAAAATTAAATTAACTGCTGTTAAAATTAATGATGGTACTTCTCAATTTGCAGGAGCGGGTGTAATTAGCGTTACTTTCCCTTCAGGGCAATACACTACAAGCACAACTGCAACTGGTGCAAACATAACAACTGGTGCTTGGTCAACTGTTGGCGGGGTTAACTTATTGCAATAATCATTATATAAAATATTAAAAATCCCTCTTTTAGAGGGATTTTTTTTTGGCATTGTATTTGTTTTCCTTTTTTTTAATATCTTTACACTTATATTTAGTTGCTGATGAAAAAAAAATACTCTTTTATTCTTTTACTGTTGTTGATTTTAGGCTCTTTTAGTGCACAAGCACAAGATAGCAAATCAACAGCTACCTCTAAAACTCAAGAGTCAATCATTGAAGGTCTTACTATTTACCCTAACCCTACAAACAGCGGAAGAATATATATTTCAACTAAATTATCATTAGATAAAAAAGTAGAAATATTTAATGTCTTAGGAAAAAAAGTGTTAGAAACCGTCATTACTTCAAAAGAAGTAAACGTAAGTAACCTAACCGCTGGCGTTTACATCATCAAAATTAAAGAAGGAGAAGCAACTGCCACCCGAAAACTCATTATCAATTAGTTGCTCAATTAAACAACAATTTATTAACACATAATAACCTAGAAACTATCTTTTAATAAATACTTTTGTCTTATAATTTAATCTTATTCATATGAAAAAAATTTACTTTTTATTTATAACTTTTATGGTGTGTTCATTGTCTTTTGGACAAATATTCTATTCCGAAAATATGGGAACTCCTACTAGCACTACTCTAATTTCTGCTAATACATTTCAAAACACTACACCAATTGCATATTCTGGAACTGCAGATGTAAGGGGTTCAACTGTTTCTTCTGTATACTCTGGAGCTTCAGGTGGTGGAAATGTTTATTTTACAGGAGTTGCAGGTACTTCATTTTTAATTGAAGGTATTAATACTTCAACGTATAATACATCTGAATTACACCTTAGTTTTGGTCATTACAAAAGCTCAACTGCTGGTAATAATGAATTAACAGTTGAAGTTAGTACTGATGGAACCACTTATACTCCTCTTGCTTATTCTAGAGCAACTGGTACAGGTACTGCGAGTTGGACATTAATAACAATAACTTCAGGGATTCCAAGTACTAATAATTTAAGAGTTCGATTCACACAGGCTTCAGCAACAACACAATTTAGAATTGATGATGTTAAGCTAGAAAAATATTGCCCCGTACAAATTACATTTGGAACACCAGTTGCAACATGCAATACGTCAACATTAAATTTAGACACTTATAACTTATCTATTCTTTATACCGGGGCTGGAAACTCTGGCTTAGTTTTAACAACAAATTCTGGTGTGATAGGCGGAGATAATCCAGCTTCAATTGCAAGCGGAACAATTACTGTGACTGGAATTACGGAAGGAACAAGTTATTTAGTAACTGCTACTCAAGGAACTTGTTCGAAACAAGTTAGTGGAAACTCTCCCGAATGTAAACCGATTAATGCATTACCCTATTACGATAGTTTTAACTATACTGTAGGAAGTTCTTTAGGAGCATTACAAACATGGACTAATGTGAATACAGGAGATAATATTACAACTACAACTGGTAGTTTAGCATACCCTGGTTTAACGACTGCTGGAAATTCTGTTTCTTTTGCAGCAGATGGGATTGATTGTTTTTCTCCAATAACATCAACCACTTCAGGAACTGTTTACTATTCCTTTTTAATGAAGATTGGTTCTATGGCTGGGGTTACTGAAGCAAATGGAGGTTATTTTGCCGGAATTGGAGAAAATTCTTCAACCTTAGGAGCAACTTTATGGACTAAACGAGTAGATGACACCAACTATAATTTAGGGATTGAAGTAAGAACTGCTACTACTACAAATACTACATATTCAACCACTTCTTACCAAACAGGTCAAACTTATTTTGTAGTAGTTGGTTATACTTTTAATACTGCTACTGCAGCAGACGATGTGGTTAGTTTATGGGTGAACCCTACTGTAAACGCTGCTATGCCAACAGCAACGTTGACAGATTCTCAAGCAGCAACAGCAATAGACTTATTAAATGCCTCAACCTTTTTCCTTAGACAAGATAGCGCAACTGAAACACCTACAGTTCAAGTAGATGAGTTAAGAATTGGAACTGCTTGGGCAGATGTAGTACCTCAAACTGCAGGTTTAAACGATAACAACATCAACGGTTTAACAATGTATCCAAACCCATTATCTGGAAACACATTGAATTTGACTTCTACTGCAAATGCAGCGATGGCAGTTCAAATCTTTGACTTATTAGGTAAAGAAGTGTTGAAAGCTACTGTTGTAAACAACGCTGTAAACGTAGCAAAATTAACTACTGGTGTTTATGTAGTTAAAATTACCGAAGAAGGTAAAACTGCTACAAGAAAATTAGTGATTCAATAATTTAGATGCTGAACCATCCCGAAGCTTCGGGACAGCATGACAAATAAAGTAAAGCATCAACGAAAGTTGGTGCTTTTTTTGTATGTCTATTTTTTACTAATCGTTAAAAATAATTGTATCTTTGAAATAGATTAAAATCAACTAAAATGAAAACCGTATTAATAGAGATAAAAAATCCAAAAGCTATAGCGCTTCTACATGAATTAGAAGAGTTAAATATTTTGAAAATAGTAAAAGAAAGTCTTTTAAATAAAAAAATAAAACTCTCTGAAAAATACAGAGGTGTGTTTACAGAAGAAGACACTAGAAATTTTGATGAATACACAAATAAATCTAGAAAAGAATGGAACAATATTTAATTGATAATAATGTTATTACCAGTTATTTTTCAGAATTACTTCCTAATAAAGGAATGAAATTTGTTGCAAATATTTTAGACAACACGCCCAATATTTCCGTGATAACACAAATTGAAATTCTTTCATGGGTGCAATCAGACAAACAAAAAGAAAACATTTTAAAAGATTTTATTTTAGACAGCAATGTATATTTGCTCAACAGTGAAATCGTAGATGAGTGCATTAAAATTAGAAGAAGTAAAAAAATAAAAACACCCGATGCTATTATTGCTGCTACTGCAATTATAACGGGTTCTATATTATTAACAAACGATAAAGATTTTATTGGTATTCAAAATTTAAAAGTTATCAATCCTTTTTTATTATAATTACTTTTTTTATTTTGGTTGCAAAAAATCAAATATTCATTATTCAAAATCAAAAACAATTTGAAAAAGTTACTTTAAAAGTGTTTCGTCATCAGTACGATAATAATTTGGTATACCAACAATTTTGCAACTTCTTGAAAAAAGATAAAACCAATGTAAAATCGGTATCTGAAATTCCGTTTTTACCCATTCAATTTTTTAAAAGTCACGCCGTCATTAGTTCGAACGAACCCGTTCAACAAACTTTTACGAGTAGTGGCACAACAAGCCCCCTAACCCCCGAAGGGGGAACTTCAAACGAGCCTATAAAAAGTAAGCATTTGGTTACCGATGTCAATTGGTACGAACAAAGTTATCGCCTGGGCTTCTCTCAGTTTTACGGAAACATTGAAGATTATTGTGTATTGGCATTGCTTCCTTCTTATTTAGAGCGCGACGGTTCTTCTTTGATTTACATGGTAGAAGATTTAATTGAAAGCAGTAATCATGCAGATTCTGGATTTTATTTGAATAATCATAGTGCGCTTTTACAAAAAATCGAAAAATTAAACAAAGAAGGACAAAACGTAATTCTTATTGGAGTAACCTATGCTTTATTAGATCTTATCGAATATGCACAAGCTACTTCTTTTCCGCTTCGGGAATTAGGGAGCAACCTCATCATCATGGAAACGGGTGGTATGAAAGGAAAACGAAAAGAACTAATTCGCGAAGAATTACATACTATTTTATGCAACGGTTTTGGAGTAGCTAAAATTCATTCCGAATATGGGATGACCGAATTACTTTCACAAGCCTATTCACTGGGCGATGGAGTTTTTGAATGCCCTCCTTGGATGCAAGTATTCATTCGCGATACCGAAGATGCATTTACATATGTTGCTGATGGTAAAACAGGGGGAATTAACGTGATTGATTTGGCAAACATTAATTCGTGTTCGTTCATCGCTACACAAGATTTAGGTAAAAAAAATCCCAACCATTCGTTTGAAGTGTTGGGACGTTTTGATCATTCTGATATTCGAGGTTGTAACCTGATGGTTATCTAACTTTTATCACATAATAATTTTTCTTTCCTTTTTGTAACAACAAGAATTGATTATTAATTAAATCTGCCGAAGTAATTTTGTAATCTTCTGCTACTTTCTCTTTGTTCAAAGAAATAGCATTCTGTTTTAATTCTCTTCGCGCATCACTATTTGAAGCCAAAAAATTAGTTTTTGCAGAAAGTGCAGCAATCATATCCAAACCTTCACTTAACTCGCCTTTAGAAATTTCTGCTTGTGGCACGCCATCAAACACTTCTAAAAACGTTTTTTCGTCTAACTTTTTCAATTCCTCCATTGACGGACTAAAGAATGCATTTGAAGCCGCAATTGCATTTTCTAAATCAGCTTGTGAATGCACCATTACGGTAATTTCTTCGGCTAATCGCTTTTGTAACACTCTTAAATGAGGTGCTTCGCTGTGTTCCGCAATAAGTTTTTCAATAGTTTCTTTATCTAAGAATGTGAAAATCTTGATGTATTTTTCGGCATCAACATCTGACGTATTCAACCAATATTGATAAAATTTGTAAGGCGAAGTTCGTTCCGCATCCAACCAAATATTTCCGCCTTCCGATTTTCCGAATTTAGTTCCATCGGCTTTGGTAATTAGTGGACAAGTTAAAGCATAGGCTTTTCCTCCTTCAATTCTTCGGACTAATTCGGTACCAGTAGTAATGTTTCCCCATTGGTCACTTCCGCCCATTTGCAACGTACATTTTTTTGCTCGGTACAAATGTAAAAAATCATATCCTTGGACTAATTGGTACGTAAATTCGGTAAACGACATTCCTTCCGAAGTATCACCAGTCAAACGCTTTTTAACCGAATCTTTCGCCATCATGTAGTTAACCGTAATGTGTTTTCCTACATCACGAATAAAATCAAGGAATGAAAATTCTTTCATCCAATCGTAATTATTTACCAACTCAGCCGCATTAGCTTCAGCAGAAGTAAAATCTAAAAAACGAGCCAGTTGTCCTTTAATAGCTTCTTGATTATGACGCAACGTAGCTTCGTCTAACAAATTTCTTTCATTTGACTTTCCTGATGGATCGCCAATCATTCCGGTTGCTCCACCAACAAGTGCTAAGGGTTTGTGACCACTCAATTGAAAATGTTTTAACAACATTACCCCAACTAAATGTCCTATATGCAATGAATCAGCTGTTGGATCAATTCCCACATACGCCACACGCATTTGTTCCATCAAATGTTCTTCTGTGCCTGGCATAACATCGTGGAGCATTCCTCTCCAAGTCACTTCTTCTATAAAATTCTTCATGATTCAATAATAATTTAAGCAAAGATAGTTTTTAGTCTTAAAGTTTAAAAGTTTTATTCAAAATTCAAAAACAATTCTTCTAACAGCCAGCTTCCAGCTTCCATCAAAAATAGTATCTTTACACCATGATTTTAGTTACAGGCGCAACAGGATTAGTGGGTTCGCATTTATTAGTGCAACTTCTTCAAGAAAATGAGGAAGTAAAAGCTATGTTTCGTTCTGAAAAACAAATTGAACAGACAAAAAAAATATTTGAACATAAAAACCAAATTGCTTTATTTGAAAAAATCAATTGGGTAAAAGGCGATATAACCGATATTCCATCGCTAGAAAAAGCATTTGAACAAGTAACTCATGTGTACCATTGTGCTGCAGTTGTTTCTTTTGAACCTAAAGAAGAAACCCTTATTCGAAAAGTAAACATTGAAGGCACGGCAAACATTGTAAATTGTTGTATTGATTTTAAAGTGAAAAAGTTGTGTCATGTGAGTTCAATTGCTGCACTTGGAGACAAAAAACAATCGGAACATTTGATTACTGAAACAACCGAATGGAACGCTGAAAAACAACACAGCGATTATGCCATAACTAAATATGGTGCCGAAATGGAAGTTTGGCGTGGGTTTCAGGAAGGGCTTGAGGTGGTAATTGTTAATCCGGGTGTGATTTTTGGCTTCGGTTTTTCAAACCTTGGAAGTGATTTGTTCATTCAATGGGTAAAAAATAACATTCCGTTTTATACTAATGGAACCATTGGAATTGTGGGGGTTCATGACGTAGTAACAGTAATGCACACATTGATGAAAAGCGCTGTTTCTGGTGAACGGTATATTGTTGTGGGAGAAAACTGTACTTATAAAGAGTTATTCTATTATATAGCAACTTTATTGAACACAAAGCCTCCGTATATTTATGCTTCAAAAACGATTACTGCTATAGCTTGGCGCATGGATTGGTTGTGGTCAAAAATAACTAACAGCAAAAGAAAATTAACAAAATCAACGGCGGCATCATCTCACGAAAATGACAGTTATTCTTCAGAAAAAATAGAAAACGCCATAAACATAACGTTTCAAAAGAAAGAAGTGTTTTTAAAAGATGTTATTTGATTTTTTCTTTGCCTGGAGACGCAATTGAATCGGCTGCGACTTCTTCATCTAAACGGTCTAGCACTTCTTGATACATTTTTTTATATTGCTTAACATCTGCAGCATAATAACGCTGATTTTGATGAAAAGTGAGACTATCAATAGCATATTTTTTATAAATGTAGGTACTACTATTGATTTGCTTTTCCGATAATCTTAATGGCATTGAACCATCGGCAGCTTGTAAAATGGCAATATCAAATAATATATTAATCATTACTTCCTCGTCCAATAAATTATCGGGCTTTGGCACCGGATTATTAGAACAAGATAGCAACCAAACTGCGCAAAAAACTAAAACTAACTTTTTCATTTATACAGTTCTTTCAAATAATAAACGTTGGCCGGCATTTTTTTCTTTGATTTTGCCATTAGCGTAGACTAACTTTCCATTGACAAAAGTATGCGTTACGCGTGATTTGAAATTATACCCTTCAAAAGGAGACCAACCGCATTTTGCTAAAATATTTTCTTTTTTAACGTTCCAAGGTAAATAAGCGTTTACAATGGCAATATCCGCAAAATAGCCTTCTTTAATAAATCCTCGCTTTTCAATTTTGAATATTTTTGCTGGATTATGACAAAATTTTTCTACAATCTTTTCTACTGATATTTTTCCTTGATGATGTGCTTCAAACAATGCTACTAAAGCATGTTGCACTAACGGACCGCCCGAAGGACAAGTAGTGTATGGATTTGATTTTTCTTCTAATGTATGTGGCGCGTGATCGGTTGCAATAACATCTATTCGGTCGTCTAATAACGCTTTCCAAAGCGCATCTTTATCTGCTTGTGTTTTTACAGCCGGATTCCATTTAATAAGCGAACCTTTTGTTTCATAATCGGCATCAGTAAACCATAAGTGGTGAATACAAACTTCTGCGGTAATTTGCTTTTTTTCCAATGGAATTTTATTGGTAAACAAATCCAATTCTTTAGCGGTTGACAAATGAAAAACATGTAAACGTGCACCTGTTTTTTTGGCTAATGCTATAACTCTTTCTGTAGATTTATAACATGCTTCAACACTTCTAATTTCCGGATGTTTTTCAACCGGAATATCATCGCCATAAATTTCCTTGAATTTAGCTAAGTTATCTTTTACAATTTGTTCGTCTTCACTATGTACTGCAATTAATAACTTAGTATTAGTAAATATTTTTTCTAACGACGCGGTACTGTCTACTAACATATCACCTGTTGAAGAACCTAAAAACAATTTTAATCCAGCAACATTTCGCGGATTTGTTTTTAGAATTTCTTCTAAATTATCATTTGTCCCGCCCATCATAAAAGAATAATTAGCGTAAGATGATTGGGCTGCAATTTGGTATTTATCTTCTAAAAGTTGTTGTGTAACCGCATTTGGAACTGTATTTGGTTGTTCAATAAAGGATGTAATTCCACCCGCCACTGCTGCTCTACTTTCGGTTTCAATGGTTCCTTTATGGGTAAGTCCTGGTTCTCTAAAATGCACTTGATCATCAATAGCACCCGGAATGACATAACTTCCTTCGGCATCAATAATTACGCAACTTGAGGATTTAGGACTAATTTTTTGGGCAATTTCAGTAATTAATTCATTTTCAATTAATATATCCCCTTCAAAAACAACACCTTCATTTACAATTTTGGCATTTCTAATTAAATATGTACTCATTATAATCTATTAAATATTTTTCGTAATCGAAGCATTATTACTCCTATTACAGCTTCGCGAATAATTCCGCTACTCATTTTTGATTGTCCTTTGGTTCTGTCGGTAAAAATAATTGGAACTTCTTCAATTATAAATTGATTGGTGAACGCTCTATATTTCATTTCTATTTGGAAAGCATATCCGACAAATTTAATTCGGTCGAGATTAATATGCTCTAAAACAATTCGTTTATAACATTTGAA
>NZ_JBIIWV010000191.1:0-3703 GCF_044338735.1 Flavobacterium sp. | reverse complement strand
TTCCTTTTTTATTCAGCAGTTGTAGTAATGATTCAGGAATTGATGAAAATTCAGTAGACACACCTTTAAATTTTGGAAATGAAGTGTCTAAAAGTTTTACGGGACAAATTGTTGATGAAAGTAATATCCCTGTAGCTAATGTTGTAATTACTGTTGGAAATAAAACAGCCAATACTGATAGAAATGGTGTTTTCATCATAAATAATGCAACTGTTCATGAAAAATTTGCATTTATTAAAGCAAGAAAAACAGGATTTTTAGACGGATCACGTTCGTTAGTTCCTACAAACGGAATGAATTACGCTCGCATTACTTTATTGTCGGGAACTATCGTTGGAACAGTTAATTCAGGTACTTCAGGAAGTGTTTCTTTAGGTAATGGATCTAAAGTCACTTTTGATGGCAACTTTAAAACAGAAACGGGTCAACCCTATACTGGAGTGGTGAGTGTAATAATGAAACACCTTGATCCTTCAGATCCTACATCTGTTGATAAAATGCCAGGTATGTTATTGGCAGCAAACTCAAGCGGTGAGGAACGCGTATTGGAAACGTTTGGTATGATGAATATAGAATTGAGAGGTGCAGCTTCACAAAAATTGCAACTTTCTACAACTGCTCAAATAGAAATGCCAATTTCAACTTCACAATTAGCGTCTGCACCAGCCACCATTCCACTTTGGTATTTTGATGAAACACTTGGCTACTGGAAGGAAGAAGGAGCTGCTACTAAGCAAGGAACTAAATATGTAGGTACTGTTTCTCACTTTTCATGGTGGAATTGCGATGCTCAATTTCCAACGGTGAGATTGTGTGTTACAGTTGTAAATTCTAATGGTGTGCCTTTATCAAATGTAAAAGTAGGTATTAGAAGAGCTTCAAATACTTATACGGTCAACGGATTTACAAACAGTCAAGGACAAGTTTGTGGATTAGTTCCTGCCAATGAAACATTAACAATGGTGGTATTTGATTCTTGTGAAAATGCAGTGAGTACTACTTCTATTGGGCCTTTCTCTGCTGATACTACTTTACCAAATTTAGTGCTCTCTAATAGTTCCATTCAATCAACATTAGTTCAAGGAAATCTTCTTAAATGTGATGGAACAAATGTAACTAATGGATATGTGTTAATGCGCTATGGAAATCAAAACTTAATGGGTACAGTTACTAATGGTGCTTTTAGTTTGACCATGTTAGTTTGTAGTGCTACTAATACAGCTTTTAGTTTAGAAGGCTTTGATTATGATAATTTGCAAACAACAAATCCAATTAATTTTACATTTACTACTCCAATTACAAATGTGGGTAATATTACAGCTTGTAATTCCATTTCAGAATTTATTTCATATCGAATAGATTCTAATCCGGTAAGATACATAATAGCTAACATTACGGCTACTGTAGGAACTACATCTGGAACAAATTCTTCAGGATTATCTATTAACGGCTTTAATGCAAACTCTCCAAATACTAACGAGCGATTTTATTTATTTGGCAATACTAATATTCCCGGAATTTATACTACCTCATCATTTTCAATTGAATCTCCAGAAACCGGTGGAATTAACATCCAAACGGTTAATGCGGTTTCGTTTAATTTAAGTAGTGTAGGTGCAATTGGTCAGTATATTGATATTACTTTTAATGGAACGTATACCAATTCAACAGGATCCCATGTCATTAATGGTGTGGCCCATGTTGTTAGAGATTATTAAAATAAAGTTCATTTGAATATAAATAAAAAAGCCACGTTTTACGTGGTTTTTTTATTTATATTTTTCCATTTTTTAAAGAGGATGATGCTTATTTTCCGATACAGAAGTTAGCAAAAATATTGCCAAGTAACTCATCGTTAGTTACTTCACCGGTAATTTCGCCAAAGAAATATAAAGCACTTCTGATGTCAATTGCCATTAAATCAGATGAAATACCAGCGTCTAAGCCCCATTTTACTTTCTGAATTTCTTCTAACGCTTTTAATAACGAATCGTAGTGTCGCGTATTGGTCACAATAGTTTCATTATTGCGTAAAGCACCCGTATTTACAAATGAAAGCAAGGTGTTTTTAAGTTCATCAATACCTGTTTTTTGTTTGGCGGAAATTGAAATGGATAATGGATAATTAATAATGGATAATTTTTCTGAAAGGAGTTTATGTTGCTCTTCGTTTAAAAAATCTATTTTATTAATAATTATTACAAGCGGTTTTTGAGGAAACTTATTCTTGATTTTTTCAATTTCAATTTTAAATTTGTTTTCATTTTCAATTATCAATTGTAAACTATCAATTAAAAAAAGAACCACTTGCGCTTGCTCTATTTTCTCAAATGTTTTTTGAATTCCAATGCTTTCAACCACATCTATTGTTTCTCTAATTCCCGCCGTATCAATAAATCGGAAACCAATACCTGCAATCACCAATTCGTCTTCAATAGTATCACGAGTTGTTCCAGCAATGTCAGAAACTATGGCGCGTTCTTCGTTTAATAAAGCATTTAATAGAGTTGATTTTCCAACGTTTGGTTCGCCAACAATAGCCACTGGAATCCCATTTTTAATTACGTTTCCTACTGCAAATGAGTCAATTAATCGTTTCAGAACAAATTCAATTCGATTAATTAATTCATGAAAAGCGGTTCGATCGGCAAATTCAACATCTTCTTCGGCGAAGTCTAATTCTAATTCGATTAAGGAAGCAAAATTTAATAGTTCTTCACGTAATTTGGCAATTTCATTACTGAATCCACCGCGCATTTGTTGCATAGCAATTTGGTGACTCGCCTCGTTATCGGAAGCAATTAAATCGGCCACAGCTTCGGCTTGCGATAAATCTAGTTTTCCGTTCAAAAATGCACGTAAGGTAAATTCTCCGGCTTGTGCCATTTTTGCTCCTTTACGAAGCAATAACTGAATGATTTGTTGTTGAATAAAAACAGATCCGTGACATGATATTTCAACTACATTTTCTCCTGTATACGAATTAGGACCTTTAAAAATCGAAAGCAAAACTTGGTCATAGATCTTAGTTCCATCAACGATGTGACCCAAATGTATCGTATGTGTTTTTTGCTTTGTTATGTCTTTTCCTGAAACCGATTCAAATACCTGAGCTGCTATAGTTATAGCCTCTTTACCAGATAATCTAATAATGGCAATTGCTCCCGCTCCCGAAGGCGTGGCTAAGGCAACTATGGTTTCTTGTGGAATCATGTTCGTAATTTATTGTGCAAAGATAAATCAAAGTTAGAAGTTAGAAGTTGGAAGTTGGAAGTTTTTTTGTAGTTACACAAAGTCTCGCAAAGTTTGACGCGAAGTTTCACAGCGTTTTTTTTCGTTCTAAAAAATCATTGTGTCCTTTGTGCTTTCTTTGTGCTCTTTGTGGTTAAACTATATTAAAAAACCACTTTCACATTACTGCTCAGTGGTTTTTAAGTTAAGGTTGGTTTAGATTTTTATTAATTGCTCAGCATAACTGGCATTACTAACATAGTTACGGTTTCACCTTCGTCTAGTCCATCTACAGGAGTTAAAATTCCTGCACGGTTAGGCATCGACATTTCTAATTGAATTTCATCGCTAGACAAGTTGTTCAACATTTCAGTTAAGAAACGCGAGTTGAACCCAATTTGCATGTCATCACCTTGATAATCACATGTTAATCGCTCATCTGCTTTATTAGAATAATCAATATCTTCTGCCG
>NZ_JBIIWV010000190.1:0-3704 GCF_044338735.1 Flavobacterium sp. | reverse complement strand
GTAACAGTTGAGGTTTCTGATATGCAGTTAAACCATAGTGGAAAAATGGAGTCTGACTTTGCATTGGTAAATACAGATTCAATCGATGATGTTTTTAACGGTATTGAAGTAAATATTCAACGAAAATAAATTAATACACCACCATGGATCTAAAAAAAATGAAAAATAGTTTTTATTTATTGAACTCTTCCTTGCTTTTAATATTAAGTTTTTTTCCTTCGATTGAAGGAGTGGCTCAAAATAAGCGCCCAAATATTCTTGTTATTATGGGGGACGACATCTCACGAAATAGTATGGGCGTGTATGGTTCTAAATATATTAAAACACCCAATTTTGATCGAATTGCAAATGAGGGCGTGCTTTTTACCAATGCCTATGTTTGTAATCCAAAATGTTCCCCATCTAGGGCTTGTTTCTTAACAGGAAGGTATTCTTGGCAATTGGAAGAAGCGGCTAATCACATTCCCGTTATACCGCCCAAATGGAAATTTTATCCTAAATTGTTAGAAGAAAGCGGATACACAATAGGTTACACCGGTAAAGGTTGGGGACCCGGAGTATACTACGGAGAACACAATCCAGCAGGTTGGGAATATAATGAGATATCACTTGTTCCGCCATATAAAGGTATGAGTAAAAAAGATTATGCATCTAACTTCGAGGCGTTTTTAACCAAAAGAGACTCGGAAAAGCCATTCTGTTTTTGGTTTGGAACCCATGAAGCGCACCGTAAATATGAAAAAGATTCTTATAAAAAGGAAAATAAAGATTTGAATAAAGTTACGGTTCAAGCCTTTTTTCCTGATAATGAATTAGTTCGTGGTGATTTGGCTGATTATGGAGTAGAAGTGGAGTACCATGATCTTCAAATTGGTTTAGCATTGGCTTCTCTAGAAAAGCGAGGTTTACTTGATAATACCATTATTATTGCTACATCAGATCAAGGAATGCCTTTCCCCTACGTAAAAGGACAAATTTATGATGAAGATTTTCATGAAGCTTTTGTAGTACGCTGGGGCGACAAAATAATTCCGGGTAGAGTAGTGACTGATTTTATCAACTTTCCCGATGTAGCCCCAACGCTTATGGAAGCAGCTGGACTAAAACCAGACAATCAAATGACCGGAAAGAGTTTTCTGGATGCATTAGTTTCTGAAAAATCAGGGCGAATTGATGCCAAGAGATCGTATTCATTAATTGGAAAAGAACGTCATGATAATGGTACTACGGATGGGGATCTAATCGCTGTTAGTTATCCCGTTAGGGCCATTAGAACCGATAAATATCTATACTCTCACAATTATAAACCGAACAGATGGCCTGTTGGAGATCCAGAATTTAACTATAATAATTGCGACGATTCGCCAACAAAAAACTATCTGACGGGTTTAAAAGAAGGAGATAAAGATTATAATTATTTCAAGTTATCTTTTGGCAAACGCCCTGCCGATGAACTCTTTGATCTAGAAAAAGATCCGGATTGCGTCAACAATATTGCTTCCGACCCTCAATATGCGTCCTTAATTAAGGAGTTAAAGACTAAAATGGAAAAGGATTTAAGAAAACAAAAAGACCCAAGAGTACTTGGCAAAGGAGACGTTTTTGATTACTATCCACAGATTCGAGAGGAAAAAATCAAAAAATTGTATAAAGACAAGTATTATAGTATGTTTGACAAGTTTTTCGAAAAATTTGGAAAAAAAACAGTTCCAATCCCTTCAGGTTTTGTTGAAAAAGACGGGGAGAATTAATTTAAATATAAAACAACAACAATGAATACGAAAAACATACTAACTTTTGCTATCCTATTTGCAGCATTTGGGATACAAGCCCAAGAAACAAAAAATACTAAAAAACCCAATATAGTTTTCATTTTAGCCGATGATATGGGATACAATGAGTTGGGGAGTTATGGCGGTAAAATAATCGAAACTCCAAACATTGATCAGCTAGCTAAAGAGGGAATGAAATTTTCTAATCATTATTGTGGATCTAATATTTGCGCTCCTTCGCGAGGGACTTTAATGACGGGAAAACATACAGGACATGCTTATATTAGAGACAATAAACCACTTCCTTATGAAGGTAATGAGCCTATTCCTGCAAGTGAAATCACGGTTGCTGAAATCTTGAAAACTGCAGGATATACAACTGGAGCTTTTGGGAAATGGGGATTGGGTTATCCAGCTTCAGAGGGATCGCCAAACAATCAAGGTTTTGACCAGTTTTATGGTTATAATGGTCAAATTCATGCCCACAATTATTTCACTTCCTATTTGCGTAAAAATGACCTAGTTGAATTAAATGCAAATATAGACGCTCCTTATTCTGTGTATAGCGCTGATATTATTAAAGATAGAGCATTAGAGTTTGTTGAAGTCAATAAAAACAATCCTTTCTTCCTGTATTTTTGCCCTACTTTACCTCATAATCCGTATCACCAACCCGATGATAAAACATTAGAGTATTATGCCAAAAAAACTGGATTTCCGATAGGAGATGCTCATTCTGAAGAATTCAGCGTTCCTAAATATGCTGCATTGTCGTCAAGACTTGATCAACAAGTAGGCGAAATTATGGCGAAATTAAAAGAACTGAATTTATTGGATAATACCTTAATAATTTTCGCAAGTGATAATGGATCGGCACTTACTAAAGAAGAAGATAGTTACCTACGTACTGGTGGAGATTTAAGAGGAAGAAAATCCGAAGTCTATGAAGGCGGAATTAAAAGCCCTTTAATTGCTTTTTGGAAAGGGAAAATTATTCCTGGAAGCAGTAGTAATCATATCTCCGCTTTTTGGGATTTCTTGCCTACTTGTGCTGAGATTGTAAAGGCAAAAACACCAGAAAACATTGATGGAATTTCTTATTTACCTACACTATTAGGAAAAACGGACAATCAAAAACAACACGATTATCTGTATTGGGAACGCAGCCAAAGTCAAGCCATTAGAAAAGGGGATATGAAGGCAAATTTTGTTTATGATAAGACAACCCAAAAACAAAATATTGAAATTTACAATCTTGCTCAAGATCCTTTTGAAAAAAATAATTTAGCCGAAACAATGCCAGAACTTAAAGCAGAGTTTATAAAAATAGCGCAAACCGCAAGAGTAGAATCTGAAATTTTTCCATTGGTGAAAAAAGCAAAAAAAGCAAAGGTAAAAACACATTAACCAATGAAAATCAAATATATTGTTTTAAGCTTTTTAGCTTTTACCATAAGTTTTAAAAGCAGCAGTCAAACAAATAATAAATCAGTAAAACCGAATATTGTTTTCATCTATTTAGACGATTTAGGATATGGAGATTTAAGTTGTTATGGTGCAACCGAAATAAAAACGCCCAATATTGATGCTTTAGCCAATGGAGGAGTTCGATTTACAAATGGATATGCCACTTCGGCAACTTGTACCCCAAGTAGGTATGGTCTGCTCACAGGGGTTTATCCATGGAGAAATAAAGACGCCAAAATACTTCCGGGATCTGCTCCTTTATTGATAGGTAAAGAGCAACTAACCATTCCTAAAATGTTAAAAGAAAAAGGATACCAAACTGCCGTTGTGGGCAAGTGGCATTTGGGTTTAGGAACAGGAATTGTAGATTGGAATCAACAATTAGATGCAGGTCCTAATGATGTAGGTTTTGATTATTCTTATATTATGGCCGCCACACAAGATAGAGTTCCTACAATTTATATC
>NZ_JBIIWV010000057.1:0-12636 GCF_044338735.1 Flavobacterium sp. | reverse complement strand
GCACAATAATATCTCCTTTTTGTAATCCTGCTTTTTCGGCACCCGAATTTTTAGTTACTTTATTGATATAAAATCCTTGCGTTTCTTTTACGCCAATTTCTTTTGCATAATTAGAATTCATTTCGCCGCCTTCAATTCCAAGAACACCACGTTGAACGTTTCCAAACTGCATTAGGTCTTCAATTATTTTTTGAGTAACATTCGAAGGAACTGCAAAGGAATACCCAGTATAACTTCCGGTTGGAGATGAAATCATGGTATTTATTCCTATTAACTCACCTCTTGTATTTACTAAGGCGCCACCGCTATTTCCAGGATTTACAGCGGCATCGGTTTGAATGAATGATTGTATGCCGTCATTAGCTAAATTTCTCGCTTTTGCGGAAATAATTCCGGCGGTAACGGTAGAATTTAAGTTATACGGATTTCCTACTGCCAAAACCCATTCGCCCACTTTAATTTCGTCTGAATCACCAAAAACAGTATAGGGTAATTTCTCATCGGCATCAATTTTTAATAAGGCAATGTCCATTTTTGAGTCGGTTCCTACTAATTTTGCCTTATACGATTTGTTGTTATTTAAAGTAACTTCTAACTCCGTGGCATCTTGAATAACGTGATTATTGGTTACGATATAACCGTCTTCAGTAATAATAACTCCTGAACCAGTACCAATTTGCGTTTGTTCACGATCACCTCGATAACCATAAATGAAATCCATAACAGGAATTTTTGAAACCGTTTTATTTTTTACGTGAACTACAGTGTGAATCGTGTTTTCTGCTGCAGTGGTAAAATCGATATTTTCTGCACCTAAACTTACATTTTTGGCATAATTAGGGTTTGCAAGGGTTATTTTACTTGCGGTATTGTGCTCCAAAAATAATTTGTAAGCACCTAATGTTACACCTCCACTAAGGAGCGATACTAGTAATAAACTTCCAAATTTTCTCATAATTATTCATTTTTTGTTTACCAAATTTAAAAACTTTTTTTATTCAATAAATTACTTTAACTCTCGATTAACATTGTTTAACATCTTATTAATATTTGTACTTTTGTATAAATTAAATGATTGATGCAATTCACTTTTTATAAATACCAAGGAACAGGAAACGATTTTATCATGTTGGATAACCGCCTTTTGACGTTTCCAAAAAAGGATATTCAATTAATTGAGCAATTGTGTGATCGACGTTTTGGAATAGGTGCCGATGGATTGATATTATTAGAGAGTCATACCAATTATGATTTTAAAATGGTGTATTTTAATTCCGATGGAAACGAAAGTTCGATGTGCGGTAATGGTGGAAGATGTTTAGTCGCTTTTGCAAAACAACTGGGTATTATTGAAGCTTCAGCCGAATTTGAAGCAGTTGATGGTTATCATTATGCAGAAATCAGTACAGATGAATTGGTTTCGCTGCAAATGAAAGAAGTAGATAATATAAAAGTTCATCAAAATTATTCATTTTTAAATACGGGTTCGCCTCATCATGTTCAAATAGTATCCGATTTAAAAACATTAGATGTAAAATTAGAAGGTTCAAAAATTAGGTATTCTGAATTATATGGTGCCGATGGGAGTAATGTTAATTTTGTGCATCAAATAGACTCTAAAACTTTTTCGGTAAGAACCTATGAAAGAGGCGTTGAAGACGAAACGTTATCTTGCGGAACTGGTGCTACGGCTGTTGCAATAGCGATGCATCATGTGGGTAAAACCAAAAGTAATTCAATTGATTTACAAGTAGAAGGCGGAAAACTCAGTGTTCAATTTAAGGAAAATAATGGAGTTTATTCCGATATTTTTTTAGTGGGTCCGGCTACATTTGTTTTTGAAGGAACAATTGATTTAGCTATTTGATTCAAGATTAATAATTTTTACTTTAAAAATGATAACTTTAAAAGGAACTAACATATATCTAAGAGCACTCGAACCCGAAGATTTGGAGTTTGTATACGCTATTGAAAATAATGAATCGTTTTGGGAAGTAAGCAATACTCAAACGCCTTATAGTCGTTTTTTAATCCGACAATATTTGGAAAACGCACATCAAGATATTTATGAGGCAAAGCAATTACGATTGGCTATTTGTTTAAATGATTCACAAGAAGCGATCGGATTAATTGATTTGTTTGATTTTGATCCAAAAAATAGTAGGGCAGGTGTTGGTTTAGTAATTGCAGATCTTTCAAGTCGAAATAAAGGTATTGGTTCAGAAGCATTAGAGTTGGTTATTAATTATTCGTTTCAACAATTACAATTACATCAATTGTATGCAAATATTGGTAGTGATAACGAAATTAGTTTGCAACTTTTTACTAAATTTGGCTTCCAAAAAATTGGAATAAAAAAAGATTGGATTAAAGTGAATAATCGTTTTAAAGACGAATTGTTTTTCCAATTAATTAAATAACACTTTTAAAATTAGCTCCATTGAATACTAAAAAAATTATTTCAATCATTGCCGTTGCAGGTATTGTAATTGCTTCAATTATAGGAGTATATGTTTATTTAAAAGCATTTACACCTAATACCCAATTTTCTCAAGAAGAAATGTATGTTTACATTCCATCGGAATCAACGTATGATCAAGTGAAAGAAATTGTTGCTCCATTAGTTAAAGATTTTGAAAAATTTGATTTTGTAGCGACTTCCAGAAATTATAGTATCAATGTAAAATCAGGGAAGTTTTTGTTTAAGAGAGACATGACCAGTTTTGACATGGTGAGAAGTTTGCGATTAAATGTTCCGGCAAACGTTGCTTTTAATAATCAAGAAACCTTAGAGAAGTTAATGATTAGATTATCAACGCAATTAGAACCAGATACATTAACTTTAAATAAAGCATTTACAAATGATTCATTTTTACTAGAAAATGGTTTAACAAAAGAAACGGCGTTAACTCTTTTTATACCTAATACTTACGAATTTTATTGGGATACTTCAGCAAAAAAAATCGCTGATAAAATGGCTAAAGAGCATAATAAATTTTGGAATGCTGAACGTTTGGCAAAAGCAAAATCGTTAAATATGACCCCAGCCCAAGTATATACATTGGCTTCAATTGTGCACAAAGAAACAGTAAAGGCAGATGAACGTCCAAGAGTTGCAGGTGCTTATTTAAATCGAATTCAACAAGATATGCCTTTGCAAGCCGATCCTACAGTGATTTATGCAATTAAAGAAAAATCGGGTGATTTTGACCAAGTCATAAAACGAGTTGGAGGCAGTAATTTGTTTGTAAAGTCGCCTTATAATACCTATATTAATAAAGGGTTACCACCTGGACCTATTGCGATGCCTGATATTTCTGCAATTGATGCAGTATTGAATCCTGAGAAACATAATTTCATTTATTTTTGTGCCGATCCAGACCGACCTGGGTATCATGCTTTTGAAACTACCTATGAAGCGCATATGATTAATGCAAAAAAATATGCAGCATGGGTTAACAAATTAGGTATTAAATTGTAAAATTTACAGTAACTAATTTTTAGAATTAATAGTTCCACAAATGTCTTTTATTTACTTTTAGAAAATATTAACAGTCTGTAAATCAATATTATAATTTTTTTCGTATATTTGTACCGGTAATTTCAGATGGGTGACAGACGCTGAGAAATAACATTTAATGATAAAAAAAGGGTCATACATTTTAGGATTGACATTCCTAGTATTAGTAGTTTCTTCGGGTTTTATAACAGTTGAAACTGAAAAAATAGAAGGTTTTCATTTAGATGATAACGAAATTATGGTTTACCATGTTCCAAATCAATATGAAAACGATGAAGTGGCCTTAAAAGTGCCACTTATTGGGAAAACTTTCCTCGGTTTTGCCCAGAAAATGGCTTACAAAGAGTCTAGAGGTATGATACACTTAGTTAATCCTTATGGATATATGGGTAAGTATCAGTTCGGAAAAAGTGCACTTCGCACAGTGGGTATCTACGATTTTCAAGAGTTTTTACAGAATAGTAATTGGCAAGACAAAGCATTTAATGCTCTAATTGCTCGTCATAAGTGGATTTTAAGAAAAGAAATTGAAAAATATTCTGGCAGAGTTATTAATGGCGTTGAAATTACAGAATCAGGGTTACTTGCTGCTGCTCATCTTGGTGGTGCGGGTTCTGTCAAAAAATACCTAAGAAGTAATGGACGTAGAGGTTTTAGAGATGGTTTTGGAACTTCATTATCTAGTTACATTAGAAAATTTGCCGGATACGATATTTCGCATATTGAAGCTGATGCAGATGCAAAAGTAAATTTAGAATAAATTATATTTTATGAATAATAAAGATACAAGGTCGATTATGTAAATCGGCCTTTTCTTTTTTCCATTCGTTAATGGTTTTTGTTTTAATATATTCTGTTGGTAAAGTGATATCACAGGCAACACATAAAAGGGTGTTTGGCTGAAGTAACTGCAATAAATCTTCCATTAATTTATTATTTCGATAAGGTGTTTCAATAAACAATTGCGATTGATTTTTTTCAAAAGACAATCGTTCAAAAGTTTTTAGCGCTTGCTTTTTATCGTCTTTATCTATGGGTAAATAACCATTAAAGGCAAAACTTTGACCATTCATGCCACTTGCCATTAAGGCTAACAAAATCGAGCTAGGTCCTACTAATGGTACAACTTGAATCCCTTTTTCATGAGCTAATTTTACAATAACTGCACCCGGATCAGCTATTCCAGGGCAACCAGATTCACTCATTAATCCTATGTTCTTACCATTGAGCAATGGTTGAATAAATTCATGATGAGCCGAAATTTCGGTGTGTTTATTTAAGGTATTTATTTTTAAATCGGGTTGTTTTTTATCTGGATGAATGCTTTTTATGAATTTACGGGCCGTTTTTTCATTCTCAACGATGTAGTCGTCAATAAAGTCAATTACTCTTTTAATAGTTTGTGGTAAAACATCTTCGGGAACAACAGAAGTTTCTCCAGGATTAGATAACGTTATAGGAATTAAGTAGAGTTTACCGTAGGAAGTAGATTTCATTTTATTGCTTAAGTTTTCTTGCAATCGCTTCACAAGATTGGTTTAACAAATGATATACCTGTTCAAAATCTTCTAATGTTCCATAATAAGGATCAGGAACTTCCTTTGAATTGTCTAAAAGGAGTTGAACTTTTGACCTTGCTGTCTCATTGGGAGCCAAATGTAAAACATCTTTATAATTGGATTGATCCATCACAAAAATTACATCAAAAGTATCAAAGTCGGTTATTGAAAATTTTCGAGCACTTTGTTTACTAATATCTATACCGTAATTTTGTGCTGTTTGAATCGAACGTTTATCTGGTGCTTCTCCAGCGTGCCATCCGCCCGTTCCTGCAGAATCAATATAATAGTCTGCCGTTAATTTTGAGCGCATAATTCCTTCTGCAAGGGGAGAACGACAGATATTTCCTAAGCAAACCATTAAGATTTTTAACGGCATAGATTACAGCGAAAGTTTTTTGTTAATGTCCTCAACAAACTTTTTAAATTGTTTGTCGGTAGCTACTAAATTATCAACAGTTTTGCAAGCATGTAAAACAGTAGCGTGATCGCGATCTCCTATTTGTGATCCAATATTTGCCAAGGAAGCTTTTGTGAATTTCTTAGCAAAAAACATAGCTAGTTGTCTTGCTTGAACCACATGACGTTTTCTAGTTTTTGATTGCAAAGTTTCTAAATCCAACTGGAAATAATCGGAAACTGTTTTTTGAATGTAGTCGATCGAAATTTCGCGTTTTACATTTTTAACAAATTTTTCAACAACTTGTTTGGCTAAATCAATGGTTACTTCTTTTTTGTTGAAAGAAGATTGTGCAATTAATGAAATAATAGCTCCTTCAAGTTCACGTACGTTTGATTTTATGTTTTTAGCAACATATTCAATAATTTCATCAGGTATTTCTACACCATCTCTGAACAAAATATTTTTTAAGATAGAAATACGTGTTTCATAATCGGGTTGGTGTAATTCTGCAGAAAGTCCCCATTTAAAACGAGATAATAAGCGTTGCTCAATATCTTGCATGTCAACAGGTGCTTTATCTGATGTTAAAATAACTTGTTTGCCGTTTTGGTGCAAGTGATTGAAAATATGGAAGAATACATCTTGTGTACCTGATTTACCCGATAAGAATTGAACATCATCAATAATCAACACGTCTATCAATTGATAGAAGTGAATAAAATCGTTACGAGTGTTTTTCTTTACCGAATCAATATATTGTTGTGTAAAAATCTCAGCTGAAATATATAATACTGTTTTTTCAGGATATTTGTCTTTGATTTCAACACCAATAGCATGTGCAAGGTGGGTTTTACCTAATCCAACACCACCAAAAATTAATAGTGGATTGAATGAAGTTCCTCCAGGTTTATTAGCAACAGCCATACCAGCACTTCTAGCTAATCGGTTAGAATCTCCTTCTAGAAAATTATCAAAACTATAATTGGCATTTAATTGCGATTCAATTTTTAAATTACGAATTCCAGGAATAATAAACGGGTTTTTCAATTCCGGATTTTTATTCGCAATAGGCACATCAACTTCTTGTGCTTTTACAGAAGTTCTGTTATAACTTGGTATTTGTTCTGTAAATGGAACTTTATTGCCATAAGTATTCTCCATTCTGATTTTGTACAATAACTTTGCACTTGGACCTAATTCTTTTGTTAGAGCAACTTTTAATAATTTTACATAGTGTTCTTCTAACCATTCATAGAAAAATTTACTAGGTACTTGAATTGACAAAGCGTTATCATTTAACTCAACTGACTGTATTGGCTCAAACCAAGTTTTGAAAGCTTGATCTTGAATGTTGTCTTTTATGAAACACAGACAGTTATTCCATACCGATTGCGCAGTTTTTGTCATAAATTCGATTAATTATGAATTGTTATTCTTATTTTTGTACAGGTTATCTTACAAAAAGAATAGGGATTTTTTGTCAGTTATTTGGGATAGCAAATATGTGAACAATTTTCTTTAAAAAAAATTTTTTTTCTATTGATTTTTAAAAAAAAAAATTGTAAGGAAATTGTTAATAAATTAATAATTATAGTTCAATATGAGAGAATATCAATTTCAAGTTCGTGTACGTTATGCAGAAACCGATCAAATGGGAGTCGTTTATCACGGTAATTATGCCCAATATTTTGAAATGGGACGTGTCGAATGGCTCAGAAATATGGGTGTTTCTTATAAATGGATGGAAGAAAATGGTGTAATGTTGCCCGTTGTGGCATTATCAATGAATTATAAAAAACCAGCGCGATATGATGATTTGTTAACGGTTAAAACAATCTTGAAAAGTCAGACTTCTGTTAAGATTGAATTTGATTACGAAATATACAACGAAAATGGCGAGTTATTAACAACAGGTTATTCAATGTTGGTTTTTGTTGATATAAAAACGGGTCGCCCTATTTTACCGCCAAGCTATGTTTTGGAAAATATTGCTGCACTGTAAATTTAGAGTTTCTTGAGTTGAACTTCATATAAATTTTCAAAAGTGTCCAATAGATTTTGGACATTTTTTTTTCGAGATCCAATAATTATTTCGCAATCCATTTCCATTTTCTGCGATACTATTGATAGATTTTTCTCTTTAATTATGCGCATTACTTTATTCATGTGTGCATAATTAAATGATAAGGCGAAGTATTTGTCTATCGTTTTTTCAATGATTTCCGATTCTTCCAATGCCATTTGAGCTGCCACTTTATAGGCAGAAATTAATCCTCCAACACCCAGTTTTACGCCTCCAAAATAGCGAACAACAACAACAAGTACATTGGTAACTTCAAACGACTGAATTTGCCCATAAATAGGCATTCCGGCGCTATTGTTAGGTTCTCCATCATCATTTGCTCGGTAGTGTGTTTTTTCTATTCCAATTTGATAAGCATAGCACCAATGTCTAGCTGAAAAATGTTCTTTCTTTAAGTGTTCAATATGTTTTTTAATTTCTTCTTCTGAAGATACTGGAAATGCATAACCAAAAAATTTACTGTTTTTTTCTTTAAACAATATTTCTTTTGATGCTTCTTTTAAGGTTTTGTAGGTATCGTTTTGTGTAAGGCTCAAATCAAAAACTAAATTTTTTAGAAAATAAATCTACAACATCTTCTTTCCCTACTTCTAAATTCCAAACTAATAATCCTAATTGTGCAGCCACATCCGTGTTTTCTTTTTTATCATCAATAAATAAGGTTTTTTTGGGATTTAGGTTGTGATTATTCAAAACATATTTAAATGCGTCTTCTTCGGGTTTGCGCAACCGAATTTCATACGAAAAATATACTTTCTCAAAACAACTATAAAAATCTCGGGCAAAGGTAAGCCCTTCATTATGTTCAAATTTTTCAATATGGGTATGGTCGGTATTACTCAGTAAAAATAATCGGTATTTTGAAGCAATCATTTGAAGAAATTCTAATCGATACAATGGAAAATCTCCCAATATTGAATTCCATGCGCTTCGAATACTTACTAAATCAGCAGAGGGTATATGTTTTTGAAAACCCGACATAAATTCGAGTTCATCAATTTTGCCTAGTTCATAGTGTTTATGAAGTGCATCTAAATCAGAATGCCACGCAGTCAATCCTAATTTTCTAAATTCGGAATCAATTTTTTGTTTGTCTAAATTGATAAAGACATCACCAAAGTCGAAAATAATAGCTTCAATCATAATTTCTGAAAATTTTAAGTTGGTCATCCATTATGTCAAAACGGTGGTTTGGAAATCCAGTTAACCTTGGGGCAGTTGTTCCGTTTTGAAATTTAATTTGTCCTTTAAAAATTCTTGCCTCATCCCATACATTTGAATCGATAAACGTTTGAAGTGTTTTTGCACCTCCCTCAATAATAACCGATTGAATGTCATGTCTATATAAAAGATTTGCTATAGAATGCGCTAGGCTTTTATCAAAGATAACATTTTCATAGATACAATTTTCAGTAGTTTCAAATTTTTCGCTTTCGGTAATGAAAATAGTTTTTTGGGAACGATCTTTTACTTGAAATTTATCGGAAATTTTTCCCGATTTATCCAATACAATACGAACCGGATTATTTCCCGAAAAATCTCTCGCATTTAATTTAGGATTATCGTCTAAAACAGTGGTTGTTCCAACTAAGATTGCTTGCTCATCGGTGCGCCATTTATGAACTAATTGTCTGGAATATTGATTGGTAATCCAAATGGGTTTTTTATCTTCTTTCGAAAGTGGAGCTATAAAACCATCAGCTGTTTCTGCCCATTTCAATATAATATAAGGTCTTTTCTTTTGATGAAAAGTAAAAAATCGCTTGTTGAGTTCATTACATTCGTCTTCTAAAACACCTACGGTGACATTTTTGCCACTATCAATTAGTTTTTTAATGCCGCTTCCAGCCACTTTTGCAAATGGGTCAACGGTTCCAATTACTACATTCGGAATTTCATTCGCAATAATTAAATCGCAACATGGAGGTGTTTTTCCAAAATGACTACAAGGTTCTAAACTCACATAAATTGTGGCTTCTTTTAATAATGTTTTGTCTTTTACCGAATTTACCGCATTGACTTCGGCGTGAGATTCGCCAGCTTTTTTGTGCCAACCTTCGCCAATAATTTTACCTTCATGCACAATAACACTTCCCACTAACGGATTAGGATAAGTAGTTCCTAAACCATTTTTGGCGAGTTCAATACAGCGTTTCATGTAAAATTCGTGTGTCGTCATAGTACAAAAGTAGCATTTTTAAGAGTATAAAATTAAAACATATAAGTCATATAAGTTTGAAAATATTTAAGAAGTTAATTTTTAAGCTTGTATAAGTTTTTTGTCTTCTTTTATGTACTTTTTGAATCTTTCGAAAAGGTACAAAAACTTAAATGACTTACATGTTTAAAAAATCTCAAGTTAATTTATGTAATTTTACCCAACAATAAAATGTTATGCTAATTAGAGAAATCCAACAAAAAGATAATGAATCGATTGCTAAGGTAATTCGCGATATTTTTCATGAATTAGAGGCGCCTAAAGTGGGTACGGCTTATGCTGATCCTATTTTAGATACCTTATACGAAGTCTACCAAACGCCACGTTCGGTATATTATGTTGTGGAACTTGATGGAAAAGTTGTTGGTGGTTGTGGTGTTGCTCCTCTAGAGATGCTGAATCCAGTTCAGCATGACATTATTAGTGTTTGTGAATTGCAAAAAATGTACTTTGCACCTGAAATTAGAGGTACAGGTTTTGCCGAACGAATCATCAATCAATGTTTGGAATTTGCCCAAACTCAAGGATTTAAAATCTGCTACTTGGAAACCCTTTCCTTTATGACTGCCGCTCAAAAATTGTACGAGCGAATGGGTTTTGAACATATAGATGGTCCAATGGGAAATACTGGTCATAACAGTTGTGAGGTTTGGATGACTAAAAAATTAAATTAAATGATGCTTTTAAAACAATATAAATCCCACTTTTTCAATACACTAAAAAATAGTCAAGACGAACAAGAAATTGAAAGTTTCTTTTTTATTTTGACCGAATATTTGCACAATTTGAAGCGAGTAGACGTTGCTTTAAATCCGAATTTTGAACTTTCTGATGCAGCAATTGAAAAATGGAACACTATTTTGACCGAATTACAACAAGAAAAACCGATTCAATACATTACGGGTGAAGCTTGGTTTTATGGCTTGCGATTTGAAGTCAATGAAAACACTTTAATTCCAAGACCAGAAACGGAAGAATTGGTTGAATGGATTTTGAATTCACCCAACATCCATCATACATCACCCAACAATATTTTGGATATTGGAACGGGAACGGGTTGCATTCCAATTTCGTTAAAAGCGAATGTACCACAAGCAAATGTTTCAGCAATTGATGTTTCCGAAAAAGCATTGGAAGTTGCAAAAAGAAATGCAGTTTTAAATAAGGTTGAAATTAATTTCATTCAAGCCAACATTTTAGAAGTGGAAGATTTATCAAAACTCCCATCATCCATCTCCCATCATCCATCATCCTACAATATCATTATTTCCAATCCGCCCTATGTTCGTAATTTGGAAAAACAAGAAATCAAGAAAAATGTTTTGGACTATGAACCGCATTTGGCTTTGTTTGTTGAAGATACAGATGCGTTACTTTTTTATAGAAAAATTGCGCAATTAGCTTTGAAAAATTTGACTCCAAATGGATTATTATTTTTCGAAATCAATCAATATTTAGGAAAAGAAACCGTTGAATTACTAGAAAATTTAGGGTTTAAAAATATCGAATTGAAAAAAGATATTTACGGAAATGATCGAATGGTGAAATGTTCAATTTAACATTAATCATGCAATTTTATTAACGTACTTTGCGAAAAAACTTCGCGTCTTTGCGTTTAAGCTTATTCGTATCGCAACGCTTCCACAGGGTCTAATTTAGCCGCTTTCAATGCAGGAACCAAACCTGAAATAATAGTTACAACAATGGTAGTTACAATCGTTGCAATTATTGCCAACCAAGGCGTGCTGAATGAAAATTTCAACAATGAAGCAATTAAATAACCTGTTCCAATTCCTAAGATTAAGCCTAATAATCCACCTAATTGACTGATGACAAACGTTTCGGTTAAGAATTGCCAACCAATGGTAGATCGTTTTGCACCTAATGATTTTCGAACTCCAATTTCTCTAGTACGCTCGCTTACGGAAACCAACATAATATTAGTTAAGGCAATAGTAGATCCAAAAACAGTAAGTAACCCAATTACCCATGCAATAATACTTAAAAAGGCTACTTGATCAAGCAAAGTATTACGTAAATCATCGCTACGTTCAATTCCGAAGTTATCTTTTTCAACCGGACTTAATTTTCTTACACGGCGCATGGTCATTTTTGAATCATCAACCGCTTCATTTAACAACGCTTCATTGTTCACCATGACATCTAAGTCATAATTTATGTTGGGTGCCGAAAAAAGCGAACGTGCCACTTGTGTTGGTATTAAAACTCGTAAATCTTGGCTGTTGCCAAAAGTGGAACCTTTTTCTTTCAAAACGCCAATCACTCTAAATTTAGCACCTCGAATCGAAATTATTTTGTCAATAGGATTCATATTTGCAAATAATCCCTTTTCAAAATCAGAACCTAAAACACAAACGTAATTGTTGTTAGCCACATCAAAAGAGTTCATATTTCGGCCTTTTACCACTTCTAATCCTTTATTTGGACAAAAATTTTCGTCAATACCTACTACCGTAATTTCAGGGTCAGTTTTTTTGTCTTGATATTTTACTTCGATTGCCGAACCAGCTGTAAAAGAAAGCGATGTTGTTGTAAATGGAAAATTATATTTGTCTTGAAATGCTTTTGCTTGCGGATAACTGATGATAGGATTAACGCGCTGATCGGCATCATTTTGATTAATTTCGGAAGAATAATCATACTGACTAATGGAAAAAGTATTGGCTCCCATAGAAGCAAAATTGGTCAACAATGAATTCTCAAGCGCAGTAACTAAGGTTAATACACCAACTAAGGCCCATATTCCAATGGCGATAATTAAAACCGTTAACGAAGTACGCAACGCCTGACTTTTAATGGAGTCAAGCGCAATTTTTGTATTTTCTTTAAATA
>NZ_JBIIWV010000056.1:0-12762 GCF_044338735.1 Flavobacterium sp. | reverse complement strand
ATGTTATTTTCTAATTGGAAAATTTCACTTTGAACTTCATCAATTTTCTTTCTAATAAAGAATTGCTCTTGTTCTAAAGCTCGTTTATTGTCGTTTTCACTCAATTGCTCTAAACGGTTGCTAAAACGCATCATTTCAGTATCTTTTTTAGACATACTTAGTTTTTCAAACAAAGCATCTAAAATTTTATTGAATTTTCCTTCAATGTGTCTTCGGTTAAAAGGCACTTTTCCAAAAGTTTTCCACGTAGCAATATGCGCTTTTATAGCATCTAAATCGGCTTTGTGTTCTCCCACAAGGGTAAAATCTTTCAATTCGTCTAAAAAGGCCTTCTTCTTCTCAAACGCTTCTACTTCTTCACTGTTTTCTGAATTTCTAGCTTTATGCATTCGGTCAAAATAAGCGTTACAAGCAAGTTTAAAGTCGTTCCAAATACTGTCTGAATATTTGCGAGGCACATGTCCAATTTTTTTCCAATCGTCTTGAATTTGCTTCATGATTGGTGTTGTTGCATTAAAATCGTTACTTTCTTGAAGCGATTTCGCTTTTTCAACTAATGCTATTTTCTTTGATAAATTATCGTTTTGTTCGTGTTTAATATCTTTATAAAATACATTTTTATGAACATTGAACGCTCTTACTGCATTTTTAAATTTTGCCCAAGTCTCTTCAGTAACTTCTACTGGAACTTTACCTGCTTTGAAAAAGGCTTCACGTAAAATTTCTAACTTTTTAATTTGCCCTTGCCAACCACTATGCGAATCAATTTTTTCAGTTCCTAAAGCTTCAATTTGAACTATAATCTCGATTTTAAGAGCTAAATTTTCGGTCTCTTTACCTCTTGCTAATGCATATAAACCTTCGCGTTTATCATGCATTTGTTTAGTAATTTCGCTAAATTCATTCCAAATCACTTCTCGATGCTCTCTATCAACCGGACCAATTTCTTCTTTCCAAACTCGGTGTAATAATTGCAATTCGCGAAAAGCTTTCATTACATCTTCTTCATTCAACAAAGCAGTTGCTTTGGTAATTATTTGTTGTTTTTGCTCTAAATTATTTTTTAAATCTAAATCGCGCGCTTCTTTGTCTAAATGAATAACATCATAAAAACGCTCCATATGAAAATGGTAGTTATTCCAAAGAATATTGTATTTATCTCTCGGAATTGCTCCTGCATTTTTCCAACGATCTCTAATATCATTAGCCTTTTTAAACATGTCGCCTATCGAAGAATCACTAGAATCAATCAATTGTTTTAACTCTTCAATCAACGCTTCACGAACCGCAAAGTTGTGTTCTAAATTGTTTTGTAATTGTTTAAAATGTTTGTTTTTGTTGGTTTTATAGGTATTAAAAATCGAATCAAATTTATTTTTTAAAGGAAAATGATATTCAAAATCCACCCCTTCTTCATTGTTTTGCGCATTGAATTCTTCTCTTTTTTCATCAATGAAATGTTGGTATTTATCCGAAAAAACTTTTCTAATTCCTTCAGCATGGTCTTTTATAGCCATTACTTTCTCATTAGAAACTAATTTTTCAAGCTCATTGGTTAATTCTTCCATCGATAAGGTGTCATAATCAAGCATTTCAATTTCATGCTTTTCTTTTACCGAATCATCTTCGTTTTCTTCAGCATTCGAATTATCAATCTCTTCTAAAATTGATTGATTGCCTGATAAATCTTCTACTTCTGGTGCTTCAATTGGAGTCTCAATTTGTTCCTCCACTTGTTGTTCAATTGAGTCTTGTCCGTCTGCGTTTTGCAGGTTATCATGTTGTGCTTCTGACATTGTGTAAATGCTTAAGGTTACTATTAAGCCGTGAAGATAGTAAAGCACTATGAAAAATTCAAAAAAAAACGATTAATTGTGTTATTTTTTCTTTGAAACTAAAGGTTTTCGTATTTATGCAATCCATTTTCCCGCTATACGCTTTACAAGGTGTCGCTTCTATCGGGGTTAGATAGTTATCAAATGGCTTTCTTGGGATTGTATTTTTAGAACTATTTTTTAATTTGAACATAAATCGAATTTCAAATTTTACTTTTGCCTTTCATCTTTTGACTTTTTTACTCAAAAATTATTCATTCCAAATTTTCCAAGCCTTTTCTGCCTGAAAAACAAGCATTTCATATCCGTTTTTAGTTTTTGCACCGTGTTCTTTTGCTTTTTGCAAAAAAGTTGATTCTTCCGGATTGTAAACTAAGTCAAACGCGATATGTTTTTTGGTGAATAAAGAATAATCTAAATCAGGACATTCGGCCACATTAGGAAATGTCCCAACAGGTGTTGTATTAATGATAATTTGATATTCCTCAAAAATTTCAGCGTTCAAATCAGCATAATCAAATTGAAATTCATCCGGTTTTCGGGAAACAAAATCGTACTCAATTTTTAATTTTCGCAATGTATAAGCAACTGCCTTGCTTGAACCACCGGTTCCTAATATCAATGCTTTTTTGTGATGTTCATTTAAAAGAGGGATTAATGCTTTTTTAAAACCATAATAATCGCTATTGTACCCCTTTAATTTCTTTTTTTTTGAAACAGTTACACAGTTTACAGCACCAATTTTTTGAGCAGTTTTTGATAACTTATCTAAATATGGAATTATGGTTTCTTTATAAGGTATAGTAACATTAAGTCCTACTAATCCTTTTGTTTCGTTAATTACATCTGAAAATGATTTTATATTTGAAATATCATAATTGGTATATTCACAATTATCAAAATGTCCGATTTCAAATTTTTCAGTGAAATATTTTTCAGAAAAAGAATAACTAATATTATGGCCAAGAAGACCGAATTTTAGCTGTTTTTTATTTTTCTTTTTCATGTGTTTTAAAGTTTGAATGGCAGAAAACAAAAATAATAACATAATGCACAAAACAATGTTAGGGGAATGTTATTTTTATAACGACTTTCTTAGTTTTTGGGTCTTAATGATTTTAATTATAATGGGAAGTATTGAAATTAGAATAATAGATAATACTACCTTTTCAAAATTCTCTTTCACCCAAGGGACTTGCCCTAAAAAATAGCCTAAAAAAGTAATGCTTGTTACCCATACTACAGCTCCTGTTATGCAATACATAATGTATTTATAATATTGCATGCTACCTGCTCCAGCTACAAAAGGTGCAATTGTTCTAATAATGGGAATAAAACGCGCCATAATCACCGCTTTTCCTCCATTTTTTTCAAAAAATTGCTCGGTTTGTGTAATGTATTCTTTTTTTAGAAATAATATTTTTTCTCTTCTTTTTATGTAAACGCCAAATTTATTTCCAATAAAATAGTTAAGATTGTCGCCACAAAGCGCAGCAATTATTAATAACGGAATAATGATAGTCATGCTCAATTGTCCAGTGGTCGCTGAAATTACTCCAATAGCAAAAAGCATTGAGTCTCCGGGTAATAATGGCATTACTACAAAGCCAGTTTCCACAAAAACCACAAGAAAAAGAATAAAATAAATGAGGTTGTCGTATTCTTGAATTAGCCCTTGAATAACAGTCAACGGATCTTTTAAAAAATCTAATAAAAATTCAATTAATTCCATGCTTTTGTAGGGCTATTTTACAAATTTTGCAATCTGCTTTTGTACTTCTGTTCGTTCCCAAACCACTGGAAAATAATCTTTTAATAAAGTACGGTTATTGTAATTCAATCGCAATCCATTGTTCAAGTGAAAATTTCCTTTAATTGATTCATTTTTAGTGAAGTATAATCCAGCCAAACGGTATTCAATTTCATATTCTTCATTAAACAAGTTAGTTGCCTCTAATAAAATTTCGATTGCAGTTTCAAATTCACCTAAAAATTGTAAAACATCAGTCCAAAGAGTGAATGTGTCCAGATTTACATCGCCACATTCAAAAGCTTTTCTATAACCATACTCTGCCTCTTCAAATAAATGAAGAGCACTATTTACAGCAGCAAATCGTTTCCAATACATTGGATTTTCGCCATCAATACCAATGGCTTTATTTACATAATACAATGCTTTTTGAAAATCTTTTTGACGAATGTAAAAATCGGTAATCGCTATCCAGCCTTTGTCTAATAAAGGGTCTTCGTGAACCGTTTTTAAGTAATAACTAAGTGCTAATTCAATATTTTTTAGTCGCTCATAACATTTAGCCATACGCAACAAAACAAAAGAAGACGGATCGTCTAGTTCAATAGCAGTAGTATAACAATCAATAGCCTCCTGGAATTTTTTTAGTTTTTCAAAAGATTTTGCTTTTTCCATATAAGCTCCTAAAAAACTATCATCGATAATGGTTGCATATTCAAAAGCCCAAACCGCCTTTTCATAGTTTTTAAGGGCATAAAACTGTCTTCCTAATTGATGCCAAGCGACTTCACTGTAAGGATTATTATTTATGAATTTATCTAAATATACAATAGCCTCTTCATTTTGGTCTAAAAAATCGAAGCAATACACTACATTATATAGTGCAGAATAGTCCTCAGTATCTTCGTCTAAACATCTTATGAAGTTTTCTTTAGCAAGTTCTAAATTATCCATAAAAAGATATTCCATTCCTATCATTGAATAGACATCAGCATAATCATCGGTATATTCTAAAGCGATTTTTAGGAATTCAATAGCTTTATTGTGGTCGTCTTTTTTAGAATAAATATTGGCTTTTTGAATGTAGATTTCTTCGTTGGTAGGTTCAATAGCATATAGTTCGTTTAATAACTTTTCGGCTATATCTAATTTGTCTTCATAGACGAGCATTTCTACGTGAACGAGTTTTAATCCAGTAGATTTTGGATGTTGTTCTAAACCTAATTTTAGCGCTTTTTTAGCTAAATTCAATCGGCCCGTATCCATGTAATGAAGAATAATATCTTCAAACTCTTCCGAATCAAAGAAAAAAACTTTATTCGTTTTTAACATTGATTCAAATTTAGATAAGGACAAGCTATTTTCTTCTTCTTCCTGACTCAAATTCATAGCGCTTTATTTTATGATTTATCCTTACTAAAGGTATTTATATTTAAAGCAAAGTGCTATTTTAAAACAAATTGTTTTAAACAATTTAATTAACAATTTTCAATCTAAAATCAATCTTAAAAATCAATTTTAAATAAGAAAATTATTCGTTATTTACTTCATTTCGCTTGCAATCTCATCAAGTACTTCAATAATAATGCCACAACCTTTTCTTATTTCATCATGGCTAATTGTGAGCGGAGGGGTAATTCTAACGGCACATCCTTCAAATAATAACCAAAATAAAATTAATCCTCTTTTATGACAACGAAGCACCACTTCATTCGTGATTTCTGGAGTTTCTGTCATTGCAGCTAGCATTAAACCACGACCACGAATTTCTTTTAGTAAAGGATGAACTAAAAGACTTCTGAATAATTTTTCTTTCTCAAGAGCTTCTTGCATTAGGTTGGTCTCGGTAAGCTCTTGTAATGTAGCTAAACAAGCGGCAGCAATTACTGGATGCCCACCAAAAGTAGTAATGTGTCCTAATTTAGGATCGTGACTCAATAAATCCATCATTTGTTCTGAAGCTGTGAATGCTCCAACAGGCATTCCGCCACCCATTCCTTTTCCCATAACCACTACATCAGGAATGACATCATAATTTTGAAATCCGAATAGTTTTCCTGTACGACCAAATCCAGGCTGAATTTCGTCTAATATCATCAAAGCGCATACTTCATCACAACGTTGGCGTACTTTTTTAAGGAAATCATTATGAGGTTCAATAAAACCAGCCCCTCCCTGAATTGTTTCTAATAAAATTCCAGCCGTTTTAGTAGTAATTTTCTCTAAATCAGCTTCATTATTAAAGGTTATAAAGTCTACATCTGGGATTAATGGTCGAAAAATTTGTTTACGTTCTTCAAATCCCATTACGCTCATACTTCCCATTGTATTGCCGTGATAGGCATTGTGACATGATATCAACTGACTTCTTCCGGTAACTCTTCGGGCTAATTTTAAAGCGCCTTCTATAGCCTCAGTTCCTGAATTTAACAAATAGGTTTTGGTTAATGGATAAGGAAGGTTTTCAGCTAATAATTTACACAATTCGGTTGCCGGATGTTGAGCATATTCTCCATATACCATAACATGCGAATAGGTATCCAACTGTTTTTTTATGGCATCATTAACCCGTTGAGGCTGATGTCCTAGTGTACAAGCTGAAACCCCAGCTACAAAATCTAAATAGGCATTGCCATTCGTATCATAGATGTAAGAGCCTTTGGCATGAGATACTTCTAAGGATAAGGGATAAGGTGTTGTTTGAGCTTGGTATTTATAAAAATCTTTAATCATTATTTTACCTTTTCTGATTTAACAGGTTTTACTGTTGTATCTTTTGGTTTTGGATTTTTTTTATCGTATTCCAAAGTTTCTTTCAAAATTTCCATTGGCTTTTCTGCCTTGGTCGCTTTCTTTTTTGACTCTGATTTCGCTTTTTCATCTAATGCCAATTCTTCGGCAGGAAAAATATCCTCTTTGGTTAATATTCTTTCATCGCCACGCCAAACAAAACCTCTCAACTTACGTGCATTTTCAGGAAATTCATCTTCGGGATAAATATTACTTTCTGCGTTGTTAAAACCAGTCATGGTTTCAATCTTATTTTCGATCATTTCAGCATTAATTCGGCTGCAAACCGATTTCCGAATACCCACAAACTCATTTCTATCATTGTAAATATAATATATGGATTCGGCATTTTTAATAACATCAATTTCTTTCAATTTTTGGTCAACAAATTTACCATACAAATTTTGCCCTTTAATTTGGTTATAACCATTGAGACTTAATGAATCTTTTTGAATGATAAATGCGTTATTCAGCACTTTTAACGAATCTAATTGTTCTGTTTTGTTGTTGCCTATTAAGTGCATAACATCACCGGTCATTTGGTTATCATTGTTCCAAAGAATCGGTTTGCCAATAAGTTGAGTCAATTCATTTTTTGTGCTTGAATGCAACGAATCACATTTACCACTCATATCGGTTTTGTAGAATCGAACATTATTAAATGCTCTTATGATTCGGTTTTCCTTTGGTCCCGAAACGATAATTTTTTTGCCATGCATGAACATGGTATCTTTTTCAACTAAGGTTTTAACTAAAGCTTTTTTGGTTAAAATCATAGAATCTTTTTTGGTTTCGATATTTCGGTATAATTCGGCAAAATGGCCAGTAGCAATTACTTTGTTGACTGTATCCGTAATTTTAACATTATTAATTCCTCTGGAGTAATTTTTCTTTCGGTCATAGTACAAATCGTCGCCTACTATAATTTTATTGTCGTAGGTGATTTTTGAATTTTTGGTAAGTTTTCCAACATCATTTGTTGTATCATAAAATCCATTTTCGGTATAAATAACATTCTCATTACTGGTAATGGTTGAAGGACCAAACACATAAGCGTGACCCGAATTTTCATAAAAATCCAAATGATTGGTTTTAATGGTTGATTTTGGATTGGTTACGGTTACTGCGGTACTAAATTTGTATTTTTTTTGATCTACATAATAGCGACCTGATTTACTTTTTAACGTGTTTTCTTTATTGTGAATGGTTCCAAACGAATTGTAAAAGGCTTGTTGGTTTTTTTTGTCAAAATAAACGGTGTCGGTAACTAAAGTAGATTCTGGTGATCGCATTGACACTTCGCCAGTAGCATAAGCTAATTCAATTTTCGCATCATATTCTGCATATCTGCTGTTCAAAAAAATAGTGTCGCCTTGATTGATTTGAACATTTCCAAAAGCTTTTATATATTCTTCATCTTTAAAATGATACGCTTTGTTACAATTTATTTTAACGCCATTATGCAAAACACGAACATTTCCAGTAAACACAATTGCGCCTGGAATTTCGGTTTGATTCATGTCAATAAAATCGGAGTTTTCAATGATGATTTTCTTCTTTTCTTGAGCGAAAGAAAAGGTTATTGATACTACTAAAAATATAATAAAGAAATAGAATTTTTTCAAAATGCATTTATTTTGAGTCAAATTTAAGTAAAAACTAGAAATGCGGTTGATTATTAAGTTTTTTTTATCAGTTTTATTTTTGGTGTGTTCCAAAATAGTAAAAAAAAGAAAAAACTCGCTAAGACAATTACTGTTTTAGCGAGTTAAAAAAAAATAAAAAAAAATTATTTTATAATAGTTTGTTTTCTGTCAGGACCAACTGAAACTACTTTGATAGGAACTTCAACAGCAGCTTCAATAAATTCTATATAAGTTTTCAATTCTTGTGGTAATTCATCATAGGTTGTCATACCAGTCAAGTCAGCTTTCCAGCCTTTCATTTCGGTAAATATTGGAGTTACATTTTCAGGCTCAATGTTGTAGGGTAAATGTTGAATGGTTTTTCCTTTATAATTATATCCAGTACAAACTTGTAACGTTTCAAATCCTGAAAGTACATCACCTTTCATCATGTACAATTGGGTTACTCCATTTACTTGAACGGCATATTTTAAAGCTACTAAATCTAACCAACCACAACGACGTGCTCGACCAGTGACTGAACCAAATTCATTACCTACACTTGCCATAGTTTGCCCAGCTTCATTAAAATCTTCCGTTGGAAAAGGGCCACTTCCTACACGCGTGGTGTATGCTTTAAAAATTCCGAAAACGTCTTTTACTTTGTTTGGAGCAATTCCTAAGCCAGTACAAGCACCAGCTGCAGTAGTGTTTGAAGAAGTTACAAACGGGTAGGTTCCAAAATCAACATCTAATAAAGAACCTTGGGCTCCTTCGGCTAATATAGATTTTCCTTCTTTTAAAGCTTTGTTTAAATATTCTTCACTATCTATAAAAGTTAATTTTTTCAAGTCTTTTACCGCTTCAAAAAATTCTTCTTCCATTTCTTTTAAATCATATTGAAGATCAACATCATAGAAAGCAATCATGGCTTCGTGTTTATCTGCTAGTGCTCTATAACGTTGTTTAAAATCTTCTAGTTCTAAATCGCCAACACGCAATCCATTTCTTCCTGTTTTGTCCATGTATGTTGGTCCAATTCCTTTTAATGTTGAGCCTATTTTTGCTTTCCCTTTTGCAGCTTCAGAAGCGGCATCTAACAAGCGATGGGTTGGCAAAATTAAATGAGCTTTTCTAGAAATAAACAGTCTAGCGGTAACATCCATGTCAAATTTAGCTAAACCTTCAATTTCTTTTTGAAAAACTACAGGATCGATTACAACACCGTTTCCAATGATATTAATAGCGTTTTTGTGAAAAATACCAGAAGGAATCGTTCTTAAAACATGTTTGATTCCGTCAAATTCCAAGGTGTGTCCCGCGTTTGGTCCGCCTTGAAAACGAGCAATGATATCATATTTTGAAGTTAAAACATCAACTATTTTTCCTTTTCCTTCATCTCCCCATTGTAATCCGAGTAGTAAATCTACAGTCATTATGTGTTTATTTATTGTTTGTAGTTAGTTTTTTATTGTTTTTTAGTACCATAAAAGTACAGCGAATGCGTTTGAATATCAATACCAAAAAGTTCTTCCATGGTTAGTTTTATTTGTTGAATTCTTGGATCGCAAAACTCGATTACTTCGCCCGAATCGGTAAGAATAATATGATCGTGTTGTTTGTCAAAGTACGATTTTTCGTAATGTGCTTGATTTTGCCCAAACTGATGACGACGTACTAATCCACATTCTAATAAAAGTTCGATGGTATTGTATAATGTAGCTCGACTTACCCGATAGTTTTTATTTTTCATTTTGATGTACAACGATTCAATATCAAAATGCTCGGTTGCATTGTAAATTTCTTGAAGAATTGCAAAACGTTCGGGGGTTTTCCGATGCGCTTTTTCTTCTAAATAGTTGGTAAAAACATTCTTTACAATTTCCTGATTTTTGTTTTCCATTGCTTTGGTAAATGAAATATAAGCAAAGATAGTCAATCTTAGAATTTAGAGTTTAGAAATTAGAACTATTTTTGAACAGAGTTATTAAGACCGTATAATTATTGTTGAAAAATAAGGTTCCAAATTTCTGGTTTTAGATGCTCGTTCATCCAGTCGGGTCTGTATTCACCATTTCTAATTAGGGTTTGACCATTTGGTTTTATTAGTCCAAAAGAGCCACATAAAGTTGGATTTAAGAAAAGATTTTTTCTAAAAATATTACTATGATCTGAAAAAAAATATTCTTTTTTTGATTCAGGTTTGTTTTCTAATACAATTCCTTTTTCAAAGAAACATAAGAAAATTACATTTGACTTTCTTTCTATTTGATTTTTCAAGGAGGAATAAAAGTTTTTTCTTAAATTAATTTTTTCTGAACTTAAGTTATTAGAAAACCAATCTGAACAGGAGTCATCTATGTAATTGAAGTTAATTAAGAATATAGTAGAATCAGCGTATGTTTTATTCGTTATTTTTTCAATTTCAGATTTAAAAATTGAGTAATCAACTTTATAGGTTGAGTATTTTGGGGCATTATATTGATAGACTACTCCACTATCTGCTGTTTTTCTGAAGGCCATTGCGTTATCAGGATATTTATCAGATAGAAGACTCATGTATTTAATTTTAACCTCATTACCATTTGGATCAAGCCAATATTTTGCCGGACTTCTTTGTGCAAAAATATTCAAACTAAAGAATAGTATAATGAATGTAAATTTTATCATTTGTTTGAAATTTATTTATAAACCCTAGTAATTTTATCAATTCCATCAACTTTTCTGATGTTGTCAATCAGTTTTTTCAGAATGGTATTATTTTGCACGACAACAGTTACTTGCCCTTTAAAAATACCGGCTTCGCTACTCAATGAAATGCTTTGAATATTCACGTTCATTTGATTAGAAATTACTTTGGTCAGTTCGTTCGTCAAACCTAAAGTATCCATACCGGTGATTCTTAAAACTGCTTTAAATTCTTCTTGCGATGAATCAATCCATTTGGTTTGAATGATTCGGTAAGCATAGTTTGATTGTAAACTGATGGCGTTTGGACAATCTTTTTTATGTACTTTAATTCCTTCATTTATGGTTATGAATCCAAAAACTTCATCACCAGGAATTGGATTACAACAAGTGGAAAGTTTATAATCTAGTTTGTTTTGCTCAACACCAAAAACCAGCATATCAAATTTCTTGTTAAGTTCATTTTTTCGAACTTGTTCTGATGATGCGGTGGGAGTTCTTTTTATTGTTTTCTTGAAAAAATTAACAAGTGTATTGCTTTTTTGAGCTGCAAAATCTTTCAATTGCTGGTTCTCAATGGTTCCTATACCAGCTCTGTAAAATAAATCTAAACTAGTGTGTAATTTAAAAAAATTAACAAGTTCGTTCAGTGTTTGTTCATTCAGAGTTATTTTAAGATGACGTAATTTTCGTTCTAATAGCTCTTTTCCTTCCTCGGCAATCTTTTTTGTATTTTCGTTTAGAACATTTTTAATTTTATTTTTTGCTCTTGAAGTAGTCACATAATCAAGCCATTGCGAAGTTGGTTTTTGGTTTACCGATGTAATAATTTCAACTTGATCACCACTATTTAGTTCATAATTCAGCGGAACTAATTTTCCGTTAACTTTTGTTCCTCTTGTTGTTACACCAATTTCTGAGTGGATGCTAAAAGCAAAATCAAGCGATGTAGCACCTTTGGGTAGCGATTTAATTTCGCCTTTGGGTGTAAATACATAAATTTCCTTGGCATACAAATTCAGCTTAAAATCTTCTACAAAATCAACTGCATTACTTTCCGAATTTTCAAGAGCTTCTTTTAGTTGGTTAAGCCAAATTTCTAATCCATGTTCTTCGGTAGCGCCATTTTTATATTTGTAATGTGCTGCGTAACCTTTCTCTGCAACTTCATCCATGCGTTCGCTTCGCACTTGAATTTCTACCCAGCGCCCTTTTGGACCCATAACGGTGATATGAAGCGCTTCGTATCCTGTTGATTTAGGCGATGAAATCCAATCTCGTAATCTACTTGGCGAGGGTCTATAATGATCGGTTACGACTGAATAAATTTTCCAAGCAATGAATTTTTCGTCGTGTGGATTTGATTTGTAGATAATTCGGAGTGCAAATTTATCGTAAACTTCGTCAAAAGTAACGCTTTGCACTTTCATTTTTCTTCGAATCGAGTAAATGGATTTTGGTCGACCTTTTATGGTAAATTCGATTCCTTCTTCTTGTAATGAAGTACTTAAAACATCTGAAATCGTTTTAATATATTCGTCTTGCTCTTCTTTAGTTTCCTTGATTTTACTAACAATATCATTATAAACAACAGGTTCAGTGTATTTTAAACCTAAGTCTTCAAGCTGTGTTTTAATATTATATAGTCCAAGTCGATGGGCTAGAGGGGCATAAATGTATAAGGTTTCTGATGCAATTTTGGCTTGCTTATAATCGGCCATGCTGCCCATGGTTTGCATGTTGTGTAATCGATCTGCAATTTTAATTAAAATTACACGAACGTCATCATTCAAAGTCAGTAGCATTTTCCGGAAGTTCTCCGCTTGCATTGAAATCTCTTGATCGGTTTTAACCTTGGAAATTTTTGTTAATCCTTCAACTAATTGAGCTATTTTTGGATTAAACATTTTTTCCATGTCTTGCACTGTAATGTCAGTATCTTCAACAACATCATGCATTAAGGCTGCAGCAATAGAAGTAGCACCTAACCCAATATCTCGAGCTACAATTTTTGCTACGGCAATAGGATGAAAAATATAGGCTTCTCCCGATTTTCTTCTTTGGTCTTTATGAG
>NZ_JBIIWV010000189.1:0-3796 GCF_044338735.1 Flavobacterium sp. | reverse complement strand
ATCTGGATCGGTTACTGGATCGGGAGCAACTAGTATTAATCAAACACTTGTGTTAAATCCCAATCAAGTAGCAGCAGGTCAAGTCACTTATGTTATTGTAGCAGAAGCTAATGGTTGTTTAGGCGCATCAACAACTGTTGTAGTTACGGTAAATCCTATTCCAAATGTAATTGTAAGTCCGGCTTCACTAGCTCAAACCATTTGTTCAGGGCAAGCCACTAATATTTCGTTTTCAGGCGCTATTAATAATACAGTTTACTCTTGGAGTGTGGTAAGCAGTGTAGGTGTGAGTGGCGCATTAAACGCAAGCGGCACAGCCATCAATCAAATACTTACTACCACAGGATTATCTCAAGGAACTGTTGTTTATGAAGTAACGCCAAGTTTAAAAGGATGCCCAGGAACTCCTCAAAGAATAACAGTAACGGTAAATCCGGTTCCTGTAATTTTTGGAAGTGCAACACATCCCGATTTATGTAGTGGTGAATCTACCTTTATAAGTGTTTCAACCTTCAACGCCGCCACAGTCTTCAATTGGACAGTTGATCCTGTTGGTGTTTCAGGAGCGAGCGCAGGAACTAATTCAGGGTTATTTATAAATATAGCACAACCATTAACCACTACGGGCAATACTCGAGGTTATGTCGATTATATTATTACTCCGGTATTAACAGGCTGTCCAGGCATACCTATAACGGTTAGAGTCTATGTGGATCCATTACCTGTGGTTTCCTTAACTGATGGAACCATTTGTGTGGATTCGGCAGGAGTTCCGTTCCAAACTTACGTATTGGATTCAGGATTAAATGATGTAGATTATGATTTTGTTTGGACCTTCCAAGGCAATACAACTCCAGTTGCAACAATTCCGGGAGCAACTAGTGCAACCTATACTGCAACCCAAGTAGGAACTTATACCGTTGTAGCAATCAATAGCACTACCAATTGTGTTTCCAATATAGCCAGCGCGGTGGTAACGGCAACAAATCCTGCAACAAGCTTAACAGTAACCCAGAGCGAATATTTTAGCGACAATGCAACGCTTGTAGTAACCGTAACAGGTGGCAACGGAACATTATTGTATCAATTAGATCAAGGCGCATTACAAGAATCAAATGTGTTCACTGGAGTAACAGGCGGAACACATGACATTACAGTAGTGGATACCCAAGGATGTACTTACCTGACCCAAAAAGTATTGGTGATTGATTATCCAAAATATTTCACACCAAACGGTGACGGTTATAACGATACATGGAACATCATCGGATTAAATCAACCAGATGCTAAATTATTCATCTTTGATAGATATGGAAAGTTATTAAAACAATTGAGTGCAACCACAGCGAGTGAAGGATGGAATGGAATATACAACAATGAAAAATTACCATCAACGGATTATTGGTTCACACTTGATTACACAGAAAATGGAACTCAAAAACAATTTAAAGCCCATTTTTCTTTGAAACGCTAGTTCAACAAAAAAACGTATTTTTTTTCATAGAATTAATTACATTTGTATTTAAATCAATCTGACATTAGTAAATTTTCAATTGGCTATGAGATACAAATTGTTAGTTATTCTTATTTTCTTTTCTATTCTCTCTCCTCAAAATAAATTAAGTGGTCAGAATGCTCCAAAACAACAATTATTAATTGCTGAAGCTGAAAATGTCTATAAAGCTCAGCCTAACGAATCCTTAAAAATCGCATTATTACTACTTAAAAGTGCAAATTCAAATAACGAAAAAGTCAGATTAAATTTATTAGCATATAATATATATAGCATTTTAGGAGATTATGCAAATGCAGCAAATTATTTGTTCGCGGCAAGCACTTACTTGGACAGAAATTCTTTCTTTCAAAATGCAAAAGTAAATATTGAAAAATCAGCACTCCTGCAAGCTATTTATTTGCACAAACAAAGTGTTAGTTATTTAGACAGAGCTCGTTCAGATAGAAATAGTATAAAAGACGTTGATACTATTACTGAAATCAATGTAGACATTTTATTTGAGGAATTAGAGCTTTTATTGCATAAAAAAGAATACAAAGAAGCCCAAAAAATTATTCAAAAAAGTAAGAATATTTCTTTTTTACAAAATGGAATAGCAAATAAAAAGCGCTTTTTATTAATCAGCTCGGAAGTAAACATCGGTTTAGGAAACCTTGCTTCTAATACTTCCAATTTAGAACAGCTAAAAGAATTAATCAGTCTGGATGACAAGTATTTTGATATTCAGGTTTGGAATGTAATCGCAAGAAATTATTTCTATCAAAGAGACTACTCAAAAGCAATAGAAAGTGCATTAGAAGCACAAAAATTGTTAGTTCAAATGGATAATATTTATCTTTTAGAAACCACTACAGAAACATTAGTTTTAAGTTATTTGGCTTTAAATAAAGAGCAAGAATATAAATTATTAAATACAAAACTGTTAACTATACAAAACGAAATTGAAAAGAAGGAAGAGGAAGCCATTAACACGGTTTATAATTTAATTAATTCCGAATATTTAAAAAACTATACGCTAAAGAAAAGTGTATTTAATAATAAGTTATATTTAAGTATAAGTTTCTTTATACTTATTCTTTTTGTTTTTGGATTATTTGTTTACAAGAAATATTTGCATAAAAAAAGACTCACCGAAATAGTTAGTTATTTGGAATTTCCGAATAATACTATTTTAAACAAATCAGAAGAGGTTGATACGGTAAATAAAAAAAATACAATTCCGGCAGAAACAGAGCAGCTTATTTTAAACAAACTCAAAAAATTTGAAACAACAAAAAAGTTTACAAATAAAGAGATTTCTTTAGCAGTTTTAGCGGGTCAATTTGAAACTAACACAAAGTATCTTTCAGAAATCATTAATAGGCATTACCATATAAATTTCAATACTTATATTAATACTTTACGGATTAATTACATAGTTGAAAAGTTGAAAAACGAACCTAACTTTTGTAATTATAAAATAAGCTACTTAGCAGAGATTTGTGGTTTTTCATCCCACAGTAGCTTTGCCACTGTATTCAAATCAATAATTGGAATTTCGCCCATAAAATTTATCGATTTACTCAAAAATGAGACAAATGATAATTGTTTAACACTATCGGAAAATGAATAATAAAAATTACATTTTAGTAGCCATATTCTTGCTTTTTAACTGTTTTTATATTTTTGCTCAAGATCAAAAAAAATTAGAACAATTAATCAAAAATTCTAATGTTGAAATGTATGAAAATCCAGACAAAGTAATCGCTACGGGTTTTAAAATTATACAATTAGCAAAAAATAATATTGATTTAAAAATTAAAGCATACAAATTAATCTCTGATGGCTATTCTTCTAAACGAGACTATCAAAAATCACTTAAATATTTATTAAAAGCAATTGGATTGTTGCCAAAATCGGAGGACAAATTGCTAAAAATTTCTATTGATACTAAAGCTGGTATTCAATACCACCAATTGAATATTTATGAAAATGCTATTACTTATTTAGACCGGGCAGAAAAAATGTGTTTAGAATATCCAGTACAAGATTCTGTGAGTAGTTTTTTAGGGGTTAATTATATTGTTAGGGGTTTTATCTATAAAGAAAAATTAAATTGCGACATAGCAATTAGTTTTTTTGACAAAGGGATTAAAGAATTAAGTTCTAACAACAAAACTCTTGAGAATGCGTCCAAAATAAGTATTGCAAAATATAACAAAGGGAATTGTTTTATATTAAGCCAACAAAATGTGCTTGCTGAGCAAAGTTTTAAGGAGGCTTTACAAATTGCAAAAAAAG
>NZ_JBIIWV010000002.1:0-43606 GCF_044338735.1 Flavobacterium sp. | reverse complement strand
ATTTGCAACTATGTTGCAGTGAAAAGTAACTAGTAACAAGTGATTAGCCCAAAAGCTAATTACTAATCACTAAGAGCTTATCACTTAAAATTTAAGGTGGTTATTGCGTCGGGGCTCACCTCTTCCCATTCCGAACAGAGAAGTTAAGCCCGATTGCGCAGATGGTACTGCAGTTATGTGGGAGAGTATGTCGCCGCCTTTTTTTAGTAACCCCAGCTTAAAAAGCTGGGGTTATTTTTTTTATAGGTACGCCGTGTTCGCAAGCTCGGTTCGCCGCCTTTCTTTTGAAAAGCCTGTTCTTTTGAACAGGCTTTTTTGTTACCCATATTTCGTCCTGATGGGACTATAAAATAAAAAAGCTACAAGAGTTCAATTGTAGCTTTTTTTGTATGGATTAAAGTCGGAAGACTTACGAAGTGGTTTATTAGTTAGTTTCACCACGCGAAAGGATTCGCGCGGCAGCGGGGGGAATTTGGATTGTCTTTATGAAGGTTACTATATAGAGCCTCAAAATTTTTAGCATTTAAATTTTCAGGTATATTTTCAATTAAATCGGTTAGTCCAACAATCTCAATAAAATTATCCATTGAAGGTAATTTTTTACCATATAATTCTCCATTTCTGTATGTTGAAGCAATACTTGCACCAGCACCAAGAATTACAACGTGACCACCTCCACTCATAACTGTTTTAATTCTATCTTCTTTTGTTTTCGGCATTATTTTTAAAAATTATAAGTAAAAAAATATGCCTTATATTCTTCATCGTATACAAGATTAATTTTCATTAAGCCTCCACCTTCGAGATATGCTTTCCAAGAAGTTTCTGAAACAATAACATATTTTTTATTGTAGTTTTCAACTTGGGCATTTAAGGCAGTCATATTATTTGGAATTTGAATACATCTAAAAGTTAATCCGTCTTCTTTGCTAAAATAATAAGTAAATTCTCCTAATGGCATATCAGCAGATGCGTATTTTGTCCCATCTGTTGTATAATCAATTTTAAAAGTTTTGTCATTATGCAATTCTTTTAGGTCTGTTAAGGAAATTCCTAAATGGGCTTGAGCATTCCCAAAGAATGGCAATAAGAATACTAAACTTAATAATATTTTCTTCATATTTTCTGTTTTTTTGGTTTACGTTTTTTTCTGAAGCTGTCCGCTAACTTGAATATATGTGCTACTTTGTATCGTATTTTCAAATATACTGAATATTTCCAATTATCAAAACATAAGTGATAAATTTTAATTTATAAGCATTATTTTCTACTAAATAGTAACTCGTTGCGCATAAAAAGCACAAAAAAATCCGGCTCAAAAGAACCGGATTTGATGTATAATTTATCGAGTTTATTATTTCACTAAACCTCTTGAAATGACAATGCGTTGAATTTCAGAAGTTCCTTCATAAATCTGCGTAATTTTAGAATCGCGCATCATACGTTCTACGTGGTATTCGCTTACGTAACCATTTCCGCCGTGAATTTGTACCGCTTCATTGGCAACTTCTAAAGCAATTTCTGAGGCATATAATTTTGCCATAGCTCCCGAATGTGCAATGTCTTCGCCGTTGTCTTTTTCGGTAGCGGCTTTGTGAATTAACAAACGCGCACAGGTAATTTTAACGTGCATGTCGGCCAATTTAAACGCAATGGCTTGGTGGTTGAAAATAGGTTTTCCAAACGCCACACGTTCTTGCGAATATTTTAACGCCAATTCATAAGCGCCTTGTGCAATTCCTAACGCTTGAGAAGCAATTCCAATTCGTCCTCCGTTTAAGGTTGACATCGCAAAAGCAAAACCAAATCCGTCAGCGCCAATTCTATTTTCTTTCGGTACTTTTACATCATTGAATAATAAGGTATGGGTATCCGATCCACGAATTCCCATTTTCTTTTCTTTCGGACCTATTTCAAATCCTGGTAATCCTTTTTCAACAATCAACACATTAATTCCTTTGTGTCCTTTTGCGGCATCGGTTTGTGCCATTACTAAATAGGTTGAAGCCGTTCCTCCATTAGTAATCCAGTTTTTGGTTCCGTTTACTAAATAGTGGTCGCCCATGTCAATAGCCGTTGTTCTTTGCGAAGTAGCATCAGATCCTGCTTCGGGTTCCGATAAACAGAACGCTCCAATGACTTCACCTTTAGCTAATGGAGTTAAATATTTTATTTTTTGCTCTTCTGAACCATATTTTTCTAATCCGGCACACACTAATGAGTTGTTTACCGACATGATTACGGCAGCAGAAGCGTCTACTTTTGCAATTTCTTCTATGGCTAAAACATACGACAAACTGTCTAAACCAGCGCCGCCATATTTAGGATCTACCATCATTCCCATAAATCCAAGTTCGCCCATCATTTTTACTTGTTCGGTAGGAAATTTTGAATGTTCGTCTCGCTCAATAACTCCAGGTAATAATTCGGTTTGAGCAAAATCTCTTGCCGCTTGCTGAATCATTTGGTGTTCTTCGGTTAATTTAAAATCCATATTTTTTAGATGTAATGTTTGATAATTTGTTAAATTGAGTCCTCAAATGTAATTATTTATTAGGAAATTTTCAATAACAATTTGTAATTTTAACCCATGTTTAAAGAAAACTACAACGTTATCGGAGTTATGTCGGGCACATCCTTAGACGGAGTCGATTTAGCGTACATAAACTTCAATATTTCAGAGCGTTGGACGTTTGAAATTTTTCAATCGGAAACCATTTCTTATTCCGATGAATGGCAGAACAAATTAAAAAATGCCATTCAATTTAACTCGGCTGAATTAGAACAATTGAATAGTGATTATACAAAACTTTTGGCTTCGATTATTACTGAATTTATTTCGAAACATCAATTCAAAGATATCGATGCCGTTTGCAGTCATGGTCACACGATTTTACACCAACCTCAAAACGGATTGACGCTTCAAATAGGAAATCTTCCTATGTTACAGCAATTGATTCAACAAACTGTGGTTTGCGATTTTAGACTGCAAGATGTGCAATTGGGTGGTCAAGGTGCGCCATTGGTTCCTATTGGTGATGCAATTTTATTTGCTGAATATGATTATTGTTTGAATTTGGGCGGATTTTCGAATATCTCGTTTTCAGATAATGGAACCCGAATAGCATTTGATATTTCGCCTGTAAATACTGTTTTGAATTACTATGCTAATGCCTTAGGTTTGCCGTATGATTCCGGAGGAAGTATCGCTCAATCGGGCAAAGTGAACACTACACTTTTAGCGCAATTAAATGAATTAGAATATTATAAATTGCCGTTTCCAAAATCATTAGGAATGGAGTTTGTAAACCAAGAGATTTTTCCACTAATGCATTCTTTTAGTTGTAGTATTGAAGATAAATTGGCCACTTTTGTGGAGCATATAGCCCTGCAAATTGCTGCCGTTTGTAATAAACCCAATGCTAAATTATTGATAACGGGTGGCGGTGCATACAATGTTTTTTTGATTCGTCGTTTATCAGAATATTTGTACACTACGACCCTAATTATACCAGATGACAAAATAATTCAATTCAAAGAAGCCCTGATTTTTGCCCTTTTGGGAGTCTTAAAATTAAGAGGTGAAAACAATGTACTTTCCTCTGTTACTGGAGCAAGACACGATCATTCATCAGGAATAATTTTCAAATAAATTTTCAAAACAAAAACATATATTAACCCTATGAGCTTATACAGAATATGTATATTTGCAAAACCAAAAAAATTAACTTACAAAATGAAAGATTTATTACAAAAATTTGAAAACAAAGAACCAGAAATAGTATTCAATTGGAAAGATCCAGAAACCGAAGCAGAAGGTTGGACGGTTATTAATTCGTTGCGTGGAGGAGCTGCTGGAGGCGGAACAAGAATGCGAAAAGGTTTGGATATGAACGAAGTTCTTTCGTTAGCCAAAACAATGGAAGTGAAATTTTCGGTTTCAGGTCCGGCTATTGGTGGAGCTAAATCGGGAATTAATTTTGATCCAAATGATCCGAGAAAAAAAGGCGTTTTAGAGCGTTGGTATAAAGCGGTTTCTCCGTTATTAAAAAATTACTATGGAACAGGTGGCGATTTGAATGTAGATGAAATTCACGAAGTAATTCCAATGACCGAAGATTGTGGGGTTTGGCATCCGCAAGAAGGGGTTTTTAACGGACATTTTAAACCTACCGAAGCCGATAAAATCAATAGAATTGGACAATTGCGTCAAGGAGTAATCAAAGTAATTGAGAATCCAAATTTTTCACCAGACGTAAACAGAAAATATACGGTAGCCGATATGATTACAGGATATGGTGTTGCCGAAGCGGCGCGTCATTATTATGATATCTATGGCGGAACCATCGTAGGCAAAAAAGCCATTGTGCAAGGATTTGGAAATGTAGGTTCGGCAGCGGCTTTTTATTTGGCTCAAATGGGTGCAAAAGTAGTAGGAATCATCGATAGAGATGGTGGTGTTATCAATGAAAACGGTTTTTCTTTTGAAGAAATTAAAAATTTATTCTTGCATAAAGACGGAAATAAATTAGTAGCAGAAAACATGATTCCTTTTGCCGAAATTAATCAGAAAATATGGTCTATGGGAGCGCAAGTTTTTGCACCTTGTGCGGCTTCAAGATTGGTTACAAAAGAGCAAGTGGATAACATGGTAGCGTCTGGATTAGAAGTAATTTCAAGTGGTGCGAATGTGCCTTTTGCAGACAAAGAAATTTTCTTTGGACCGATCATGGAAGCAACCGATCAAAAAGTAAGTTTAATTCCAGACTTTATTGCAAATTGCGGTATGGCTAGAGTTTTTGCTTATTTTATGGAGAAAAAAGTACAAATGACTGATGAGGCAATCTTTTCAGATACTTCAAATCGAATTAAAAATGCGATTCAAAAAGCACACGCCATCAATTCGGATAAAAAGAATATTAGTGCTACTGCGTTTGAAATTGCCTTGAAACAATTGGTATAAATAAATGAGACTTTCAAAATTATTTACTTCTTTTTTTGAAAGCGAAAAAGCGGGCGGTTTAGTTTTATTACTCTGCACCGCTTTTTCGTTAGTAATTTCTAATACCTCATTTTCCGAAAGTTATTTTGCTATTTGGCATCATCCCATTGCAAACCATAGTTTTGAGCATTGGATTAATGATGGACTAATGGCGATTTTCTTTCTGATGATCGGATTAGAATTAGAACGCGAAGTATATAAAGGAGAATTGTCAAAATTTAAAGATGCCATTTTGCCTATTTCTGGCGCTTTAGGTGGAATGTTAGTTCCTGCCTTGATATTTCTTCTGTTTAATTTTGGAACAAAAACACAATCGGGTATCGGAATCCCTATGGCTACCGATATTGCCTTTGCTTTAGGAATATTATCATTAGTTGGTAAAAACGTTCCTAATTCGTTAAAAGTGTTCCTAACGGCATTAGCGGTAATCGATGACTTAGGTGCTATTATTGTTATTGCGTTATTTTATACTAAAACGCTCTATTTTGTAAATCTTATTATTTCGTTATCCATTTTTGGCGGACTTTTGGTTTTAAACCGAATGAAGGTCAATAATCTATGGATTTACTTAATTGCGGGTGTGTTTATGTGGTATTTTATGCTGAATTCGGGTGTTCATGCTACCATTACGGGAGTATTACTAGCGTTTGCTATTCCTTTTCAAGACGGTTCGGAAAAATCTATTTCGTATAAATTACAACATTTTTTACATAAACCTGTGGTATATTTTATACTTCCTTTGTTTGCTTTGTGTAATACAGCAATTATCATTGGAGCTGATTGGATGCAGAATTTTTCAGAAGAATATTCGTTGGGAATTCTCTTTGGCTTAATTATTGGTAAACCTTTAGGGATAATTGTTTTTTCATATTTAGTAATTAAGGTTGGGTTAGCTAAATTACCCAAAGAATTAAGTATGAAAAAACTTCTAGGTGCCGGATTTTTAGGTGGAATTGGATTCACCATGTCGATTTTTATCAGTTTATTAGCTTTCGATGATGCGGAAATTATTAATAATGCTAAATTTATGATTCTTGCAGCATCACTAGTTTCAGGAATAGTAGGGTTTTTGTGGTTAAAGAGGTTCTGTAAATAATTCAAACAATTTTTATTTTATATTTACGTTTTAAAATTAAACTTAATAATTATGAGTATTTTTCTTCAAATAGATAGTGTTGCTACTGCCGCTAATCAAGCAGTGGAAACAATTGCAACTAAAAAAGAGTTGACCCTAATGGAAATTATTTTCAGTGGTGGCATAGTAGGGCAAATTGTAATGACGTCCATTTTTATCATGTTGTTTCTTACCATTTATTTATACTTAGAACGACTTATGGCTATTAAAGCAGCCTCTAAAATGGATCAAAATTTTATGACGCAAATTAAAATGCATTTGCAACAAGGAAAAATTGATAATGCAAAAATGCTTTGCGCGGCAACAAATTCACCTGTTGCTCGATTAATTGAAAAAGGAATTTCTAGAATTGGCAAACCACTTGAAGATATTAATATTGCTATTGAAAATGCAGGAAAGCTTGAAGTGTATAAATTGGAAAAAAACGTTAGTTTATTGGCTACGCTTTCTGGTGCTGGTCCGATGACCGGTTTCTTAGGAACGGTTGTAGGTATGGTAATGGCATTTCATGAAATGGCTGCTAGTGGTTCTAATAAAATTGAAATGAGCGTTTTAGCCGAAGGAATTTATACCGCAATGATGACGACAGTAGTTGGATTAATTGTGGGAATTATCGCTTATGTAGGTTATAATCATTTAGTGAGTATAACCGATAAAATTGTGCACATGATGGAAGTTAATGTGGTAGATTTCTTGGATGTACTTAACGAACCTGTTTAATTATGAATTTAAGAGGAAGAAATAAAGTAAACGCAGAATTCAATATGTCATCTATGACTGATATTGTTTTCTTGTTGTTGATCTTTTTTATGATTGCCGTCACCACTATGACAAATACTAATGCTTTAGATTTAGTATTGCCTAATTCTTCAGGTCAATCTGATGAAGTGGAAACAATTTCGGTGAGCATTGATGATAAATTCAACTTTTTTTTAGATCAACAGCAACTTCCTATTGAAGATTTGGAAGCTGCTTTGCAACAAAAGTTAGCCGGGCAAAAAGAGCCTAATATTGTTTTGCACGTTGCAAAAGATGTTCCAATTGAGAATGCGGTTAAAGTTATGGATATTGCCTATAGAAATAAATATAAAATAGTATTAGCGGTTTCGCCAAAGTAATAATGATATTAGAAACTAAATATGAAAAACGATCTTTTGGTATAACGTTAGTTGTATTCATTATTTTGTTTATTTGTTTTTATTTTTATGTACTGAAAGACGATCCGAATGTTCCTTATGTATTTAAAGGAGGCGAAATTGCAATTAATTTTGGTACTTCTGATACTGGAAATGGAGACATTCAACCGATTGAAAAGGTACAAACCGCTCCTGAACCAGCGGTAAAAGATGTGGTGGAAACGCCTGCACAAAAATTAGTAACGCAAACCACAACAAAAGCGGCGGCTGTAAAGACGTCAACCACTAATTCTGATGCACCACCAACACCAACACCGCCCAAACGAAAAACCAACAGCGCATTAAACAGTATATTAAAAGGACCCAAAACTACTGGAACTACACAAACTGGTCACGGCGATGATAAAGATGGTGGCGACAAAGGAAGTTTAAACGGTAGTTTGTATGCTAATAGTTTTTATGGAGACGGCACTGGCGATGGAAAAGGAACTGGTAAAGGCACAGGCTGGGGATTATCGGGGAGAAAATTATATGGCAATAGTAAAAAGGTTCAAGATTGTAATGAATCGGGAAAAGTGGTAGTGAAAATTTGGGTGAATCGTCAAGGTAATGTAATTAGAGCTGAACGTTCCCAAGGAACTACAAATTCTGATCCTTGTTTAGTGAATCCAGCAATAGAAACCGCAAAAACCTTCAAATGGCAATCTGATGCTAATGCACCAGAAACTCAAATTGGTTTTGTAGTGGTTAATTTTCAAATAGGTGAATAACCAAGAACTCTAAATAGATTGCTAATTAACCCCGATAGTAATGAAAATCCAATGCCGCTAGCATTGATTGTAATGGATAGCGGGAAAATGGATTACAAGAATGCCTAAGCCATTCGTTTCAAATAGTAAAATGGATTATAAAGAAACTACAGATTGGATGTTTAGTCAGTTGCCCATGTTTCAAATGCAAGGTGCCTCTGCTTATAAAAAAGATTTGACCAATACGCTATTATTGGTAGAGCATCTCAATCATCCCGAAGTAAAATTTAAATCGGTTCATGTGGCAGGAACCAACGGGAAGGGCTCTACATCTTCTATGATTGCTTCTATTTTACAGGAAGCGGGATATAAAGTTGGGTTGTACACTTCTCCGCATTTGAAAAATTTTAGAGAACGAATTCGCATAAATGGCGAAACGATTTCGGAAGATTTTGTGGTTGATTTTGTGAAAAATAATAAACCTTTTTTTGAGCAAAATCAGCTAAGTTTCTTTGAAATGACGGTTGGTTTGGCGTTTGATTATTTTGTAAAAGAGCACGTAGATGTTGCTGTGATTGAGGTTGGGATGGGAGGAAGGCTTGACTCAACCAATGTGATTACGCCGTTAGTTTCAGTAATTACAAATATAGGGTTTGATCATACACAGTTTTTAGGGGATACTTTAGAAAAAATAGCTTTTGAAAAGGCGGGTATAATTAAAAGGAATATTCCGGTAGTTATTGGAGAATATACTGAAGATACAAAACCGGTATTTGAAGAAAAGGCAACTATGGAAAGTGCCACAATTTATTTCGCACAAGATCAATCAGAAGTGGGTTATGAATGCGCTTTGAAAGGAGATTATCAAAAACAAAATATGAAAACGGTTATGAAAGCTGTTGAGTTACTCCGCACAACATTTGAAATTTCAGATTTACATATACAAAACGGATTTAAAAACGTAATTAGAAATACCGGTTTGCTTGGAAGATGGCAAATTTTAAATGAAAAACCTTTTGTAGTTGCCGACACCGCTCATAATGCTCATGGATTAAAACGTGTGCTGCAGCAAATAGAGAATCAACATTATCAGACTTTGCATATAGTTTTAGGGGTTGTAAATGATAAAGATTTAGATTCAATACTGCCATTGTTTCCTAAAAATGCAAAATATTATTTTTCTAAACCCAATATTCCAAGAGGATTAGATGCCGCCGTTTTAAGAGACGAGGCAAGTGCATATGGGTTAAATGGCAAGGTATATAATTCTATTTCAGAAGCTTATACTTGCGCTTTGAATACAGCTACTGAAAATGATTTTATTTATGTAGGTGGCAGTACTTTTGTTGTTGCTGAAATTATATAATTTTTTTATAAAAGACTTGCAAAAATAAATATTCAGTGTATATTTGCACTCGCATTAAAGCAATGTTTTGCAGTTATTGGGGCAATTAGCTCAGCTGGTTCAGAGCATCCCGATTCTATCGGGAGGGTTGGGGTTCAGTAAGATCAAAAACATATTGGGGCAATTAGCTCAGCTGGTTCAGAGCATCCCGATTCTATCGGGAGGGTTGGGGTTCAGTAAGATTAAAAAATATTGGGGCAATTAGCTCAGCTGGTTCAGAGCATCCCGATTCTATCGGGAGGGTTGTTGGGGTTCAGCAAGATTAAAAAATATTGGGGCAATTAGCTCAGCTGGTTCAGAGCACCTCGTTTACACCGAGGGGGTCGGGGGTTCGAACCCCTCATTGCCCACCATCCCGGACAAATTCAATTTTTTTGAATTTGTTCTTTTTTTTGTCCTCTGCGAAAGGCCGTTAATACTGGAAATTTTCAAAAATAACGGGTTCAAATCTGCGGTTCGAACTTTTTTATTTTCGAATTGGAATTTTTTCGGAAATATCGAACCAATTATTCTTCGTTTACCTTCAATATCCGACACATTATATTGATATTGAATAGTTTCAAGCTTTGTTAAAGCACTTTGATAAATTTCAAAAACCCTCTTTTTATCTTTTTGTTCGCCTTCGCTTGATTTTAAATCGTGATGAATTGTATCATACCTTTCTTTTGCTATTTTATATTCTGATTTTTCAATATTTCCTTCAATATATAAATCCTGTAACCGTACTAATTTATCTTCAATATTTTTTACTTTTTCATAATGTTTAGGACCAAGTTCTGATTTTCCCGTTTGCTTCAATAATTCATCTTTTATCATTTCAACTAATAGTTTCTGAACCGGTTTCTCTAAAGTAATTGTTTGGAGAAAATCAGCAAACCAAAGATTTACGTCTTCAAGTCGGTATCTTTCATTACAAGGACTAATACAATGGTAATAGGTATAATGTTTAGACCTGCCTTTTGAAGAACTTGCGGTCAATGGAGTTAAACATATTGGACAAGTTAAAAATCCTTTAAGGGGAAATTTTTCGTTTATTTTTTTATGTGCAGTGTGGTACTTCTTACATCTATTATTCAAAACATCTTGTGTTTTTAGAAAAAGTTTTTTTGTAATTATTGGCTCATGGATTCCATCAACCACAGTTTCTTCTTCCTCCTTATAACCTTTGATAAATACACCCCCATAATATAAATGGTTTCTAAAAATAGACGAAAGAGCTGTCATACTACTTTTAAAACCTTTTGCTTTTAATTTATTATAAACTTCTTTTTGATTGTATATTCCAGTGGCCATTAACTCAAATCCTTCTTGAATATATTTAGCATCATCATTTGGAACTAACAACGGCTTCTTACTTGCATCCACTCCGTTAGAATAACCTTTTGGAGCATTTCCAACGTACCGTCCTTCTTTAAATGCTCTTCTCATTCCCGCAATAACATTCAAAGAACGGCGTTGGTTTTCTACCTCAGGAATTGAAAGGTAAACAGCCAACATCAAACCTTGTTCTGGAACGGTTAAGTCAAGTGGTTGCTCAATTGCATTTACTTGAATTGAAAGTTGATTAAACACACCAATCATTTGGTAGGATTCAGCAGTGTTTCTAGAAAATCTATCCCATTTGATAAATATCATTTGGTGAATATCTTTTTTATTCTTCTTACAGTACTCTAATAACTTCTTAAATTCGGGACGCTTGAAAGTTTTAGCCGAAAAATCTTCTCTGAATATATGTAAAACATTAAAATTATTGTTTTGGCAATAGGTCAATAATTTTTGTTCTTGATCCCGAAGTGAATAACCCCTACCGGCTTGCTCGTCTGTTGAAACCCTAACATAAAGAATTACATTTTTCATTTTTTGATGACTTTAAAAGATTATTCACCCAAACACCCGCAAACACTTCGAGCATTTGCATTATTTCAATTATTTCTTGGTCTGTGTACTTTTTCTCTGATTCTGTATTTAAAATTTGTTTTGCTTTTTCAAATTCCATTATTACCTGTAGGAGCAAAAATAAGTAGGACATACTTGTTTGGGCTTTTAGGCGGTTTGGCACTAAGGGATACTTAGGACGTTATTCTTTTTTTATAACTTTTTTGTTACTGTTTTTAATTACTAAATGACTTTCGTTTCTATAAATCACTTCTACTCTGTCATACATTTTTAGCCCTAATATTTTCCTGAGCTTTTTTGCTTCTTCACCAGATATCTCTTTAGTGTCAGAAAAATTAACAGTATAATCTCCGCTTGGATGTTTCGCTATTTTAATTTCTTCACATTCTTTATTTCTAACCGCTTCTAAAAGTTGTTTTTCTTGATTATTGAAAAACCCATATTCATAACAGCGGTTAATTATCTTTTCATTTTCAAATAATTTTTCCAATACGTTAATTATAGGTAAATTGATAAAAGTAGCTTCTGAACATGTCTTCGTGTAAAATTGATATAACTCTTCTTTTAAATTAGTTTCCGAACTATTGTTAATTGCAATTGTGAATTCAAATACATCCGCATCTTTATTAATTTTTATTATTATAGATGGAGATGTTTCTGTAATTAAAGCTCCATAAATTAATACTCCTAAATTTGATAAAAATGTGTCTTGGTATAAAAGTGTAGATAAAGACTTTATTACTTTCTCTCTAGATGTAAAACCACCAACGCTCTCAAGCATTTCTTTAGGCAATAAACTAACTATCTTATTTTGAAAATCTTCTTCAGATATTTTCTCAAGTGCCGATTTTACATCGGGCTGTTCTTTTATAAATTCCTTTAATTTTTTTATGGTTTTTAAATCAAGGTTAAATTTTCTAAGTTCAACTATTATTAATAGCCACAATGCTTCAAATATATCTAAATATACCCATTTCCTTTTTTCTACTTTTTCACCCAATACAATATTAACTCCTTCATAAAATGTTAGTCCTTCTTCTTTCCATGCAATATGAGTTCTTGGATGGATTCCAATTTCAGATAATAGTATTTTTTTTTCCAACAAATATGGAAAGTAGTTTTTTAATTCCATGTTAAATTTATTATATACGCCAAATGTAATAAAAATATTTGTATATATTTGTATAATGTTATTTAATTTAAAATTAATTTTTATGAAAAAACCAATAAAGTTTTGCAAAAACCCAGACTGTGAGGAGGAAATGCAGGATTATAAATCTTCAAAAAAATTGTATTGTTCTGACAAGTGCCGAAACTATGACGGGCATAAAAGACGCACTGAAGAAAACTTAGAATTTAATCTTAGCAGAAAAGGCATGATAGAAAACTATAAACTTTTGAAATTATACCAAGACAGGGACATACTTATTGAAGACCTAGATAAATTTGAAAAATTGGGTTTTAATACAAAATATCTTCCGGAAACAAAATTCTTTAAAGTAGGTGGTGTATTAACAAAATGTTATCAAATTAAAGATATCGTTTTTGGATTAGACCCAAAAGACGAAACTAAAATAATTATTTATAAAAAAATAGAAAAAAAATGAAAGAAATCATAATTACCTCTAGACAACTAATGTTACCTCCTGATCGATTATCCTATGAATTTGGTCTAATTCCTACAGCAGAAAAAATGGAAAATAACAAAATAGCAACCTATGTTTTAATTGGTGTATTTGCAACAATTACAATAGGAATAATATCTTATAGCGTTTATCAAATTCATCAAGAAAACAAAAGCAAAAAACTAAATTAAGTCGAAGCAAAAAAACCAGTGAAAATCGCTGATAATCGATAATCACTGATTTTATCTAGTTGTAAGTAGTAATAAGTAGTTTTTATCGGCGGTTACCGATGATTAGTTGTTTTAAGCATTATTATTTACCTATCAAAAATTCGATAATCCATCGGTAATTTATATTAGAGTTTTAATGCTTAAAAAATGAGATTTTATAAAATTAACAAATCAGGGTTTAATAATAACTATAGTCTTCGAATTAACCGAATTATAAATTTCATCCATATCTTTATTATTTATAGCTATACAGCCGTCAGTCCAATCATAAAATCTGTGGAATTTATATAGGAAACCAAAGCCATTTTTTATACCATGTATACAAATATTACCTCCTGGTTTTTTAAAGTGATTTTTTGCATAATTCTTGTCTGCATTTTATGGATGATTAATACGAAAGCTTTTATATGCAATACTAGTTTTTAAATTATATAGAATAGCTGCCTTCTGGTTTTTTTTCATCTCTTTCAATTTTTTTTGTGACTAATTAAATCGTTAAAAAATTGCAATAGTTTACTTGTGCTTATTTTTTTGAAGTGCATATGTAAAATTCAAATAAAAATTACTTTCATCAATCAAATCAATATTACTTTTTGTTAACCTTGAAATGTATATATACCCAATATCAAACTTAAATTCTGAATTTGGTTTATAAGATAAATTGGTGAATATTCGATTGTGATCAAAAATATGTTGCGCATCAGTTCCTGATGAATTTATTAATATTTCATCTCCTAATGCTATATTATAATTTGAATTATAATCATATCTAAAAGCTAGTCTATTTCGTAAACGAGTTGTATTTTCTATTGAACCTTCAAAAACTCTATATTCCAATGCAGTTCTATCTACAACAAATAATTTTGTTGCTAATTGGTGTTGAATTTCAATTGATGAAGTAAAGCGGTATTCGTTAATTGGAGCTGTAAATCCATCGCTTTCTTTTTTGATTATATTATAGTTTGAAAAATAAGCAAAAGGTGAAATAGCATAAACTACATCTTTGTTTTGCTTGTAATATATCCAAGTTCTGAAGGTGTACATTAGATTTTTATTGAAAAGGTTATCGCTTTCAAAATCATTTTGTCTACGGTGTTGCAATTCTAAATCAGTTTTTATTTTGTTGGTAACAGGAATACTTAATGTAGTTCTGAACCAGCTATTTGTATGTTCTTGAGCAACTGTTTTTGGGGCAAAAAAGGTTACAATCACTAGTAAAATTAAAGTGTATATTTTAATTTTCATTGTTTTATTCTTTATTTTTAATTGCGATTAATGAGGTAATTTGTCTCTGAAATAACCATATACCCAAGTTCCAACAATAGCAAAGAATAAAGTAACAATCATCACGGTTACTCCAGTTCCAATTTGAGCAAAAAGCGGACCTGGACATGCTCCAGTGATAGCCCAACCTAAACCAAAAATTAGTCCACCGATAATTTGTCCTTTATTGAATTTCTTATCGTGAAATTCTATTTTCTCGCCATAAATGGTATTGACTTTAAATTTTTTAATTAAAAATACTGAAATCGCACCAACCACTACCGCGCTACCAATTACACCATACATATGAAACGATTGAAAGCGAAACATTTCTTGTATTCGGTACCAACTGATAATTTCGGCTTTAATGAATACAATCCCAAATAATAATCCTACGATTAGGTATTTAATGTTATGGTACCATTTGTGCTCTAACTGACTTTCGTTGATACAAATTGTGTCTAAAGAGCGTGTTTCAAAATCGGTGTTTTTATCTAAATTATTCATATTTTGTTTTTTAAAGTGAAAGTAGGTAAGGAAGAATAATATTTGCCATTATTAATCCGCCTATGAAAAAGCAACAAGTGGCAATTAATGAGGGTAATTGTAAATTTGATAATCCCGAAATTGAATGACCACTAGTACAGCCACCTGCATAACGGGAACCAAAACCTATCATAAACCCGCCTAAAACCATCATAAAAAATCCTTTTATTGTAAATAGATTTTCCCAAGAGAATATTTCTGAGGGTAACATTCCATCAATATTCGTAATACCATAGGTTGCTAATTCTGTTCTTAAATCAGCATTGATGATTAAAGGATTGGGATTGGATAAAAAGTTAAATGCAATTATACCTCCTAATAAAACGCCGCCAATAAAAAACATATTCCAAATTTCTTTTTTCCAATTGTAATTAAAGAATGAAATATTTGCTGGTAAACATGCGGCACAAGCATGACGTAAATTGGCACTAATACCAAAATTCTTGTTTCCTAAAATTAATAAAGCGGGTACCGTAAGTCCAACTAAAGGACCAGCAATATACCAAGCCCAAGGTTGTTTGATGAATTCTATAATTTCCATAGTTTTATTTTTTATAATGCAAATTAAATGTAATAAAATGTAGTTGTTTGTAACCTTTATCACATAACAAAAAAAGTGCTTGATTTCTCAAGCACTTCCTTCAAAAATTAATCTATAATTAAGATTTTTCCTCTACTTTTTTAGCATCACAATGCGATGATTTTTTCTCTGTTGCTTCAGATGAGCATCCTTTTTTTTCTTCTCCTGCACAACATTTTTTGCCATTTACTGAACATTCTTTTTTAGCTTTTTCTTTTTTCTTTTGCTTTGGTTCTTGTTCTTGAGCATTTACATTCATTGAAAACAAGAAAGCTACTAAAGCTGTCATTAAAACTGATTTTTTCATTTTTGATTATTTATTAAATTAATTTATAGATTGCCCAATGGCATTTTTATTGATTATAACTGTCTGATTACTTTTTGCGATGCATAATATTTATTATCTAATATAAAAGTGATAATTACTACGTTTTCATTTGCATTTTCTAAACTAAAATTCATTTCATTGTTACCAATCTTCAAACCATCTATCTCACCATCTTCAAGCATTTTACCGTCTATCGATGTAATAAAAAAATCTAAAGTTGCGATATATGGCAAGTTGAATTGAATACGCACCGTATCGGTATTCGTTGGATTTGGTGAAACTGAAAATGTAAACGGATTTTTTCCATCCATTGTAGCAACACTCAAACTTGGGTTGTAAACTAATTTTACTTCATAAATAGTTGGATCGGCTAATGTAGTTGTGGTTTGATTGTTAGTAAATGGATTAATCGTTGGACTTTGAATACCACCATAAAGATGTCCAATAACAAATTCGGTTGCTGTAATATCATTCAATTTAATTACTTCATTTGTATAATGAGATAAGTTTGTATTTGGAATAAATTCAGATCCAGCACCTTTTAAATTTGGCATTTCTACTGGGAAATTATGTTCGGACAAACTACCATCAGCCAATCGAGTGGTTCTACTTATGGTTTTTACAAATGGTACATTATTATCTTGTACCAAAGTTGTTCCATTGTAATAATACTGGCTAATTCCACCAAAAAACAAGTTGTGCATTCTGTTATTTGTTTGGTCATATAGGCCAATTTTACCCGAATGGTAATTGCTTAAATATTGGTTGAATTGTGTTTGTGGAAAATAACCGCTACTTTTTATATCCACAGGATAAAGAAATGGTAAATCGGCATTGATTTGAAAAACGCCCGATGAAATTGTGTAGCCTTCTTCACCATCAGGAAATACTTGTGGGACTAAATTATAATCTCTTCGATGCAAATGAACGGCATCTGTAACCTCTGAATAATTACTAAAACTTAATTGTGTACCCGAATTATCAATAGTGAATTTTTGAATTTTACTAACATACGATTGTACAAAAGTTGGGTTGTTCATTGGATTGTATCTTCCTGTGAAAATTTGCCCTCCAACGAGATAAAACTCATTTCCAATTTTGCCTAATTGTCCACCCGTATTTTGAAAAATAGGATTGGCAATTTGTTTGAAATAACTTGTTACTGGATTTCCTGCAATAATGGCATTGATTAAATTTGGTACATCAATAGTTGTTAGTTTATCGAAAGTAATGTGATCGTTTGCCGATGTAGAAAAGGCATAACCACCAATAACATACAATGTGTTTCCGTCTTGATGGAAGTTCATATTTGTCGATTGTAATTGCTCTTTCAAACCAGTTGAAAGATTATTTACTGATGTTGACCAAAATTGTTGTGTTGCAACATCGACCACATAAATGTCGGTATTGTTTTGAGCATTTGGAAACGCATTGAAAGGTTGTCTTGCGTGAATACCGTCTTTCCTACCTCCAATTATTAACCATTTTCCGTTGTGTTGCGCAAAAGCATACGAATGTAATCCCGGTAGATTTGCAATTGCAATTGGTGTAAGTTGCACATCATAAGGAAATGTGTTTTGTGCTAACATTACTTTGCTAGAAAGTAAAATTAGGATTAATAAAATATATTTTTTCATCTTTTCTCTATTTTAAAATTATCCGGATATTCGTCAGTATTCAAGTCAACTTTTTCTGATTTTATTTGTGTCTTTTCAGTTTTTGGAATTTCATTTGAATAAGACTTTATTTTTTTAAAATAATTTTGAATATTAATTTTAAGACTATCATTACCCATTGAATTGTCTTTTTGACAATTATGACATTTTGCACATCTAGCAACTGCTGTCGCTACATAAAGTTTTTGCTGTTTTAAATTAAATTTGTTTGTGTTTTTGATAATTGAAGTATAGTCTTGTTTGTTTTCAACAGATTGAAAGCTAGATACTACAAATACAATTATACCGACTATGCTAGTAAATATTATTTTAGTTTTCATTGATGTATATATTAAAGATTAGCACCACAACAAAATAGATTGTTATGTGCTTTATTTCTTAAAAAATTGAAGGTAATTAAACTAAAAAAGTAATCTTTGGCGGTTGCCAGATTGAACCTTTGTATTGGGAAATAAAAACTTTTTTGTAAATTATATTTTCCTCTTTAGCTATTTGAAAGAAAACATTTTTTTTATTGTAAGATAATGATTGCGAGGTTTCGTAATAAACTGGATTAAAACTCAAATTCATTATTATTTTACCTTTTTCACAACCTGAAGGTTCATCATTATTGGAAGTGTTTTTTTGACAAGAAGATTGGCAATTGTCTGAAAATTGCATTTTTATTGCTCTAACTGACGGAAGTGTAGTTAAAGCAAATAGATAAAAGCAAAATATGTAGGCAAAAAATTTCATCGACTCAAATATACAACTTTTAATTTATCTAGTGTTGCTATTTACTTAGTTAAATTTCCAACAGCACAACTCACAAAAGATTTTCCTTTATGTAAAAGTGTGTTATGTCCTTTTTCGGGATAACCCAGACTTGAAAGTGTGTTTACAAATACTGCTCTATCGTTGTCGGCATCTATTGTAATTGTGTCAGTTTCTTTATCAATTGCGACTTCGGTTACATTTTCAATTTTAAGTAATGCTGTTTTAATACTGTTCATACAACCACCACATTTTATATTTTCGACTTCTATTTTATGTGTCATTTTGATTTTATTATTTTATAATTTTCATCGTAGGAAACTATTTCTTGCAATTTTTTTAACTCAATTTCCGTTTTGCTAACAATTATTATTTCTAAAAAATTAGAATTCATACTTACATTTAAAACACCATCAATTTCCAGAAATTTATTTGAAACGGTATTCATACAACCACTGCAAGTGATACCTTCAAAATGATATAAAGTAACTTGATTGTGATCGTTTTTTTGAAATTCAAAAAACAATTCGGTGTTGGCTCTTAATGGTATTGAATTTCCTGCCAATGATATCGCATTGAATACAAATGCTTTTTGAAACAATTGTTCGTATTCTTTTAAACTTCCTCCAAATGGTGGACTAATTTCAAACTCTCGATTAAAAAGCAAACCAATTAATTTTCCATAATCTGACAATAATTGGTGCATTTTCCAAGTATATTTTTGTCGCATTGGTGGTGGCAAAGCACAGAAAAAAGTTTGCTCAATAATGTAATCGTAATTACCTTGATGTTCAAAAAAATCACCTAAAACAACTATTATATTTTTATTATTTGCAAATTTCTGTTTTAGATTTTCTACTAATGTTGGTGCAATGTCAATTACTGTAACATTTGTAAAACCAAGTTGTAACAAATATTCTGCTTCGTAGGTATTACCACAACCCGGAATAAGAATTTTAGCGTCTTTATTTTCGATAGTATCGATATACGTTTTAATTGGTGGTGACACTTGCCCCAAATCCCAACCTGTTGCATTGGCTTGGTATTGATTGTCCCAATAGTTTTGGTCAAGCGGTAAATCGCAAGTAATTACGCAACATTTTTCTTCACTCATAATATTCTAATTGATAATCACCAATGTGTTTTTTGTTCTCTAAAATTGATTTTTTATGCTTGAAATAGTTGAAAATTCCAATTATAAAAATAATTACGGAAGTTGAAAATAATGCTATTTCGATGACAATACTATTTTCGATTTTTAATACATTTTTCAGACTTAAACCTGCAATTAGAAAATACATTGAAGTTCTTAAAAATGCTAAAAAAGTGGATTGATTTGCCAATACCGTTCTTTGTAAAGCCAATCTTTCTCTTAAAATTAAATCTTTATTGATCGATTTTTGATTACTCATTAAGAGTTTATTTTATCAAGAATAATATTGATGATTTCTTCTTTGGTCAGCACTCCAGATTGTCTCCAAAGTTGTTTACCATTTTGAAAAAGCATCATGGTAGGAACTCCCCGAACTTGGTGTTTTTGTGCCAATTCTTGGTTTTTGTCAACATCTATTTTAATAATCGTTATGCGATCTTGAAGACTGTCCTTCACTTGGTTTAGAACAGGCAAAAGCATCTGGCATGGACCACACCAAGTGGCAAAAAAATCTACTAAAACTGGTTTTTCAGAATTTATAATATCATTGAAATTACTCATTTTCTTGTTTTTTTCTAGGAATTGCACAACCATTATTACCACAACAACCCACGCTAAATATAGCCATTGCTGCAAAAATAACACCCGGAATTATCATTAGATATTGTTGTGTTTGAAAAGATTGAATTATAATAAAAAATCCCAGAATTAGTCGTATTGCTCGCATAAAGTTCCAGTTTGTAAAAATTGTTTTTAGCATCGTTTTATAGTTATAGTTATTATACAAATTTTCTAATATTCATCATAAACCCAAGATGAATTCCTTCGTGATAATTATTGAAATTTATAGCTTCTTCAAATGTAGCCAAGTGGAAACCTATATGAGTTTCGTAAGTTGTAAATGCAACAAATTTTCCATTAGCATAATCGTCTTGTGTTTGCTGAATTAATGAGATTAGCAACTCTTTTATTTCGTCAACTTCTTCTTTTGTTGTAGTTTTTGTTGGTACAGAACCATATTTGTATTTGTTATGAAATTCTTTTGAAATCATTACAGGCAAACCCGACAATCGATAAATTAAACCTTGTTGGGTTGTAATAATATGACCAACATTCCAAATCAAATTGTTTTTAAACCCTTCAGGAATTTTATTGAGTTGCTTTAGAGTGTATTTTTCTAAAAACTCTAAATGTAATTTTCGGTTGGTTTCCCAAATTTTGAATGTGGTTTGCATAGTTTATCATTTTGATAAAAATAGTCCAATTTAAAACAGGCATCAATCTGTTTAAAACTGAACTATTTTTGGGTGTTATTTGTGATTTACTTTTTCATTTTTTCGATAACATCTTCCCAACTGCCACCATTAGTAACATTTATAATACCATTTTGTTCTAAAATAGCTTTTGCTTTACTGCTACGACTTCCGCTTCGGCAAAAGACCACAATATTTTTTTTGCCTTTGAATTTTGCTAATTGCTTTTCAATTTGGTCTAAAGGAATGTTTACTGCTCCTTTAACAGAACCTTGAGCAAACTCTGCTGGTGTTCTAACATCTACATAAAAAGTCTCCTTTTTTGTAATTGGTTTTACCTTTTGAGTTGTAGGCTTTTTTATTACTGCTTTTGTGTTTTGAGCACCAATTGTGTTGCTCGAAAAAGCTGTTAATAAAAGTAGAAAACCAATTTTCAGTATGTTTTGCATCCGTTATTTATTAATTACAGCATTAACATCTTGCCAAGTTCCACCGTTGGTGACATTAGTAAAACCATTTTGTTCTAAAATTGATTTGGCTTGACTGCTTCTGTTTCCACTTCGACAAAAAACGACAATATTTTCTTTATTTTTAAATTTTGCTAATTGATTTTGTACTTGGTCTAAAGGTATATTGACTGAACCGTTTACATGACCTTCTGCAAATTCTGCTGGTGTACGAACATCAACTAAAAAAGCACCTTTTGATATTATATCTTTCATTTGAGTTGTATCAGCATTAGAAAAAATATTTTTGAATATTCCGAACATAATTGAGATTGTTATAATTACTACTATTATTTTAATACTTTGCTTTGACATACAAAATCGGTTTTAGGAACGTTTGTTTTTGAAATGGCATTGAAACCACCTTCAACTTCGCTAAAGTTTCTATATCCACGAGCCTGTAATATTGACGCAGCCATCATAGAACGATAACCACCAGCACAATGCATAAAGAAATGTTCTTCTGGATTAATATCTTTTACCCATTCGTTTATCGCAGCTAATGGACGACTGTAAGCATCTTCTACGTGTTCTGCTTCGTATTCACTTTCTTTTCTAACGTCAATAACTTTGCTTTCGCCAATTTTTACTTCATTAGCAAATTGCTCGGCGGTAATTCTGTTTATTGTATCAACTTCATAACCAGCTGCTGCCCACGCTTGAAAACCATATTTTAAGTGTCCTATTAAGTTATCAAAACCAACACGAGTTAAACGCGTTACAGTTTCTTCTTCCATACCTAAATCGGTTACTAATAAAATTGGTTGTTTTACATCGCCAATTAAAGCACCAACCCAAGGAGCAAAATCGCCATTGATACCAATGTTTATTGATTGAGGAACATATCCTTTGGCAAAATCTCCATTGCTACGCGTATCTAAAATTAAAGCCCCAGTTTCTTCAGCAACAACTTCAAATTCGGTTGCATTGATAGCTTTCATACCTTGATTGAAAACGGTTTCAAAACTTTCAATTCCGCTTTTGTTCATGGCTACATTCATTCCGAAATAAGCTGGTGGCGGTAATAAACCATCCGTTACTTCAGTAACAAATTCTGCTTCAGTCATGTTAGCACGTAAAGCATAATTGGTTGCTTTTTGATCTCCAATAGAACCCACAGTTTCTTTACTCATATTTTTTCCGCAAGCCGAACCTGCTCCGTGCGCTGGATATACAATTACATCATCAGCCAAGGTCATAATTTTATCTCTCAAAGAATGGAATAACAATCCTGCTAGCTGCTCTTGTGTCATATGAGCTGCTTTTTGTGCCAAATCTGGACGACCCACATCACCTAAAAATAAGGTATCACCGGAAAAAATGGCGTGGTCACTACCCTCAGCATCAATTAATAAATAAGTGGTACTTTCCATTGTATGACCCGGTGTGTGCAACACTTTTATTTTGATGTTTCCAATTTCAAAAACTTGATTGTCTTTTGCTGAAATAAATTCAAAGTCAGGTTTAGCATTTGGACCATAAACAATAGATGCTCCTGTTTTTTTACTTAAATCTAAATGACCCGAAACAAAATCTGCATGAAAATGAGTTTCAAAAATGTATTTTAGTTTAACTCCATCTTTTTCTAACCTATCCATATAAGGTTGTGTTTCACGAAGCGGATCAATGATTGCTGCTTCGCCATTTGATGTAATATAATAAGCACCTTGTGCTAAACATCCTGTATAAATTTGTTCTATTTTCATAATTGAAGTTATTTTTGTTGTTAAATAATAATGCAAATGTATAAGTTGAATTTATCAAAAATTGTAACTAATGTCACATAAGTCTTTTTTTGTTACAACAAGACTATTTTGCCTGTATGAACATCGTAACGGATTGCTATTATTTTGGTTTTATGGTCTTTAATAATTGGATTGTTTGCAATAGTCTTTGTTGAATGCTCAATGTTTGCGTTGATACATCCTAATATATTTTTTTCTTTTGAATGTAGTTTTTCTTCTTGTTTTTCTTCTTGCTCGTTGGCAATAGTTTCTACAATATCATCAATGTGGTTGTGGTGTTTTTTGTAGTCGTTGTTTTTATCACTAACATAAGCTTTAATGGCGCCACATTCGGTATGACCTAAAACCACAATTAATTTTGCATCAAGATGTTCTACAGCGTATTCAATACTTCCCATATCGATATCAGAAATTAAATTTCCGGCATTTCTAATTACAAATAGGTCGCCTATACCTTGGTCAAATAGTATTTCCGGCGCAACACGACTATCGGAACAAGTAACAATGACAGCAAAAGGGTGTTGCCCATTTTGATTTTCTAAAACTGATTTTTTATTTTGATGTGGATGAATGGTTTTTTCCTCTAAAAAACGTTGATTACCTGCTATTAATTTTTCTATTGGTGTTTGATTTGCTTCAATTGAAATTGGCGCTTCTTCTTTCTTGCAACTTATTAGAGTTAGTATAACTGTTATTGCTAGGAATGTTTTTCTCATTTTACATTTAAATATTTTTTCAAAAGTAGTTTATGAATTTCGGGAAATTTGTAACTTAAATCACATAGCAAAAAAAAGAGATTGCTTTTTTGAAACAATCTCTTTTAGAATTTAAATAGTTACTTTATTTATAACAATGTTGTTGGGCAAACGTAATCCGTTTTTAAAAGATTGGTGTTTTTAATTTCTGCAAATCCTCCTATAACATCTACAAAATTATCCCAACCACGTTGCTTTAAAATTGATGCAGCAATCATAGAGCGATAACCACCAGCGCAATGCAAAACAAATTTTTTATCTTTTGGAAATTCTGCCAAGTGATTGTTGATTTCGTTTAATGGAACATTTATTGCACCTACAAGATGTTCTGATAAGAATTCGCTTTTCTTTCTGACATCAAAAATTAGTGTTTCGTCAAAATCGATAGTGTCTTCTAATTCTTTGGCTGCAATTCTGTTTATGGTATCTAGTTCAAAACCTTCATTTTTCCATGTTTCAATTCCACCATTTAAATACCCAATAGTGTGGTCATATCCTATACGAGATAAGCGCACCATACTTTCTTCTTCTTTCCCAACTTCGGTTACTAACAGTATTTCTTGTTTGATGTCGGCTATCATTTCTCCAACCCACATGGCAAAACTTCCATCTAAACCAATATTGATGCTGTTTGGAATGAAACCTTTAGCAAACTCAGAAGCATCACGAGTGTCAAGAACCAAAGCTCTAGTTTCGTTTGCAGCAACTTCAAATTCAGTTGGATTTAATGGTGTTTTGGCTTTTTTTAATACTGCATCTAAACTTTCATACCCTTTAATATTCATCAATACATTAGCAGGAAAATAGCCTGGAGGATTTGTTAATCCAGTTAAAACTGCAGTTACAAATTCGTCTTCCGTCATTTTTGGATTTAGTGCGTAGTTTGTTTTCTTTTGATTGCCAAGCGTATCGGTAGTTTCTTTACTCATCATTTTGCCACAAGCCGAACCAGCTCCGTGATTTGGATATACAATTAAATCATCGGACAATGGCATAATTTTTTCTCGAAGCGAATGAAATAAGTAGCGTGCTAATTTGTCTTGTGTTAAATCGGCAACAACGTGCTGTGCTAAATCTGGTCGACCAACATCGCCAATAAATAGCGTGTCGCCTGTAATTATGCCGTGCTCTTTTCCGTTTTCATCTATAAGTAGGAAGGTTGTACTTTCCATAGTGTGTCCAGGTGTATGGATAACTTTTACTTTATATTTTCCGATTTCAAAAATTTGACCGTCAGTGGCAGATATAATTTCATAAGCAGGTTTTGCTGTTGGACCATATACAATTTTAGCATTGGTTTTATTAGCTAAATCCAAATGACCCGAAACAAAATCGGCGTGAAAATGAGTAAGAAATACATATTTAATTTTTGCATTATCTTTAAATGCGCGGTCAATGTAAGGTTGTACTTCTCGTAATGGGTCAAAGATTGCAGCTTCGCCATTACTTTCAATATAGTATGCTGCGTGAGCAATACATCCTGTATAAATTTGTTCAATTTTCATAATTATAGTTTTTGAATTAATACTAGATCTTTTCTAATTAATAGTACGACAAAAGTAACTTTGAGATATTATTTTAAGTATGACAATTATCATAAGAAAACAACTTTTTTATCAGTAAATACAGTATGTGACAAAAGTCACAGAGAAAAAAGAATGGTGCTAAAAATAATTAAAAAGCATAAAAAAACCATCCTGTAATTCGGATGGTTTTGATTTGTAATTTCAACTATTATTAGATTGATTTTTTTGCTAAATACCAATCTACCATTTCTAAATTACTACTTTTTCTTTCTGCTAAAGCTTCCACAGTTTTAGGCGCTGGGATAATTACTTTATCGCCAGGTTGCCAATCTAAAGGCATAGCTACTTTATGCTCATCTGAAGTTTGTAAAGCCAGTAGAGAGCGTTTAATCTCTGCCATATTTCTACCTACATTTAATGGGTAGTACATGATCAAACGTACTTTTCCTTCTGGATCCATAATAAAAACGGCTCTAACAGCGGCAGTTTCACTTTCTCCTGGTTGTAGCATTCCGTATAATTTAGATACTTCCATAGAAATATCAGCTACTATTGGGAATTCAAATAAAACGCCTGTTTTTTCATGAACTGCATTTACCCAAGCAATATGCGAGTGGATACTGTCAATACTAAGACCCATCAGTTTGGTATTATGTGCTGCAAAAAAATCTTTTTCTAAAGCAAAACCACTCATTTCTGTTGTACATACTGGAGTGAAATCGGCAGGATGTGAAAAAAACACTACCCAACTTCCTTTGTTGTACTCTGAAAACTTTAATTTCCCGGTTGTTGTTACAGCTTCAAAATCTGGAGCCATGTCGCCAATTCTTGGCATTAAAAAAACTTTCTCTTCCATTGTTATATTATTTAGATGATTAATTAATACTGCAAATTTAGGTTAGAGAAAAGTATTGGTTTGTGATATTTATCACTTATTATAAATATTTCTTATAGAATTTATTTATTTGATAATAAATAACTATTATAGTATTAATAACTTGTGTCGTCTAGTTTTACTTTTCCGTTAAAGGTACTGTATAGAAAGAAAAAATATCCAGCCAACAAAGGAGTTCCAATTACAACAATGGTTAGCATAATACCTAATGATTTTTGCGAAGATGCTGCATTGTAAATTGTAACATTATATTTGGGATCAATGGTAGATATTAATAATGTTGGGTATAATTGAATTGCAACAAGCATCAACAAGAACATCATGGTTATGGATGAGAATACCAACGCTAGCATATATCTTTTTTTTGAAACCAATCGAGGGACATTTGCAACGGCTAAAAATGATAAAAGAGGCACTACGAAATAGACAGGATTTTCCCTAAAATTTGCAGTTACTTCAGGAATAAAAACTAGGGTATATAATGTCATCAGTCCGAAAGTAATTATAAAAAATATCATTCCTCTTCGAAGTAAAAATGTTAATCTGGTGTGTAATCGTCCTTCGGTTTTTAGTAATAAATAAATTGCCCCTTGTGTCATGAACAAAGATAAAGTTGTTAAACCAGTCATTATTGCATACGGATTTAAGAAAGAGAAAAAGACACCTCCTTTGTAAGTGAAATTTTCTCCCAAAGGAAAGCCTTGCAAAATATTTCCAAGAACTACGCCTAATAAAAATGCAATCATAATGCTGGAAACACTGTATACAATATCCCAAGTTTTTCTCCACCACAACATTTCTTCGGTACTTCGAAATTTTATAGCAGCTGCCCGAAGTACATTGAACATTAAGAACAACATAAAAGGCACGTACATTGCCGATAGCATTGTGGCATACATTACTGGAAAACCAGCAAATAATGCCCCACCGCCAATAACCAACCATACTTGATTGGCATCCCAAACTGGAGCAATTGCATTTATAGCAATTCTTCGGCTTAAATCTTTTTGAAAAAACAAATGCCAAGCACCTGCACCAAAATCAAATCCTTCGAGAATAGCATAACCAGAGAATAAAAGTCCGATTACTAAATACCATAATGTTGGATAATCAATTCCTAAAAAATATTCCATAATTATTGATTTTAAGATTTTTAGAATGATTGAAAATTAACTGGTTCATTGAGTTCGTCATAAGGGCCGTGTTTTATTTTTTTATTTACCATGTAGAGGAATAAAACTAATAAGAGAGCGTAAACTACTGTAAACATAATTAACGAAAATACAATTTGATGTGAAGAAACCTCTTGTGAAAAAGCTTCACTAGTTCTCAAATGACCATAAACCACCCAAGGTTGTCTGCCCATTTCAGCAGCAAACCAACCAACCTGATTGGCAATTTGTGGCAAAATTACGGCAAATGAAAATATCCATAATAACCATTTGGTTTCAAATAATTTTCCTCGCCACCATAAAAAACTCGCGTACAATGTTAATCCAATAAGCATCATTCCGATAGCAATCATAATGTGATAAAATTGAAAAACGGCATTGATTTGACTTGGTCTATCTTCTACTGGAAAACTATTCAAACCAGTAATAGGTGCTTTGAAATCTTGATGTACTAAAAACGATAATCCACCAGGAATACCAATACCAGTTACTTCTTGTTTTTCTTTGTCGACCCAGCCTAAAAGGTACAAATCGGCAGGAGCCGATTTTTCAAAATGACCTTCCATTGCGGCTAATTTCGCAGGTTGATTTACAGCAACACCATCGGCAGAACTGTGTCCAGATACTAATTGAGATAATGAAAAAACGGTCGCCACAACCAATGCAATTTTAAATGCTTTTTTAGATATTTCGGTATAACGTCCTTTTCGTAAATAGTAGGCGTGAATACTTAAAACCAAAAATGCTCCAGCTAAAAAAGAACCTTGCCAAGTATGCACTAATCTGTCTATACTAGACGGATTGAAAACCATTGCCCAAAAATCTGTAACTTCTGCACGAGCGTTTAATCCTTCACCTACAATATGGTAACCAGCTGGCGTTTGTTGCCAAGAATTAGCCACCACAATCCAAACTGCCGAAAACATTGAACCTAAAAACACACCAATGGTTGAAACCAAATGAACCCAAGGTTTTACTCTGTGCCAACCAAAAAGGAGTACACCCAAAAAGGCACTTTCTAAACCAAAAGCAAACAAACCTTCAGCTGCTAGTGCGCTACCGAAAATGTCGCCAACATATCGAGAATAAACAGCCCAGTTGGTTCCAAATTCAAATTCCATTATGATACCCGTTGCTACACCAATACCAAAAGTGAGTGCAAATATTTTAATCCAAAAGCGTGTTAAAATTTCATATTCTTTTTTACCTGTTTTTAGGTAAAGACTTTCCATAATAACCATTATTAATCCAATACCAATACTTAATGGTGGATAGATGTAATGAAAAGCTATTGTAAAAGCAAACTGAATTCGAGCAAGAATTTCTACGTCCATAATTAGTTGTTTTTGTTGTTTTGATGAAATTTATCATCATTTTTATAAAACATTGTCAACCAAATTGACCTAGATAAACGCATGAGCCAAGGTTGCAATAAAATTAAGAGTAAAACATTAAGGGGAAACCAAAATAAAATTTCTTTATTTTTTAAATTATATCCAGTACTTAAAATCCAAATCACAAATGTGATTATTGATATACCAACAGTCAATCCGTAACTAATATACCCTGTTCCTTGATAAAACCCAGGTTCCAATTCGGTGCGTTGACTGCAAACCGAACATTTTTCGACCATTTTATTACCATTTGTTATATTATACCATTTGTTAAAAAAAAGATTGCCTTGGTGACATCTAGGGCATTTGAAGGAAAGGATATTTCTTACTAATTGAATCATAACTTATATTTTTTACAAAACTAAGTAAACTAATTTTTTCGATACGTGATATTAGTTACATAACCAAGAACTATTATAAAATAATACCATCCACCATTTCGATAATTCTGTCGCTCGCTTTTGCAAAATCGTTATCGTGTGTTACAGCTAGAACGGTTTGATTGAATTCGGTTGTAAGATGCTTGAATAAATCAAAAACAATAGCAGCGTTTTTACTATCTAAATTGCCTGTTGGCTCGTCACCCATAATGATTTTGGGATCATTGATTAAAGCTCTTGCAATAGCAACGCGTTGTTGTTGTCCGCCCGAAAGTTTTGATGCTGGCTTGAGTGCTTGGTCTTTCAAATCTAGTTTTGTTAAAATTGCATACGCTCTTTCTTCAATTTCTTGTTTTGAATAGTTGCCTAATTTAAGAGCAGGTATCATCACATTTTTTAAACTTGAAAATTCGGGTAACAAATAATGAAACTGAAACACAAAACCTATTTTTTCGTTGCGAATAGCTGCCAATTCCTCTTTAGTTTTTTGAGTCAAATTCTCGCCGTCAAACAGAATGTTACCTTCATAATCCGTGTCCATTGTAGACAGTAGGTATAACAAAGTTGATTTTCCTGAACCCGATTTTCCGACCATCGTTACAAATTCGCCTTTATGTATATCGAATGAAATGTCATTTAAAACTTTAAATTTTTCGGGTTCGTAAAAGTATTTACTCACCTTCTTTGCTTGTAATAAAAGTTCTTTCTGTATCATTTTCTGAAAATTGTTATTGGGTCTAATTTTGCTGCTTTTCGTGCTGGAATATAACCTGCTAATGTGGTTACTAGCAATCCGAAACCAATTCCTAATACGAAGAATTTAGGGAAAAATCGAATTGGAAAAAAACCTATATCTCCACCAACCCACAAATTGCCCATTAATTTTACTAAAATCATTGCTAGAATTAATCCAAAAGCAATTCCTATTATTCCGATAATGACGGCTTCTTTTACAAAAATTTTGATAACATCTTTGCCCGAAAAACCAATAGCTTTAAGAATGGCAATGTCATTTAGTTTTTCCATAATGGTCATATTCAAAATGTTATAAATTCCGAATGCTGCAACAAGCATTATTGAAAATGAAATTGCCATTGCCATCATTTTTCTAATTTTATTTGCTGCTGCTGCCGATACATTGGCGGTTTCCCAATCTTCGACTTCGTAGCCACTTAATTGTTTGAATTTTGGTAAAACTTTTCTAGACGTTTCAAAATCTTTGATGTTTACAAAAATATCCGTAATGTAACTTGAACCATGTTTGTTAAGTTGTTGTGCTGCCGAAATATTAGTATATGATAATGTATTGTCTGTATTGGTAACTCCAGTTTTTAATAATGCTATGACTTTCATCACTTTTGATACGCCATAAGCAGTGGCAACCGAAATATTATCATCTAATCGAACATTCAGTTTTTCGGCAATACCAACGCCAAGAATAATGCCATTTTGATTCGATTTTAAATCGGAATATTTTCCTTCTACAATATAATCTTCAAGATGAAACATTGTATTTTGTTCTTCTATATTTACACCCGATGTTCTTCCTATTACTTGTGCTTCGCCATTATTATAAAAAACATTTGCCGAAACATTTGGAGTTACACCAATAACTTCGGGTTGTTTTTTAAGTGCTTCTATAATTAAATTGGGATTGATTAGCTTCTTGCTTTCTTTGGTGATTTTTGGGTTGGCTAACAATGCTAAATTATTTTCTGAATTTGAAACTAGAGGTTGACTTATTTTTTCTTCTTTATAAATTCGTAAATGTGGAGTAGATTTGAACAAACTTTCAACAGAATAAACTTCAAAACCGTACATTAGTGAGTTCATAAATATAAAAATTGCTATACCTACCGTTACGCCCAAAGCAGCTACCAAAGTTTGTTTTTTCTTTGAAAACAAATGTGTATAAGCAATTTCGGAATTGATATTATGGTTGTGATTTTTCATTTAATCTAATTCTTTTAAAACCGTTTCGCCTTCTTTCAAACCCTGTAAAATTTCTACATAATCGGAAGAAACAATTCCTGTTTTCACATCTATTTGATTTTTATCAGTATCTAAGACTTTGTTTCCGTAACCCAAATAGCTTCTAGGCATTACTAATGTTTTTTTCTTTTCATTGACTAAAATATTTGCTTCAAGTTGTGTTCCTGAAATAGCAAAATCTATAGGCTCAGTAAAGAATGCTTTTACTATAAAAGATTGTGATTGCTCGTCAAAAGTGGGCAGAATTTCCGAAACTTCGGCTTTGTATGTTTTAGTTGTATTTACATTGAGTTTTATGACAATTTGTTGGTTGAGTTTTATTTTATCCATATTGCTTTCGTCGATGTTGAGGTTGGCATAAATCTTCTGATTGTTTGCCAAAACTGCAATAATATCACCTTTGCGAACGTAGTCACCAACTTGTTTTTTTTGTTTGTAAATTTTGCCGCTTACCAATGCTTTTACTTCGTTAAAACTTTGAATCGCATTACTGTTTTCAAGTTGTTGGTTTTGAATTATTACTTGCTGATTGGCTTGTACTAGAAGATTTTGATATTGCTGTTCTAATGCTAAAACGATTGCTTTGGAATTTGAAACGGCTATTACTATATTCTCATATTCAACCTTTGCAATACTATTGTTGTCAACTAATTTTTTGTATCTTAATGCTTGTAATTCGTCTTGTTGGAGTTTTAATTTTGCAGCATTCAAATTGGCTTTGCTTTGTTGTAATAATGGTGCGTTAGAATTGCTGTTTTCTTTTGCGATTTTCAATAATTTAGAACCACTTTTGGTGTTAATATTACTTTGAGGATTATCGATAATTGCTAGCGTTTTACCAATAACAACTTCGTCACCTTCATTAAAATTAATTTTGGTAATATAACCATCGGTTTGCGCCATTAGATTGTATTCGTCATCTGCTTTCAGTGTTCCTGAAGCAAAAACCATTTCGGTAATATTCTTGCGTTCAACTTTGGTTTCTTCTGTTTTTTTACCACAAGAAAAGAGTAGTATTGTAATTGATAATAGAAGTAATTTTTTCATTATTGTATCGTATTATTGATGTTAATTTTAGTTTTTAAATAATCAGTGTTTACTTGATTTACAACTGTATTTAATTCAGCATTGAGTTTATCATTAAAAGAAATTAATAAGTTATCAATTGACACTAAATCTTGTTGGTATATCTCCAAATTTTTGTTGTAAGTGTCTGTTTTTAAAATCAATATTTTTTCACTAATAGTATAACTATCCAATGTTTTTTGATAGTCCACCTTCAGTTGTTCGTTAGCATTTTTTTCTTGTAACTGATTGTGTTTTGCATTTTCTTGTGCAATATTTAGATTTATTTTTAAAGTTCGTTTTTGTAAATATTTTGATGCTTCCGGAAGTAAATAATTTAAACGCAATCCAATATAAGAAGATTGAAACGTATTTGAATTGGCGTTAAAAAAACCAATATTACTATTGTCTTGATAGGTCCAATTTCCAACAGCAGAAAGTGTTGGATAAAAAGACGATTTATAACTTTTTAATTCTTGATTTATTAAGTCTTTTTGCAAGTTACTTTGTTGGCTCAACAACTTATTATTTACATCAATAGTTATACTTTTTTCAGTTTTAGATTCTGAATAATTTATGCTTAAATTGGTATTAAAATCTATGTCACACAAGACTTTTAAAGCATTGTTTTGTTGTAAAAGTGTTGTTGTTAGTTGTGATTTCTTATCCTCTATTTGTAATAAATTAACAGTTGCTTGGTTTACATCTTGTTGGCGTGCCAAACCCTCTTTATTTTTGTTGGTTACGACATCTTCAATTTTTTTATTATTAACATAATTAGCATCTAAAATCTTGATTTGCTTTTGAATAGAAACTATAGTATAATAGGTCATAGCAATATTTTCAAACAAGTTTTTCTTAATCAATAATTGTGTTCTTATGCTCAAATTTTCATTAATTTTTGAAGCTTTTATTATTTGCCACGACTGAATATTTATTAAATCTATTTGAGGTATAATATTGATGGCGCTTATGTATTGCTGACCAAATTGTGTTTCTTTGAAAGTGCCAGGAACACCACCAAAAATTTCGGCAGGTAAATAATTTGATGGTAGTTGCAAATTATCCGTTGCGGAAGCCGAAGCATTCCCTCTTGGGTTAAAAATGTTGATTTTGGAAATTAATGTTTGGTATTTTGCAAATGCCAATTGCTCGTTTGAAATTTTGAAAACCGAAGCATTTTTTTCTGCATAAACCAAAACTTCATCAATAGACTTGAACGAAATTGTTTCTTGTGCTTTTGCTTGAAAAGAATACAGGATTAAGAAGATGATTTTAAATGTTGATCTCATTTTATAATTATTTTATCAATAACAAATTACTATTTTCAATTCCGTTTACCCAATGTTTTACATTTGATTCAATTTTCACAAAATCTCCAGAATACAAAGTTGCTTTATTGCCTTTTTCATCTTCATAAATTGCATTTCCTGTAACACAAATCAACAAAGCAGGCACATTGGTTATATGCTCTTTTAATTGGCTATCTTTTAAAATCTGAAGCGATATTACCTTGCCGTCTATGGTTGGAAACATTATATTGGTTTGTACGCCAAGAGTATCATTGTGTAAGTCTTTTAAGTTCATTGTAGTATTATTTTTAGTTTGTGTGAATCCGATTAAGCTCATTAATAGTGCAGTTGCTGCGATAATTATTTTTGTACGTTTCATTTTTCATTTTTTTAAAAGTGTCATTAAATTAATCATTGTTTTTAAGCCTTGTGCTTCAATATCTAAACCAAAATCAGATAATTTCCACTTTAGCATTTGTAAACGAAATGTTCCCATTGCAAAATGAACCAAATTATCGGCACTAATTTCTTGGTTGAATAGTTTAGATTTTTGTCCTTCTAGTACCACCGTTTTGTAGCTAATAGTATTTAACTGAATTAATTTTAGAATACTATTTTTCACTTCTACCGAATTATCCATAAGACCATCAGACAATATAATTACTATGAAATGGGGATTTTTATTAAAAAATGAAAATTGACTTCTGAACAGTTCAATAAATTTTTCTTCAGTATTCATATCTGAATTTAAAATACTCTCAAATCTCACATTGATATTATTGGATAAATATTGAATTAAAAGCAAAACAATTTCCTCTTTATTTTTAAAGTGTCGATACAATGCACTTTCTGAAAAATTCATTTCTAGCGCAAGGTTTTTAGTTGTCAATCCTAAAATCCCTTTTTTCAGTAGTATCTTACCTGACGCTTCTATTATGGCTTGTTGTTTGTCTGAAATTTGCATTTTTTATAACTTCTTAATTGTTTACGTTTTTCATTTTAAAGAAAGCAATACCTAACCAAATCACTGATGTTGTCATAGCAATTGCTCCTATTAATACTAAAGCTGGAGGAAAACCAAAATACACTTCTGTCAAAATTCCTATTGGCATTAGTAACCCAGTTAATGCTAGCCACGAAATTGCTTTTGTATTGTTCAATTTTGATTGAAAATGTAATAATAGATATCCTATTACGATGTTTAAAAAAGCAAACAAATTGCCGTGAACGTGTGCTAATCTTGTTTCAAAATGTTTCCCAATGCTGTATGTATTTACCCATTCCTCTTTACCTGGTGCAAAATCTCTTAAATAGATTAAAAGAAATCCATAAGTCATAAAAAATCCCATTGTAAGAAACCCAATTGCGATGTTGTTTTTGCCATTCATTATTTCTAGGTTTTAATTGTTAGTGAATATTCACTCTGCAAAAGTATAACACCTTAAATCAGTATTATGTGATAATTATCATATAAGTGAAAATAAAAAATCTCTTTCAAGTAAAATTGAAAGAGATTAACAAACTAAAAAACTATGGGATTAATTTTTAGGCCGTTCCTTTTAGGATTTTGTTCCAGTACAACCAAGGTAAAACTTTAGTTTTTAATAGCCACATTGTCCAACGTGGTTTTGCTTGGTCGAAAGGAAAAGTCATTTTTGGTTTATTGGTGTAATCAAATTCAGCCAACATTAATTTACCGTATTGAGTTGGAATAGGGCATGCACTGTAGCCATCATACGAAGCTGTTAGTGCTTTTTTATCCATTACTTCTAATAAATTGGTTACAACGACTGGTGCTTGTTTACGAATTGCTGCACCTGTTTTACTACAAGGTGCATTGGTACAATCTCCTAAAGCGAAAACATTTGGAAAACGAGAATGTTGCAGGGTGTTTTTATCAATTTCAACATAACCAAGTGCATTTGCTTGGTCACGTAACGGACTGTTTTTGATAAAATCAGGAGCAGATTGTGGAGGTACTGAATGACATAAATCAAAATTCATGGTAAATCTACTTACAGAATCGGCATCGTTGCCCTCAGCTATACTGTAACAAGCTGCGGCAGATTTTGAAAGACTTTGTTTTACAAACTCCGTGTTTTTAGTTTCAAACTCTATTGTTTTGTTATTTCCATCAATTGCAATAGTGTTGGCACTATAATGTACTTTGATGTTTCCTTTTAGTAATACTTTTTCAAGTGTTGCTTTGTATTCTGGCACACCAAAAATAACAGTTGCACCTGAAACATAGTGCACATCGCATTTGTCTAAAATTCCTTTTTTACGCCAATAATCAACCGCCAAATACATTATCTTATGAGGTGCGCCACCACATTTTATTGGTGTTGATGGGTTTGTAAACACTGCTGTTCCACCTTTGAAATTTTTAATCATTTCCCAAGTGTATGGAGCCGAATTAAAATCGTAATTACTACTTACATTGTTTTTGCCTAATGTTTCTTTAAGTCCTTTTATTTTATTCCAATCGAGTTGAATTCCAGGACATACAATCATATAATCATAAGTGATTTCTGTGCCCGAAACGCATTTAACTTTGTTAACTGTTGGTTCAAATTCTGAAACGGCTTCTTTTATCCAAGTTGTATTTTTTGGAATGAGCTCTTTTTCATTACGGACCGTTTTGTTTACGTCGAAAATTCCCGCACCAACAAGTGTCCAAGCTGGTTGATAATAATGTTTTTCGGAAGGATCTACAATTGCTATTTTAAGATTACTTCTTTTTTGAAGTAATTGCGAAGCTACAGAAAGTCCTGCATTTCCTCCGCCGATAATAAGTATTTGATAATGATTTGCCATTTTTTGTATGTTATTTATAATTTAAAGTATTCAATATTATTGATTTATAATTAATAATCTTGTGACTTTTGTCACACAACTATTTTATTTAGGAAAAAATAACTCTTTGGTTATGATATAAATTCCCATCACCAAAACAAACCAACCAAATGCAGGTTTTAATTTTTCGCCGTCTATTTTTTTGGATAAAGCAGTTCCAATAAATATTCCGACAATTGCAAAAGCAGAAATTGTGAATAGAAATTGCCAATTGATTGCGGTTGCTTCGCCTTCTCCAAAGAAACCAATTAATGATTTGGCAGCAATTATAACTAATGATGTTCCAACAGCTTCTTTCATTGGTAGTTTACTTAAAATTACTAATGCAGGAATGATTAAAAAACCGCCACCAGCACCCACTAGTCCTGTAAGTATCCCGACTACGGCACCTTCAATAAGAATTAATGGATAATTGAATTTTTGCTCACCGTTTTCGTTACTCGCTGTTTTTTTATCCTTTTTTATCATACTATATGAAGCTGCAATCATTAAAACTGCAAAAAGTAGCATCATTAAAATACTTTTGGTAACAACAAATTCACCTATGGTAAAAACTTCTTTTGGTATTGCAGGAACAATTAAAGCACGAGTTGTAAAAACGGCTATAATTGATGGAATACCAAAAACTATCGCTGTTTTGATATTGACCAAACCTTTTTTGAAATAACCAACAGAACCAATACCGCTAGTTAAACCAACAATAAATAATGAGTAAGAAGTTGCTACAACAGGCTCGATAGCAAACAAATAAACTAAAACGGGGACAGTTAAAATTGAGCCACCACCACCAATTAGTCCTAACGCAACACCAATAAGTATTGATGCAAAATAACCTATATATTCCATAATTGTAAAATTTTATACTGCAAATATTGGCAGTTTAAATTTCACAATTTGTAACTTTTATCACATAGGTACTTTATTTTAAAAGTTCAATGTGATTTCGGTGCAATTTTAACGCACCGCGCTGTTCTAATTTTTTAAGTAATCGAGAAATTACTTCTCTTGAAGTATTTAATTCGGTAGCAATTTCTTGATGTGATAATTTTAAATCTACACAACCGCAAGCATCTTTATGTCGTTTTAAATAAAACTCCAAACGTTCATCCATAGCTCTAAATGCAATACTATCGACCACTTCTAAAACTTCTTCAAAACGACTTCGGTAGGTGTCAATCACAAATTCATACCAGCTACGGTGTTGCATCATCCATTTATCCATAAGAGGCAACGGTACCATTACTAATTCTACATCTTCTACAACTTTTGCCATAATTTGGCTTTGCTCATTTTTTGTAGCACAAATCATAGAAATTGCACACGCTTGACCTGGTTGTAAATAGTACATAAAAAACTCTCCGCCATCTTCGTCTTCACGATAAATTTTGATGCTTCCGCTCAAAACTAAAACTGTGTTTTTTATATACTGACCTGTTCTCATTATGACATCGCCAGCAACAAATGATTGATCAATAGCATTTGCATTTATATCATCTATAAGAGCAGTTGAAAATGATGAGAATAGTTTTTTAAGGTTTTGATTCATTGTGTGCGTTTTACACTAAATAGAATAACTTAGAGATTTTATTTCTACAAAGTTAGCCAAATTATAAAGCAAAAAGTTTATTATCAGTAAAATTGAAATTTTTTAAAATATTTCCTCAATAAAATATTCTAGAAAATCTAACATTTGATTTGAAGTTAAATCAATATCGCCCACAAAGTCCTTAGAAATAGGGACTTTTTTTATATGCCAAACTTATATTATATGCCTTTTTTTGTTTACATTCTTCACAGTCTTACTAAAGACAAATTTTACATTGGTTTTACTTCTAACTTAGAAGAAAGAATAATTCGTCACAATCAAAAAAGCAAAGGTTTTACTGGTCACATAAATGATTGGGAAATGATGTATTCAGAATCTTTTGCCTCAAAATCTGAAGCTTTGGCAAGAGAAAAACAAATAAAGTCTTGGAAAAGTAGAATCAAAATTCAAGAATTACTAAGTAAATAAGATTAGCTCAGCTGGTTCATAACATCCCGATTTCATCGGGAGATGCGGGGTGAACCCCTTTCCGAAATACGGAACAAGCAATTGCCCACAAAAAAAGCACTTCAAACGAAGTGCTTTTTTTTATAGTATATCTAATGTTTTTTCTAACGCCATTCCGCGCGAACCTTTAATCAAAATCAAACTTTTTGAGGGAATATTTGATTTTAAAAAGACTGAAAAATCTTCAAAGGTTTTAAAAAATTTTAAATGAGGCTGGTTGATTTGATTGTTGTAAAAATCATTGCCTACAAAATAAGTCGTAATTTGTGGCTGGTTAGCAAGTAATTCTATTATTTTAGCGTGTTCTTCAGGGCTTTCTGTGCCTAATTCAAACATATCTCCAAGTAAAGCAGTTTTGTTTGTTTGCTCAAGTTGAATGAAGTTAGTTAAAGCTGCATTCATACTACTAGGATTTGCATTGTAAGCATCAAGAATGATTTCGTTTCCGTTTTTTTGAATCAGCTGTGAACGATTGTTTTCCGGAATATAATTTTCAATTGCCGTTTTTATAGCTTCATCGTCAACTTTAAAATACTTTCCAATTGTAACTGCTGCAATAATATTAGTGGCATTATATTCACCAATAAGGTGTGATTGAATAGTTATCCCATTAAATTCTATTGCAACCATAGGATTTGCTTCAATATGATCAATTTTGACATTGCTACTATTTGTAAATGTAGAAAAGGTGTAGCGATTTGTTGAAGTGGTTTTTTGATTTTGCAATGCATCATCAAGATTGACAAAAACTGTTTTGTTAGTCTGAGAAAGAAAATCATACAATTCACTTTTTCCTTTTATTACGCCTTCAACACCACCAAAACCTTCTAAATGCGCTTTACCAAAGTTAGTAATATAACCAAAGTCTGGCTCTGCAATAGAGCAAAGGAAGGCAATTTCTTTTTGATGATTGGCTCCCATTTCCACAATACCAATTTCGGTTTCTTTTGTAAAACGTAATAACGTTAATGGAACACCAATATGATTGTTCAAATTCCCAATAGTGGCTAATGTTTTGTATTTCTTTGATAAAACCACATGGATTAATTCTTTGGTTGTCGTTTTCCCATTACTGCCCGTTAAAGCTATTATTGGAAGTCCTAGATAATTTCTATGATATTTAGAAAGTTCTTGAAGTGTTTCTAACGTATTTTCAACCAAGATTGTTCGGTGGTCCAAATAGTAGTTTGCATTATCAATTACTACATATTTTGCTCCTTTTTCTAATGCTTCTTTCGTAAAAGTATTGGCATCAAAATGGTCTCCTTTTAAAGCAACAAAAAAACTGTCTTTTTCAATTTTTCGGGTATCAGTAGCTACAGAATTACATTCTAAAAATAAGGAATGAATTTTATCTATTGTCATTGTAAAATGATTTATTGAGAAACGAAGATAAAAAAAAGCCCTTTTAAACAAAAGGGCTTTTATAAGTATTTAGAAAAAATTATTGTTTTGGATTTCCTCTAGGAGTCTTTTTGCTGGATTTTGGTCCAACTTTTGACATTGCACATCTGAATCCAATGAAATCAGTTGCCATATCTTGAGGGAAATATCTTCTTGATGCTGGATCTAACCAATAAGCTCTGTCTCTCCAAGATCCACCTTTATAAACTCTAACATCATCATTGACTAAAGTAGTTCTTTTGTCAGATTTGTCATATTGTTTAATCATTTTTTTTCCATTGCTTGCTGAATCAACTACAGTAGAAATTTTATGTTTTGGTGATTCATACATTCTAAATTTTTCTGAAGCTCCTTCAGCATTCTCTTCATCAGAACCTCCAAATTTGAAGAAACGGGTTGATTGTCTATCACCATCTCTATAATTTTTGTTGTCAGAAGTTGAGAACTGCGTTCTTAAGTAGGTTTCATTATCATCAACTGGTACTTGAGCTATTTGACCAGGAAAATTTCTAGCCATAATTCTACCGTTGCTTAATGTATCATACTTAATGTTATCAGAAGTAACTAGTTCAGCATTTCCTTCACCATCCAATTTATTTTTAGTGTAAACGTTACCTCTAAAATAGTTGAAATCATTTGCTTCGTCATCAACCATTGGTCTATAAACGTCTTGTACCCATTCTGCAACGTTTCCAGCCATATCATATAAACCAAAATCGTTTGGCGCATAGCGTTTTACTTCGTTTGTAATATCAGCACCGTCATCAGACCATCCTGCAATTCCACCGTAATCTCCTTTACCTTGTTTGAAGTTTGCTAATTGATCTCCTTTAGATTGTCTTTTTGAAGAACGAGTATATTGACCATTCCAAGGGTATTTTTTTTGTCCTTTGTAAATATTGTATTCTCTATTTCCTACAAGTGCTACTGCAGCATATTCCCATTCTGATTCAGTAGGTAGTCTATATTCTGGTAAAATTAATCCAGAACTTCTTTGAGCATATACGTTTTTCGCATCATCACCAACTTGTTTTTTTCCGTTTGCACCTTTCTTTAAAACTACTTCTTCATTTCCACCTAAAGATTTAGAAGGAGAGTTGATATAAGCTTCTGTGTCAAAAGAAGCTTCTCCTTTAACATCAACACCTAAACTTACTTTGTTATCTTTTTTAAGATATTTAGCTTGTTCTAAGATATTTTCATTAACACGGTTGGTTCTCCATTTACAAAATTCTGTTGCTTGAATCCAATTTACACCAACTACAGGGTAGTTTGCATAAGCAGGATGTCTAAGGTAGTTATTGGTCATGGTTTCATTATAACCTAAGCGATTTCTCCAAACCAATGTATCTGGAATAGCTCCATTATAAATGTTTTTGTAATTTTCTTCTGTTGGAGGAAAAACGGCTTTTACCCAATATAAATATTCAGCATACATTTTATTGGTAACTTCCGTTTCATCCATGTAAAAAGACTGAACATGTTGTTGATTTGGGGAATTGTTCCAATCATGCATGACATCATCTTGAACTTTACCCATAGTAAATGTTCCACCCTCGACTGGTAACATACCAGGAGGAGTTTCTTGTTTTTTAAACTTGTCATTAAACTGGAAACCGCCTTTTTTGTCGTTGATTTTCCATCCTGTTGCAGAAGATCCGCCTTTAGTGCTTCCTTTCTTGCTGCAGCTGGTAAAACCTATTGTTAGTGCCAATACAACTAACAATTTTAAAGCCATAGTTTTCTTAATTTTCATACTTAGTAGGTAATAAATTTAGTGTCGCAAGATAATAATTATGTATTAATATGCAACACGTTTTTAAAAATTTGTAAAAAAAAAATTTATTTGGAGCAATTTGCTTTTATCTACAACGACTTATTTTTTATTTTATTGTATTTTGTTAGCTTAAAATAAATTATTTATTTCTCTTTGTAATATATTTACATTATTTGCGTTTTTTAAAACAATGAAAAAGCTCCTTTTACATTTTTTTTTATTAATTTCTTCTTGCCTTTTTGCTCAACAAAGTGAAACATTACTTTTAGATTGGTCAAAAGAGGCAACTTATACAATTGAAGATTATTCGTTTAAAGTGCCACAATTTCAAATAGAAAATTTTGATATTGACATTGATGTAAAAAAAATAAGTTATACCAAAATAATAGATTTCAGTAGTTCAAACGCATCTATTTCGGTTACCAATGTAGTATACAAAACCATCTCCATTGCGGAAATATATGATTTGAATTTGCAGTTAATTCCTTCTGCTATTAATTTTAAGTATGAAATCACAAAAGCAAGGAATATAAATAAAGGGATTATAAAATTTTCGCCAATTATTAAAGACGGCGGAAATTACAAAAAGGTTATTTCGTTAACCTACACAATCACTAACGAAAATCAAGTGAACAGATCAACTTTTTCAAATCAATCGATAACAAATTCTGTTTTAGCAACCAGTAAATGGTATCGATTTTATGTTGAAAAATCGGGTGTTTATAAAGTTTCAAAATCGTTTTTACAAAGCCTCGGTTTAGAGGTCAACGTAGATCCTAGAACCATTAAAATATATGGTAATGGTGGACGAATGTTACCTTTGTTAAATGCAACTGTTTATCCAAATGATTTAGAAGAAAATGCAATACAATTTATAGGCGAAAGCGATGGGGTTTTTGATGCTTCTGATTATATTTTATTTTATGCAGAAGGAGTTGATACTTGGAATTCTGAAAGTTTAACAAGCGTAAATCTTTATGCGGATAAATCTTATTATTATGTTACCGCATCTGGCGGACAAGGAAAGCGAATTCAATCGGCAATTGAGCCATCAACAGCATCCAGTATTAATTTTTCCCAATTTGATGACCGAATTATTTATGAAAAAGATTTGGTTAACGTTGGAAAAGTTGGAAGAAGGTGGTTTGGAGAACAATTTAATATTGACAATACAAAAACTTTTTCTTTTTCTGTTCCCAATTTAGATCTAACAGTTCCAGTTGAAGTTAAAATTAACACAGCATCTAAATCATTTGGAAATTCATCGTTTAATTTTAAAGTTAATAATCAAGATATTGGAACGGTTACTTTTCCGCAAATTATTTCTAATGGTGGAATTGAAGGTTATGAAACAGCTCTAAATAGCACATTTTCTGCGACAACTAACACTTTGGATTTTTTACTAACGTATGATAATGGAGGTGTTCCTACTGCAAATGGATATCTCGATTTTATTCGCCTTAAAGTAAAACGAAATTTGGTCGGATATGGTAAACAGTTTCTTTTTTCAAATGATTTGGAACAGAATAATATTGGTGTTGGTCAATACTCGTTTACAAATGCTGCTGCAATTTCGCAAATTTGGGATGTTACAGATAGTTATAATACCGCAAAATATGACAATACTACTGGGACAAATTTTTCTTTCAAAGTAAATTTAGGAACAGCTAAAAAATATGTTGCTTTTGATGAGTCGGATGTTTATGAGCCGTTAAAGGAATCTTCTTCAACCGTGGTTAATCAGAACCTAAAAGGAACTATTTTTAAAGATAATTTTGGAAATTTTCAAGACATTGATTATTTAATCATTACCCCACAATTTTTAGTAAATCAGGCAGAAACTTTAGCGAATTTTCACAGAACTAATTCGGGAATGATTGTGCGAGTGGTTCCATTAGATAAAATTTACCAAGAATTTTCATCGGGTAAGCAAGATATTGCAGCGATACGTAATTTTATAAAATATGTCTATTGGAATGCTTCTTTGCCTGAAAAGAGAGTCAAATATGTCAATTTATTTGGCGACGCTTCCTATGATTATAAGGATCGAATATTTAATAATAC
>NZ_JBIIWV010000188.1:0-3825 GCF_044338735.1 Flavobacterium sp. | reverse complement strand
CATGACTCAAGCTGCCTACCCTTCAACATCGGACGAGTCGCCCTTATTCTGATTACTCAGAAACTGCTGATATACTTGACATTTCACCGCATAGAGTTTACCTGGTTTCACTACAGCATTATCTGTACATACTTTCTGTTGCACTGGTCCTCACCTTTCGATGGACGGGTGTTACCCGCTATGCTACTCTTTGGTGTCCGGACTTTCCTCTCCCGATAAATCGGGAACGATAAGGCGGTCTGCGTTGCAAATTTAGAATTTAGAATTTAGAATACAGAACTTAATGGAATTTATTTTTGTAGTAAAGAATTCTATTGTGAATAACTTGTACACAACTTCTAGTTATTTTGGAATTTGTAACTTGTTTTTTGGCAACACGCTGCTTATATTTGTAATTCAATTAGCAGTATGGAACAATTCATCGTATCAGCCCGAAAATACCGTCCGCAAACATTTAAAGATGTTGTGGGTCAACAGGCTATTACGAATACGTTGTTGAATGCTATTGAAACCAATCACCTGGCTCAAGCTTTATTGTTTACAGGTCCGAGGGGTGTTGGAAAAACGACTTGTGCACGCATATTAGCCCGAAAAATAAATCAAGAAGGTTATGATGATCCGTATGAAGATTTTTCGTTTAATGTATTTGAATTAGACGCTGCTTCAAACAATGGTGTAGATGATATTAGAAGTATTATAGACCAAGTAAGAATACCTCCACAAACGGGAAAATATAAAGTATATATTATTGACGAGGTGCACATGCTTTCGCCATCTGCTTTTAATGCTTTTTTGAAAACATTAGAAGAGCCACCAAAACATGCCATTTTTATTTTAGCTACTACCGAGAAACATAAAATTATTCCAACGATTTTATCGCGTTGTCAAATATTTGATTTCAAACGTATTACAGTTAAAGATGCGAAAGAACATTTAGCAGAAATTGCCAAAGAACAAGGTGTTGAATATGAAGACGATGCTTTACATATTATTGCCCAAAAAGCAGATGGTGCGATGCGTGATGCGCTTTCTATTTTTGATAGAGTCGTTTCTTATTGCGGTAAAAACCTTACCAGACAAGCCGTTACCGAAAATTTAAATGTATTGGATTTCGAATATTACATTCGTGTCACCGATTTAATTTTAGAAAACAAAATTCCAGATTTATTAGTAGCTTATAATGATATTTTAGCAAAAGGGTTTGACGGACATCATTTTATTGCCGGGTTAGCTTCTCATTTTAGAGATTTATTAGTTTGTAAAAATCCAGCTACTTTACCATTATTAGAAGCTGGAGAACAAGCTCAATCTTTATATGCAGCACAATCACAAAAAGCAATGCATGAATTTTTAATCAAAGGCATTGAACTAGCCAATGAATGTGATTTAAAATTCAAAATCAGTCAAAATCAGCGACTACTCGTTGAGATTTGTTTGATGCAATTAGCCTCTATCAGTTTTGATGGAGAAAAAAAAAAGTAGCTAAATTTATAATTCCGGCAACTTACTTTAAAAATAATTCCTACTCTATTGTTGAAGTTCAAAAAATTGAAGTGCAACCTCAAGAAGAATCTGCTATTGAAATTTCAGAACCTGCTGAAATTATGCCAATATCAAATGAAGAGATTCCAATAGAAGAGATTCCAATAGAAGAGATTCCAATAGAAGAGATTGCAACAGAAGAAATTGCAATTCCAGAAATTCCAAAACCAGTTCTCAATAATTTAAACCCAACAGGTACAAAAGTTTCGGCACTTTCATTGGCAAGTATTAAAGCTAAAAAGGAACTCGAAGCGCAAAGCCATTTTCATCAAAAACACAAAGAGGAATTACCTTCAGAAGCGTTTAATGAAACTGATATGTTATTGCAATGGAATAAGTTTGCTCAAAAAATGACTGATTCTGGTAAACGTTTATTAGCTACATACATGCAAATGAATGATCCAATGTTGAATGGAACCATAATTACTTTGGAATTACCTAATCAAAGTACGAGAGAAGAATTTTTAACGGGTTGTAATGAATTATTAGGATATTTACGAGGAAAATTACACAATCATGATGTTACAATTGAAGTAGTGGTTAATGAAACAATTGAAAATAAATATGCGTTTACCCCGCAAGAAAAATTTGAGCGTTTAAAACAAATAAATCCAAATATAGAGGCGTTACGAAAAACGTTTGATTTGGATGTTTAATTAAATTTTTCCATAATACATTGCCTTTACAATACCATCTGCTAATCCAATTTTTGGCACATAGATATTACGTGCACCACTCCATTTCATTGCATTTAAGTAAATTTGTGTTGCTGGTATGATTACATCGGCACGGTCTGGATTCAACCCTAAATCGGCAACACGCTGTTCATAAGTCATGCTGTTCAATTTGTGATATTGCGCTTGAATATACATGTAAGAAAGCGGTTTATCTTGATGTTTTTCGGAAAGTTTAAATAATTTATTAATATTTCCACCAGAACCAACTAGTATAATATTATCAAACGATTTGGTAGTACTTTTGATCCATTTTTCAATTTCGTGCCAAACAATGTCTGAAACCATTTCGTTTAATAATCGAACAGTCCCAATTTTAAATGATCTAGAAGTAATGATTTTTCCTTCATAGAATAGTGAGAATTCAGTACTTCCACCACCTACATCAACGTATAAAAATGCCTTATCTAAATTAATAAATCGAGTTAAATCTGAAGATGCAATGATTGCTGCTTCTTTTTTTCCATCAATAATATCAATATCTATATCGGCTCTATTTTTAATAATCTCAACAACCTCTTTTCCGTTGTATGCTTCACGTAAAGCCGATGTTGCACAAGCTTGATATTTTTCTACTTTATGAACTTTCATTAATAATTTAAACGCTTTCATAGCATCAATCATACGTTCAATATTTTCGGTCGTAATTTCGCCAACCGTAAACGCATCTTGACCCAAACGAATTGGAACACGAACTAAAGAACTTTTATTAAATTGAGTAGTGTAGCCGTTTTGCTCTACAATATTGGTTACCAACAATCTCATTGCATTAGAACCAATATCAATTGCGGCATATTTTTTTATGGTGATCATTCCTTGTTTTGGGTTATTTAACAGTTTCTGCAATTACGTCCAATTTCTTTTGATAATAATTATACATCTCTAATTGCGCTCTAAACGGTTTTTCATCACCGCGTCTTCGGTATTTATTTGCTAAATCAATAGAATGAATTCGGGCTTTAACGTTAGCTTTCCAGCCTATTTCAAAGGTTTCAATCAATTCTTTTTTAATACCTTCATCATAAATAGGACAAGTTACTTCGACCCGAGCATCTAAATTTCGAGTCATAAAATCGGCAGAAGAAATAAATACATCAGGATTTCCGTCATTAGCAAAAATATAAACTCGAGAATGTTCAAGATAATTATCTACAATACTGATAGCTTCAATATTTTCACTCAATCCTTTAATTCCCGGAATCAAGCAACAAATACCTCTAATGATTAATTGAATTTTAACACCCGCATTACTTGCTTCATAGAGTTTATCGGTCATTTTAAAATCCGAAATACTATTCATCTTTAATTTTATAAACGCTTCTTTACCTAAAAGTGCGTTTGAAATTTCTCTTTCAATTAATTTATTAAATTTTCCTCTGGTATAATGTGGAGATACGATTAAATGCTTGTAACGATGTACACGATAATTTACATCAAAAAAATCAAAAACTTTAGAAGCATCTTTTAAGATTTCATTGTTACTTGTAAAAACCGTAACATCGGTATAAATTTTAGCGGAATTTTCATTGAAATTACCAGTTGAAATTAA
>NZ_JBIIWV010000187.1:0-3850 GCF_044338735.1 Flavobacterium sp. | reverse complement strand
GGGAATTCTAATTCATATTTTACTTTTACACTCATTTGATTATTTTTAAGACACGAAATATATAGAGAAAATATTGAAAATACAAAAAAGATTTTAATTTATTTTATAAAATAATGTTTGCAAAGAATATATTTAGTTTTATATTTGCACCCGCATTCTGGTAGGATGTTAGACCAAGAATTGGCGAGGTAGCTCAGTTGGTTAGAGCGCAGGATTCATAACCCTGAGGTCACGGGTTCAACTCCCGTCCTCGCTACAAAAAAATTAAGTTTATAACAATCAACGGATTAGTATTGCTAATCCGTTTTTTTATGAAAATCATTTCAAGTTACTAAAAATGGTTAAAATTTTCATATCAATCTTTTTATTTAGTACATTTAATAAAAAATACAATGAAAACGATACTTTTACTTTTTCTTTTCCCAATACTTATGAATGACTCACTTTTATTTGATTTTAATAAAAAAACCAACTCTAGTGAGTGGAAAATTATTGATGATGGGGTAATGGGAGGACTATCAAATGGCAATTTCAAAATCGATGAAAATGGAAATGGTGTTTTCTTTGGCGCTGTTTCTACCGAAAATTATGGTGGGTTCTCATCGGTTAGTCATAAAATGAAAATCAAAGATATTAGCAAATTTTCTAAGGTGAGTATTCGGTTGAAAGGTGATGGAAAAAACTATCAATTTAGAATAAAAGACAATGCAAATTCCTATTATTCCTATATAAATACTTTTAAAACATCAGGTGAATGGGAAACAATAATCTTAAAATGGAATGATTTGTACCCTTCCTTCAGAGGTCAAACCTTAAATTTACCCAATTTTAAAGGTGACTTTTTAGAAGAAATTGTTTTTTTAATTGGAAATAAAAAGAATGAATCGTTTGAACTAAAAATAGATAAAATTGAGCTGGTAAAATAAATCAAAAATACAGTTCAATTTTTATACTACCTTTGCCGAATGAGCACCACTTTACTTTCTTCTCCTTTACAAGGATTTACCGATTTTAGGTTTAGAAACGCCTTTCATCGCTATTTTGGAGGGATTGATACCTTTTATTCGCCTTACATTAAACTCAATGGAAAATTAGTGATTAAAGGTTCGTATGAAAGAGATATTTTACCAGAAAATAACACTACTTTAGAAGTAATTCCGCAAATCATTACTAATGATGCCGAAGAATTTTTATTTGTCGCTAAATATGTTCAGCAACTGGGTTACAAAGAGTTGAATTGGAATTTAGGCTGCCCCTATCCTATGGTCGCTAAATGTGGTATGGGTTCAGGATTAATTAGTAATACTTCGCAAATCGAACATATTTTAAAGCGTGTTCATACTGAAACCGACATTATTGTTTCGATGAAAATGCGCATGGGTTATGAAAATTCAACCGAAATTTTGGACGTTTTCCCCATTTTAGAGCAATATCCTATTAAAAATATTGCAATTCATGCCCGCATTGGAAAACAACTCTACAAAGGTGGTGTCGATTTAGATTCGTTTCAAAAATGTTTAGATACTTCCAAACAAAAAATTTATTATAACGGCGATATTACTTCGGTTGAAAAATTTAGAATGATGCAAGAACGCTTCCCTTCAATTGACCACTGGATGATCGGAAGAGGTTTAATTGCCGATCCGTTTTTGCCTTCGATGATTAAAAACAATACGACAGAATATCCAAAAAATAAATTAGAAATTTTCGAAGCCTTTCATGATACTATTTATCAAGAATATGATGCTTATTTATCGGGACCAACGCCTATTCGCATGAAAATGCTCGGTTTTTGGGAATACTTTTCAGAATCGTTTTCTAATCCGCAAAAGACCTTCAAAAAGATTAAAAAAGCAGGAAATAGTAAGAATTACGAAATTGCAGTGAAAGAAATTTTTAAAAACGGATAATAAGAAGCTAAGAAAAATTGCCACAAAGTCGCTAAGGCACTAAGGGAAATTGAAATATAAACTTTGTGTCTTCGTGGCAAAAAACTTCTTTGAAAAATAAAAAAACTTTGTGCCTTCGTGTCTTCGCGGCAAAAAAAATCAAATAAATCTGTGCTAATTCGTGCAATCTGTGTTATTATTTATTGCAATAACATAACTAAAGTTTCGAAATCTACTTTTTGTTGGTCACCCGTAGCTAAGTTTTTCAATCCAAATTCTTCACGTTCGATTTCCGATTCACCTACAATAACAGCAAAAGGTATTCCTCTTCGATCAGCGTATTTGAATTGTTTGTCGATTTTTGAATTATCAGGATATAATTCGACTTTGATTCCTTTTTGACGTAATTTTCCGATGGCTTTCATTGCATACAATGCTTCTTTATCGCCAAAGTTTAAGAATAACGCTTTTGATGTAGCTAAAACTGTTGCTGGAAATAAACCAACTTCTTCCATTACCAATGCAATTCGGTCTAAACCAAACGAAATTCCAACACCCGACATGTTTTTTAATCCGAAAATTCCCGTTAAATCATCATAACGTCCACCGCCACCTATCGAACCCATAGCCACACCACTTGGTGCTGCAACTTCAAAAATGGCTCCTGTATAATAATTCAATCCACGTGCTAACGTAACATCTAAATCCAAGAAAGCGGTTTGCAAACCTAAAGTAGATACGTTGTCGCAAATAAATTGCAATTCGTTAACACCTTTCATTCCTTCTTCTGAATTAGCCAATAATTGCGCTAATTTTTCTATTTTTTCGTTGATTGTTCCTGTAAAATTAAACAACGGTTGTACTTTCTCAATCGCTGTTTCCGAAATGCCTTTTTCTAACATTTCTTTTTTCACACCATCTTCACCTATTTTGTCCAATTTATCTAAAGCAACTGTAAAATCTATCAATTTATCTGAAGCGCCAATTACCTCAGCAATTCCTGATAAGATTTTACGATTGTTAATTTTAATGGTAACGCCACCCAAACCTAATTCAGAAAAAACCGAGTCGTATAATTGTACCAACTCCACTTCTTGCCAAAGCGAATTAGAACCCACCACATCGGCATCGCACTGATAAAACTCTCTAAAACGACCCTTTTGAGGTCTATCGGCACGCCAAACAGGTTGGATTTGGTAACGCTTAAACGGAAACTCAATGTCGTTTTGGTGTTGCACCACATAACGCGCAAACGGAACGGTTAAGTCGTAACGAAGAGCTTTTTCGGAAATTTTACCGGTTAATTGTTTGTAGTTTATAGTTTGTAATTCTTCCTGTGTAACTTTATCCAAATAATCACCCGAATTCAAAATCTTAAAAATCAAACGATCGCCTTCTTCACCATATTTTCCCATCAAGGTTTCGGAATTTTCAAACGAAGGTGTTTCAATAGGTTGAAAGCCAAATTTTTCAAAATTGGTTTTTATCGTACTGAAAATATAATTACGTTTCGCTACCTCTGCAGGCGAAAAATCACGAGTTCCTTTTGGTATGCTTGGTTTTTGTGCCATTTTACTAATGTGTCAATTAGACCATTTTGTTTCTTTTGTATTGCAAATATCGTATATATTTAGCAGTTTAAAAAATCTATTTTTTTTCTAATAGATTTCATTATTGTCATTTCGACGCAGGAGAAATCACTTTATCTGAATCACTTTATGAGATTTCTCCTGCGTCGAAATGACAAAGCAGCTGAAACAAGTATCAATTTAAAAAAATCTTCACAAAAATGTAACATTTCGCTCTAACTTTAGTCTTATAGTTATGATAGGATTATTTAAAGAAAATACAAAAATTGCGCTTGACTCCATTAAAAGTCAGGCGTTGCGTACTTCGTTAACGGTTTTAATTATCGCCATTGGAATATGGGCCTTAGTTGGTGTATTAACCTTAGTTACTGC
>NZ_JBIIWV010000186.1:0-3902 GCF_044338735.1 Flavobacterium sp. | reverse complement strand
CCATTTCCTAAATGCGCTTTAGCACCAAGAATTAAAATGGTTTTACTTTGTTTTAGCGCCGGTGTTTGTTGGGCAAACCCAAACAAAGAAATAAATAAAATAACGATATATTTTTTCATCTTAATTGTATTTGTAGTGAGATTCTTTACAATATTCTCCTAAGGTATCACAATGATAGTGACCGTTTTCTTTTTTCTTAGGCAATTGTGTTTTCATTCCTTTATTTTTAGCGTCTAACATTGAGTTTATCAATTCGGCTCTTTCTTTTTGGATTGCACTCATCACTTCTTGCTCTTTTTCTAAATCATAGAAAATAATTCCGTCTACTAACGTTTTTTCGGCTCTTGTATAGATGGATAGAGGACTATCAGACCAAAGGACCACATCGGCATCTTTACCTACTTTAATACTTCCTACTTTGTTATCAACTTGAAGAATTTTTGCAGGATTTAAGGTTACAAAATTCCATGCTTGTTCTTCGGTTACATTTCCATATTTCACTGTTTTAGCAGCTTCTTGATTTAAACGACGAGACATTTCTGCATCATCTGAATTAATAGAAACTTTAACCCCTTCATTTTGCATAATTGCCGCATTGTAAGGAATAGCATCATTAACTTCATATTTGTACGCCCACCAATCGGCAAAAGTTGAACCTGCAACTCCGTGTGCCGACATTTTATCGGCTAATTTATAACCTTCAAGAATGTGTGTAAAGGTTTGAATTTTGAAGCCGTAGCGTTCGGCTAATTTCATCAACATATTAATTTCCGATTGCACGTATGAGTGACAAGTAATAAACCGTTTTTTAGCTAAAATTTCGCCTAAAACTTCCATTTCGATGTCAAATCTTGGTAGTATTTTATTTTTCACTTTACCCGATTTGTAAGTATCCCATTCGTTTTTATATTCGATAGCTCTTGTAAAATAATCTTCATAAACTTGTTCAACTCCCATTCGCGATTGCGGAAAACGATTTCTTGCATTGTCCCCCCAATTTGATTGTTTTACGTTTTCACCTAAGGCAAATTTGATGTATTTTGGAGCTTCTTTTACCAGCATTTCTTCTGGAGCATATCCCCATTTTAATTTTATGAAAGCTGCACGACCACCGATAGGATTCGCTGAACCATGCAATAAATTCGCCGAAGTAACACCACCCGCTAAATTTCGATAAATATTGATGTCTTCTGAATTTACAACATCTTCAATCGTTACTTCTGCCGATGAATTTTGTCCACCTTCATTAACTCCATTAGAAATAGCAATATGTGAATGTTCATCAATGATGCCTGCAGTTAAATGTTTGCCAGTTCCATCAACCACTTTTGCCCCTGAAGTAGGTAAGTTTTTGCCAATTTTTACAATTTTACCGTTTTGAATTAATACATCGGTTTCTTTGAGATTTCCTTCTTTTTCACCAGTCCAAACCGTAACATTTTTAAATAAAATAGTTTCTTGTTTTGGTTTTATTTCATTTCCAAAAGAAATATTTGGAAAGGTTACGGCATAAATTGAAGGTGCTTTTGGTTCCTCTTTTTTGTCTTCTTTCTTTTTAACTTCTTCTTTAACTTCAGTTACTTTTTTAGTAGCGGTCCAAAAAGTTTCATTACCGTTTTCTAAAACCGCTTTTCCTTGCATTAGATCTTTTGAAAAAGTTCCAGAAAGTCTTACAAAATTTGCTTTTGTAGTATCTTGGTTTTTGATAACCAAATTTACCCAAGGATCATTAAATTGGATTTTAGTTCCAAAATTGATACTATCTTTAACGGCTTTGGCTTCAAATTTTGATGTTTCACCATCGATTTTTAATTCAAATTTATGATTATCGAATACTAAATCATACGTTCCTCTAATATCTGTTGGGTTGATTTTATCGATTATGTTTTGGTTTCCTTGAACCCAATTCTCTAAAATAGTGCTTTTTTCTTCAAAAAGATCACCAGAAACAATGATGAAGTTGGCCAGTTTTCCTTTTGAAATAGAACCTACTTTATCATATTGATTTACTAATTTTGCCGGTGCTTCGGTTAAGGCTATTAATGCTTTTTCTTTTGGTAAACCATACAAAACGGCTTTTCTTAAGTTTGACAAGAACGATTTTGTTTCTTTCAAATCTGATGTCGTTAATACAAACGAAATATTATTATCGGCTAGAATTTTCAGGTTGAAAGGTGCTTGATTCCAAAATTTCATATCGCTCAAGCTTACTTGTTGGGCTAAATAAGGATCAGAAACATCATAAGCATCAGGAAAATTTATTGGAATTATAAATGTTGCACCCGATTTTTTGATTTCATCAATGCGCTCAAATTCGTTTCCACTCCCTTTGATTAGGTATTTTATTCCGAATTCATCTCCTAATTTTGCTGTTCTTAGGGCATTTAATTTGTCTCCTGCATTAAAAATTTGCAGTAGTGATTTATTTGAATTGAATGCTTCTAATGAAAAATCTTTATTGGAAGCGTTTCCTTGTGCATACCATTTTGCATCGTGAAATACTTGGCGAAGTAATGCCATACTTCCCATCATTGATGAAGGATAACTTTGTTTTGTAAATTTACTTCGGCTAAAAGTAAAATGTTGCGAAACTTTATCTTTCAACATTCTATCTGCATTAGTACCAAAGTCATTTAGAGTCCAAAGCAAACCTGTTCCTGCAATTACTCCATCGTTATGATGGCTTAAAACCGTTCCAAAACCAACTTCTCTCAGATTACCAGCTCCTTTTGAATCGTAATTTAAGTTTTCGTAAGCATTGTATTCTGGTTTTATGTGGTCGTTCCAATAAAATCCTTCGCGATTGGCATCATATTGTGGCGTGAAATTCCCAGAAGGTCTCGCATTGGGTTTGTTAATTCCAAATTCGCTGTATAAATCGATGAACGAAGGATAGATTGTTTTACCTGAAGCATCTATTATTGCAGCACCTCTTGGGATAGTAACATTTGTCCCTGCTTCAATAATTTTATTTTCCTTAATTAATAAGGTTGCTTTTTCAATTTTTTGAGTCGCAGATAAATAAATTGTAGCGTTTGTAAAAGCTGTGTAATTTTTAAAGCTTTGTTTTACACCATCATTTTTTGGGAAATATTCTTGTGAATGACCTGAAATAGTCAACAAAAACAGGAGTAATACTAATAATTTTCTCATTTTTTTTATTTAAGGAAAGGTTAAAGATAAAAATTATCTGATATGTAAGAGGATATGAATTTAGAATTTAACATTTGTTGACTACTATAAATACTATTTTTTGAAAATAATTACTGTGCAATATACAAGTATCCCACTAGTGTTTCAGGATAATCTGGGTCGTTAAGATACAGTAAGTAAAAATAAGTACCATCGGGTGCTTTATAATCTCCAAATCCATGTTCAACAGTTCCGTCCCAATTTTCTTTATTGTTTGTTCCTGTCCATAGATGTTTTCCCCAACGATTGTATATTTCTAATTTAAAATTCACAAAAACATCACGCAAACCGTCAATGAAAAAAGTATCGTTTAAACCATCTCCATTTGCAGAAACAGCATTGTAAACTGTAGGCGGGCAATTTCTTGTTGTCAAATTAAAGGAGCTAATGGCGTAACAATTTTCGTTATCTATTCGAACAAAAATTTCTTTAGGAGTAGTTTGTGCTTCATAACTAGAGGTGTTTAATATTGGGTAAATAGCCGCAATTGCATTTGAATTGCTTTCATAAAATGATACTGTGTCATTTGGGTCTGTTTTAATAAGTTCTTCATAATTTGAAAAATCAAAAATGCCTCGAGAGAAACCTAAATTACACGATTTAATATCTTCTAACACATTAAAAGTAGGTGAAACTATCAGCTGAATTACAATTTGTGCTGAGTTATTATTTTCAATTAATTCACGAACAATACCTGTACCATTTCCAGT
>NZ_JBIIWV010000055.1:0-13317 GCF_044338735.1 Flavobacterium sp. | reverse complement strand
CCTATGGCATATCCTGTATGTTTTGGTTTTTTTAACCAATCTTCTAAATGTTCAAAAATTCTATTGCCCACATTTGCAAAATTACCTGTAAAATTAATGTGGTGCTTTTTATAAAATTCATAATCAACAGTTGCTGTTTGTTTTGCATAACTATCTCCTGATAAACTTAAAAAATTATACCCAAAAAAGGGTTTAAAGTTATTTGCTGGAACAAATCCATATCCGCCTAGTACAAAATCAAAGAAGGAAATGGTGCGTTCTCCAACAGCAAATCCAATCTCTGAATGTGACCTAAAAGTAAGTCTTTTGATCGGCTCGATGACAATTCCGGCTTCGGTTTTTACAATTGAAAAACGTTCAAACTGGTTGGTATAATCTGTTGAGTAAAGAAATGTTTTCATTTCACCAAAAAACGACCATCCTTTCTTAGGAAAATATTTTTGATTGAATGAATCATATTTGATGAATCCAAATGCCGACAAATAATCACTTTTATCAAAAATTGGAGTCGTGTTTTGTAGTGTTTGAGATGCTATTTTCAAATATTTAAATTCTAGTCCGGCTCCAACCGAAAATTTTTGAACAAAAATTGTTTGCAAATAAGCCTGATTAGTTAAATCTGTAAAATCAATATTAACCGAATTAATATCTAAATTTGATAAAACAATCCCATTGTCAAAATCGGTTGAAATATTTCTATTAAATGAATTTAACTTTGAATTGAATCCAAAACTCCAATAAAATCCATTATCTATATAATAATCAAAATTATACCTGAAATTATCGCCAAGAATTACATCTAAAGAAACAACATCATTTTTAGTAGCAATCCTTTTATGGGTATAATTTACCAATACGCCACTTTTATACAAATCATCATAATGAATTCCAAATTTTAAAAATGTATTATTTTTATTTTCTTTTAAATTTAAAGTTAATCGTTCTCCTTTTTGTATTTTTTCTAAAGAATAAGTAATTGCGCTAAAATTTTGTGTGGCATTTAATGTTGAAATTCCTTTTTCTAATTGATTATGTGAAATTTTTGTGTTATTTCTGAATCTTAATTTACCTAAAATATAAGCGCGTGTATAATTTTCTAAATTGTTAAAATCTATTACTTCTATATAAATAGAATCTTGATAAGCCACTTTAATAGCTGGTCGTTTGTTATTTTCAACTAATGGAAGTAATTGATTAATGAACGTTTTTGCTTTCTCAGCACCTTTTTTAATTATTTCAGGACCTTTATCAAAAGAAACTACGGAAAAGCCTTTAATTTCGGGCTGAATGTAAATATTTGTCAAACTTCGCTTTCCCTCCATTTTCTCTATCATAGAAAAATTATTTATTTGAGAAAGTACCGAAGTTACATCTTTTAACTGCTCTCTGTTTTTTAATCCCTCTTGAACATCAACCCCAATAATAAAATCTATTCCTCTATTTTTTAACTCTTCTACAGGATAATTATTAACCACTCCACCATCTATAAGTGTTTTCCCATTAATTTCAACAGGATTGTATAAAGAAGGTATTGCTCCGCTTGCAATTATAGCTTGGGCTAGTATGCCTGAGTCAAGTGAATTTTGTTCCCCTGTTTCTAAATCGGTGGCCATGCACAAAAAAGGTATAGGAAGTTCATCAAAATCTCTTATGTGGCTTACATGTTTTGTTAATCTTGATATTAAATTAAAATTATACAGCCCTTTTGAAAGTCCAGAAGGAAGTCCTAATTTAAAATTTGTAAAAGGTAAGGTTAAGGCATAAATTTCATCATTTCTCTTTTCATAAAACGATTTTGATTCACGTGGTGTGTAGTCTTGCAAGAGTGCATCCACATCAATTGATGAGAAAATAGAATCCAGTTGATGAGCATTATATCCTGAAGCATATAATCCTCCTACTACTGCTCCCATACTTGTGCCCGATATATAATCTACTTTAATGCCCAGCGAATCAATTACTTTTAAAACTCCAATATGGGCTAATCCTTTTGCGCCTCCGCCACTTAATACTAATCCAATTTTTGGGCGCGACAATTCTTGACCAAAACTCACTTGGATCACCATTAATAAACTTAAAAGCAAAAGGTGTTTTTTCATGCAACTCAATTATTAGTCTTGTAAAAGTCGGAAATTTTTTTGGCTTTTGAAAGGCCTATTACTTCCGAAATTTCTTTTTCATTTGCATTTTGAAGTCTTTTAACACTTTTAAAATGTTTTATTAAAGTAATCATCGTTTTTTCACCAATACCCGGAATACTTTCTAAACTATTATTTAATGCCGATTTGCTTCGCTTATCGCGATGATGGGTTATTCCGAATCGGTGTGCTTCATTTCGTAAAAACTGAATTACTTTCAAAGTTTCCGATTTTTTATCTAAATATAAGGGTGCCGAATCGCCTGGATAAAATAATTCTTCCAACCGTTTTGCAATACCAATAATTGCAATTTTTCCTCGTAATCCTAAATCATCAATACTTTTTAATGCTGATGATAATTGCCCTTTTCCTCCATCAATAATAATCAATTGCGGTAAGGACTGATTTTCATCTAACATTCGTTTATATCTTCGGTATACTACTTCTTCCATTGAGGCAAAATCATTTGGCCCTTCAACGGTTTTAATGTTAAAATGGCGGTAATCTTTTTTGCTGGGCTTTCCATCTTTAAAAACCACACAAGCAGAAACAGGATTTGTTCCTTGAATATTCGAATTATCAAAACACTCAATATGTCTTGGTTCAACTGATAGTCGCAAATCTTTTTGCATTTGAGCCATAATCCGATTAGTATGGCGTTCTGGATCTACTATTTGGATTTGTTTTAATTGATCTAATCGATAATATTTAGCATTGCGTTCTGATAGTTCTAAAATGTGCTTTTTATCGCCTAGTTGTGGCACCGTAATTTTTATAGTTTCACCTAAATCTATCGTAAACGGCACAACAATTTCTTTTGCATTCAAATGAAATCGTTCGCGTAATTCTACTACTGCCAATTCTAGCAATTCTTCGTTGGTTTCGTCTAATTTTTTCTTTAATTCCAGCGTATGCGAACGCACAATTGCGCCATGCGAAATTTGTAAAAAGTTTACATAGGCCATCGTTTCATCTGAAATAATGGAAAACACATCTAAATTGGTAATTTTTGGATTTAAAACCGTTGAACGCGATTGATAATTCTCCAAAACTTCTATTTTCTCCTTGATTTTTTGAGCGGCTTCAAATTGCATTTCTTGAGCCAATTCGGTCATCAATTTTTTAAAATCTTTCAAACTTTCTTTGAAATTTCCTTTTAAAATTTGACGGATTTTCTCTACTTGATTTTGATAATTTTCCAACGACTCATAATCTTCACAGGGTCCTTTGCAATTGCCAATATGATATTCCAGACATACTTTATATTTTCCCGAATCGATATTCGCTTTCGATAAATCGTAATTACAAGTTCGCAACGGATATAATTCTTTGATTAAATCTAAAATCGTATGAACGGTTTTAAAACTCGTATAAGGTCCAAAATATTCTGAACCATCTTTAATCATTTTTCGGGTAGAGAATATTCTAGGAAATCGTTCGTTTTTGATGCAAATCCAAGGATAGGTTTTATCATCTCGAAGTAATACATTATAACGCGGTTGCAACTTTTTTATCAGATTGTTTTCCAATAATAAAGCATCGGTTTCCGTAGGAACGACAATGTGTTTTATCGTAACAATTTTCTTAACCAAAACCGAAGTTTTATAATTGTCATGATTCTTGGTGAAATACGATTGAACGCGTTTTTTTAAGTTTTTCGCTTTCCCAACATATAGAATTTTCCCATCCTTATCATAATACTGATACACGCCTGGATTATCGGGCAAGGTTTGGATTTGAAGTTCTAATGGTGTTTGCATTTTTAAAAAAGAGTAAAGAACAAAGATAATAGATTTGTTTTAATTGGAACGCGGATAAAACGGATGCATTGCAGCGCAGATTAAACAGATTTTAAACTTGGCGAACTTAGCGTAAATCTTTGCGCTCTTTGCGTTTACATAGTTAATTTCTCAAATTTCTTAAATCTGTGTTCCTAAATGGAATTTGTTTTTGTATTTTTAACACTTTAGATTTTAAAAATGACAGTCTCAAAACCACTTGTAATCCTCAAAGAAACCATTTTAGCTGGTGAAAGCAAGACCATTAACATGGAAATTGCAAAGTTACACACCATGACCAAATTGAAAATTCCGATCATTGTGGAACGTTCAAAATTAGATGGTCCAACAGTGTTGTTCACAGCATGTTTACACGGCGATGAAATCAACGGGACTGAAATTGTGAGGCAGTTTATTGTTCAAAAAATCAACAAACCAAAACGAGGAACCATTATATGTATTCCAATCATTAATATTTTTGGATTCATCAATAAAACAAGAGAATTTCCTGATGGTCGCGATTTGAATAGGGTTTTCCCAGGAAGTAAAACGGGTTCGTTAGCCAGTCGTTTTGCTTATTATATTTTGAAAGATATTATGCCGCATATTGATTACGCAATTGATTTTCATGCTGGTGGCGCTAGTCGATTTAATGCCCCACAAATTAGAATTGTTCCCGAAAACAAAGAATTAAAAAAACTTTCCGATGTTTTTAATGCGCCTTTTACGTTGTATTCGAAGAATATTTCGGGTACGTTTCGAAATTCTTGCGATAAACTAGATGTAAAAATGTTACTTTTCGAAGGCGGAAAATCATTAGACTTAAATGACACCGTTACACAAGAAGCTTTGGAAGGAGCTAAGCGTTTTTTAGATCATTTAGGCATGCTAAATCCGAGAAAAAAAGTTATAATTCCAACCCACAAAACCATATATATTGAAAAATCAAGTTGGGTTAGGGCAAAATACTCGGGCATGTTTCATGGGACAGCTATCATTGGTAGTTTTGTTAAAAAAGGGGATTTATTAGCCACTATTTCTGACCCCTATGGAAAAGTTGAACATAAAGTCAAAGCGCCGCATGAAGGATATATTATTAATGTAAACGATGCGCCAATTATTTATCAAGGGGATGCTATTTTTCACATTTCTACCCATTTAGAATTGAAAAGCTAACAATTATCATGTTTTATTGATTTGGCTTACTGTATTTTCGTGAAAATTTTTAGACATGGATTTTTGGAAAAAACTTACCCACGAAGAAAGAAAAGTAAGAATTGATAAAGCCTTACACGATAATGTTAACTTCTCAAAAGACGCTTCTTTAGGCTATCCAGCTTCTAAGTTAGACAGTCGTGTTTTTTATGACGATGCGCCATTTTTAAAAGATGCACCAACCCTTCAAACCTATGTGGCTAATCCAAATAATATCGGATGTCACACTTTTGGTACTTCAGAAAAAGCATTTTACGGCACACAAGAAATCGAACGCGAAGTATTAAATGTAATTGCTGTTGATATTTTTAAAGCTAAAGAAAATGAGTTTGATGGTTACATCGCTCCAGGTGGAACGGAAGCAAACATTCAAGCAATTTGGGTTTTTAGAAATGAATTTCTGCATAATTTTGATGCTAAATTAGACGAAATAGCTATTTTAGCTTCGGAAGACACGCATTATTCTATTCCAAAGGCTTCGAATTTATTGCAAATTGATTGGTTGAAAATTCCCGTTGGTTTTGAAAATCGTGAAATAGACGTGAATGGATTGGATAACATCATTTCAGAAGCAAAAAATAATGGCAAAAAATATTTCATCGCCGTTTCTAATATGGGAACTACCATGTTTGGTTCGGTTGATAATCCTGATGATTATACTTCGATTTTAGAAAAACACAATGTTACTTATCGCCTACATATTGATGGCGCTTATGGCGGATTTGTGTATCCGTTTAGCAATCAAAAAACGAATATCAACTTTAGCAATCCGAAAATTAGTTCCATTACGATTGATGCGCACAAAATGCTGCAAGCTCCTTATGGAACTGGCGTTTTTATTTGCCGAAAAGGTTTAATCGAAAACGTGCTAACTAAAGAAGCGGAATATGTAGAAGGAATGGATTTAACCCTTTGTGGAAGTCGTTCTGGCGCGAATGCAGTGGCAGTTTGGATGATTTTATTTACCTATGGTGCTTTTGGCTGGTTTGAAAAAGTAAGTATTTTACAAATGCGTACCCAATTTTTATGTCACGAATTAGACCTATTGAATATCCAATATTTCCGCGAACCGTTTATGAATATCGTAACCATTCATTCGGAATCCATTCCAGAAAAAATTGCTGAAAAGTATGATTTGGTTCCTCAACAACACAATGAAAACAACAAATGGTATAAAATTGTGGTGATGGATCACGTAGAAATAGAACATTTAACTACTTTTATAGACGAATTGAAAGCGTCTGTAAATGGATAAAAAGGTATTAAGAAGTAAGTACAAAGTATTAAGACAATCGTTAACTCAAGAAGAAATCGAAGCCAAAAGTTTGGCGATTGCGAACCAATTGTTGCGCCTAGACATTTGGGACAAACTGTATTATCATTTATTCTTAACGATTGAGGAACAAAAAGAAATCAATACTGAATATATTTTACAAATTTTAGCCGGAAAAGATAAAGAAATCGTCATTTCGAAATGTAATTTTGAAACATTGAACATGACGCATTTTTTATTAACGGATAACACCAAAATTAAAAAGAATAGTTACAACGTTCCTGAACCTGTTGATGGTTTAGAAGTTCCAGATGTAAAAATTGATGTGGTTTTTGTGCCGCTTCTAGCTTTCGACAAACAAGGAAATCGTGTGGGATACGGAAAAGGATTTTACGATAACTTTCTCAGTAAATGCAACCCCGAAACGATTAAAATTGGATTATCGTTTTTCCCTCCAGAAGAAAAAATTGAGGCTGTTTCTGAAAGTGATATGAAATTGGATTTTTGTGTTACACCTGACGCGATTTTCTCTTTTACGAATTAATCTTCTGCCAGATGCGCTTCTTCTTTAGGTGCCGCAAAAGCTCTTTTGTTAAACACAATTAAAATCCCAACACCAGTAGAAATTGCCATATCAGCTATATTAAAAATAGCATTAAAAAAAGTAAAGTGTTTTCCGCCCCAAAATGGTAACCAAGAGGGTAAATTTCCATCCCACATTGGAAAATAAAACATATCTACTACTTCACCATGAAACCAAGTTCCGTATGGTTGGTCTGAAAAAGCTGTAGCCACTTGATGATAACTATCGTTAAAAATTACCCCATAAAAAACCGAGTCAATAATGTTTCCTAAGGCGCCTGTAAAAATCAATGCAACCGCTACAATAAGAAAATTTGAGGCTTGTTTTCTAACCGAATCCCACAACCACCAGGCAATACCGCCTACTGCCACAATTCTGAATAAGGTTAAAATCAATTTCCCATATTCTCCTGGAATTTCAGCACCCCAAGCCATGCCTTCATTCTCGATAAAATGAATTCTAAACCAATCAAATACTTTTACTTCTTCATTAATGAAAAAATGCGTCTTGATATAGATTTTCGAAATTTGATCGATTAATAAAATACTAATAATTAGTAAGTAGGCTTTCTTTAAAGACATTTGAAAATTTTTAGCAAAAATAGTAGTTTTTATCAAATAAAAAACGCTCCAAGCGGAGCGTTAGTAAAATTTTGTAAAAAGATTAACGTTGCAAATTTTTTGCTTCGATACTCATTGTAGCATGAGGGACGATTTTTAAACGTTCTTTATTAATTAATTTGCCTGTAACTTTACATAATCCGTAGGTTTTATTTTCAATACGAATTAAGGCGTTTTTTAAATCTCTAATAAACTTTTCTTGACGAATGGCCAATTGTGAATTTGCCTCTTTACTCATGGTTTCACTACCTTCTTCAAACGCTTTAAATGTTGGCGATGTGTCATCAGTTCCATTATTTAAATCATTCATATAAGCACTTTTAATAAGTTCTAAGTCTCCTTTTGCCTTGTCTAATTTAGCATGAATTAATGCTTTGAATTCTGCTAAATCTGAGTCTGAATATCTTAATTGCTCCTCTATCATACTTTCAATTATTTTAATTATACTTTTAAATAACTCGTTAATTTTTTATTTTGAAATGAATATACTTGTTTTTATGTCATCAAATTCAATTTCTATACCGTTTTCAATTTTATCTTCAAAAAGTAGGGTTTTTGTTAATGTTTCCGATTTAATATATTCTGAATTTGCAAATACTGCTGCTTCAATTTGCGGATTTTTTCCCATTTTAACCACAATCTTATCGGTTACTTCAAAACCAGAATCTTTTCTAATGTTCTGAATACGATTTACCAACTCTCTCGCTATCCCTTCTTTACGCAATTCTTCAGAAATGGTAATGTCTAAGGCTACAGTTATTCCGTTTGCATTAGCCACCAACCAGCCCGGAATATCTTGCGAAGTGATTTCCACATCGTCGGATGATAAAGTTATACTTTTTCCTGATATACTAATTTCCAACGAATTTTCTCTATCTAATTGATTGATTTGTTCTTGGTTTAAATTTTGTATCTCTTTGGAAATCAACCGCATATCTTTTCCAAAACGCGGCCCAAGTGTTTTAAAATTAGGCTTTATCTGTTTCACCAAAACGCCTGATGCATCGTCTAAAAGCTCAATTTCTTTTACGTTTACCTCGGCTTTTATCAGGTCTGAAATGGCTTCAACTTCAGCTCTAAATACATTGTCAAGTACTGGAATCATTACCTTTTGTAATGGTTGACGCACTTTAATCATTTCCTTTTTACGAAGCGATAATACCAATGATGAAATGGTTTGTGCTTTTAACATTTTGCTTTCCAGGGATTTATCAACAAAGTTTTCAACCGAAACTGGAAACAGGGCCAAATGTACACTGTTTGATTTTTCTGAAGATGTTGCTTGCGTTAAATCTTTGTAAAGTTTATCCATGAAAAATGGAGCAATTGGTGCGCTTAACTTAGAAACCGTAACTAAACACGTATAAAGTGTTTGGTATGCGGCAATTTTATCTTGAGCGTATTCGCCTTTCCAGAAACGTCTTCTACACAAACGAACATACCAGTTACTAAGGTTTTCCTGAACAAAATCAGAAATAGCACGTGCAGCTTTTGTAGGTTCATAATCCGCGTAAGCAGCATCAACCACTTGAATAAGCGTATGTAATTCAGATAAAATCCAACGATCAATTTCTGGTCGTTCTGCTAAAGGAACTTCGGCTTCACTGTAGGTAAATCCATCAATATTAGCATATAAAGCAAAGAACGAATATGTGTTATAAAGCGTTCCAAAGAATTTTCGGCGCACCTCAGCAATACCTTCTAAATCAAATTTTAAATTATCCCACGGATTGGCATTTGAAATCATATACCAACGTGTAGCATCAGGGCCATATTCGGCTAACGTATCAAACGGATCAGCAGCATTTCCTAAACGTTTTGACATTTTTTGTCCGTTTTTGTCTAATACTAAACCATTTGACACCACATTTTTATAGGCAATTTTATCAAAAACTAACGTAGAAATGGCGTGTAAGGTATAAAACCAACCACGTGTTTGATCCACTCCTTCAGCGATAAAATCGGCAGGGAAATCTTTATTTTCGTCAATTTTATCCTTGTTTTCGAAAGGATAATGCCATTGTGCATAAGGCATCGCACCCGAATCGAACCAAACATCAATTAAATCAGTTTCGCGTTTCATGGGTTTGCCTGATGCTGATACCAGTATAATTTCGTCCACCACATTTTTGTGTAAATCGACTAAATCGTAATTTTCTTCAGTCATATTTCCGATTTCGAATCCTTTAAATGGATTTTCAGTCATAAAACCAGCGGCAATTGCTTTTTCAATTTCTTGAACTAATTCTGCTACTGAACCTACTAAAATTTCTTCTGTTCCTTCTTCGTTTCTCCAAATAGGTAAAGGAATTCCCCAATATCTTGAACGCGATAAATTCCAATCGTTGGCATTTTTCAACCAGTTCCCAAAACGACCTTCTCCTGTAGCTTTTGGCTTCCAGTTGATGGTTTCGTTTAAATCGAACATTCTGTCTTTGATTTCGGTTACTTTGATGAACCAAGAATCTAATGGATAGTATAAAATGGGTTTGTCTGTTCTCCAACAATGTGGGTAACTGTGTACGTATTTTTCTACCTTAAAGGCTTTGTTTTCTTCTTTTAATTGGATAGCAATTTCTACATCTGCAGAGCGTTCTGGTGCTTCGCCTTCGTTGTAATATTCGTTCTTTACATATTTCCCAGAATATTCTCCTAAATTTTGGATGAATTTCCCTTGTAAATCTACCAAAGGAACTGCATTTCCATTTTCATCCAAAACCAACATTGGTGGTACTTCTGGAGTAGCTTCTTTTGCCACTTTAGCATCATCTGCTCCAAATGTAGGTGCGGTGTGTACAATTCCAGTTCCGTCTTCAGTAGTGACGAAATCTCCAGCAATTACTCGAAACGCATTTTCAGGATTTTGATACGGTAACGCTAATGGCATCAATTGTTCGTAACGAATTCCGACTAAATCTGAACCTTTGCATTCGGCTAGGATTTGATATGGAATATTTTTATCGCCTTCTTTGAAATTTTCATAATCAGACGGTTCGGTTGAAGCAAAAAATCCTTTTCCGAATTGTTTTCCCATTAAATTCTTAGCTAAAATTACTTTTACTGGTCGGAAGGTATATTGATTGAACGTTTCAACTAAAACATAATCGATTTTTGGACCCACTGTTAAAGCGGTATTACTTGGCAATGTCCAAGGCGTAGTTGTCCAAGCTAAAATATGTATGTCTCCAAAATCTTGTAAAAAGTTTGATAACGTTTCGTTTTTAGTTTTAAATTGCGCTACTACAGTCGTATCCGTAACATCACGATACGAACCAGGTTGGTTTACTTCGTGTGAAGATAATCCTGTTCCTGCTTTTGGTGAATACGGTTGAATGGTGTACCCTTTGTAAAGCAAATCTTTGTTGTAAATTTGTTTAAGCAACCACCAAACCGATTCCATATATTTGGATTTATAAGTCACATAAGGATCTTCCATATCTACCCAATAGCCCATTTTTTCGGTCAAGTCGTTCCACACGTCGGTGTATCGCATTACTGTTTTCTTACACGCTTCATTGTAATCTGAAACTGAAATGGTCTTTCCGATGTCTTCTTTGGTGATACCCAATTCTTTTTCGGTACCTAATTCTACAGGCAAGCCGTGTGTATCCCAACCTGCTTTTCGTTTAACTTGGTAGCCTTTTTGAGTTTTATATCGACAAAAAATATCTTTAATAGCACGCGCCATCACGTGGTGAATTCCAGGTAATCCGTTTGCAGAAGGTGGTCCTTCAAAAAAGACATACGGCGTAGCCCCTTCACGAGAAGTTACCGATTGTTCAAAGATGTTGTTTTTTTTCCAAAAATCAAGAACTTCTGATGCCACTGTGGGCAAGTCAAGTCCTTTGTATTCAGTAAATTTTGTACTCATTTTGTCGCTTACTTAAATCAATTTGCGAAAGTAATGATTTATAGGTAAAAGGCAAAAGGTAAAAGGCAAAAGTTGTCTATTAAGAAAAAACTTCTGTTAAGACATCTAAAGATTTTGGTTTTTTAAAGCCATCGAGATGTAAAGTGAAGAAATCTAAAAGAATTTTTAACAGCAATTGGCGTTCAATTCCTGCAAATATTTTTTGGTCTGAATCAAACTTTAATTGTAATAATCGTTTAAACAAATGTGTTTCGTGTTGGGTTAACGAATTGATGCTTTGAAATGGCGTAAAATAACCTTCTTTGATGTCAAAATAAGGAAAATCAAGTTCGGTCAAATCAGGATAAAATCCAAGATATTTTGTAACTTCCATCATCAAAATAAGATGAAAATTGGTCGTTTCTTTGTGCGTATCAAACCAAAGAAGTGCCGTTTCTAAAAAGGAAAATAAACTTTGGTTTTTTTCTTCTTCTTTGATGGCGTGATGTAAAATTTCGGAAAGAAAAATAACAATCGTACTTTTAACAATATCGGTGTTTATGTAATAGTAACTGTGTGCTAATCGAATTTCTTTAAAATGTTCGAGTGTGCCTTTATTCTTGTGATTGGCTTCGATTTCAATAATGGTTAAAGGCTGAAAATAAGCAATTTTTTGGTTCACTTTTTTGTTAGAATAGGCGCTTGGAACAAAATAACTTTTTAATCCGTCGCTTTCCGTAAAGCATTTGACAATCAAGCTTTTTTCTTGATATTTTAAGGAAGAAAGGACAATGGCTTTTGTTTTAACTAACATTATCTAATAATCATCACTTTTTTAACCGTAGAATCTAATCCGTCTTGTGAAGCCACAAAAATCATATATACTCCAGAAGCTACTTTGTATTTTCCAAAGGCGGTGGTATCCCATTCAATGGTTCCGCCAGCAGTAGTGGTTTCGTGGACTAAATTTCCTTCAATATCCGTGATTTTTACATTGGCTTTATCGGTTAATCCGCTTATTTTTATAGTTCCTGAAAAACCTGGCCTAACAGGGTTAGGATAAACATAGACATCCGCTAAACTATCACTTGGCTTGGTAGAAACGCCTAAAAAAGAAACCATTCCTTTATCGGTTGCAAAAAAAACTTCACCCGTTACATCGTCAATTTCTATATCGTTTATTGAATTACTAGGTAGTGGAGAATTATTTTTATCAAATTGGTAGAGCGTTTGTTGTCCATTTGATGAAACTAAAAAAACACCTCCATTATCAATTGCGACCCATTTTCTATTGGCGCCATCTACTGCAATATCAGTTATTATTTGCTGATAAAAAAGCTCTTGGGCTAAATCTCCTTCTTGTATAACAATATTTGAAACCGTGAGTTCGTCTTGTTGTAAAAACTGATCTACACTAGATAAAACTCTAAGTCCAGCTGCTGTACCTATCCATAATTGGTTGCGTTTGTCAATTGCAATACATAAAACATTTGTTGTAGGCAATCCGCTACTATCATCTATTCTTAAAGTTTTGTTGTTTCGAGTATCATTAAAAGCAATAACACCATCATCGCGAGTTGGCAACCATTTAGTGTCGTTTCTATCAATTCCCATTGATGCAAATCTTCCGTTCGTAATATAGTCACCAATATCATATGATTGCCATTGATTTGTTGTGCGCAGTACTTTTATAGCTTTATCGGTTCCTCTATTGGTTACCCATAAATTTCCCTTTTTGTCAAATGCTGGACTATTAATTCTAAAGTCTAAAAGGTTTGCAGCAATTGGTTCTAAACCATCAGGTCCAGTATTTATATTATTAAAAAGCTCTATTTCCTCGTTGTTTATTTTTAAAACTCC